>CBFGTF010000095.1:0-10565 GCA_965651655.1 uncultured Devosia sp.
TCGGCTTCGTCAAGCTCTCGGACAAGTTCACCACCGGCTCCTCGATCATGCCGCAGAAGCGCAATCCGGACGCCGCCGAACTGGTGCGCGCCAAGATCGGCCGTATCCTGGGGGCGCTCAATTCCCTGCTCGTGGTGATGAAGGGCCTGCCGCTCGCCTATTCCAAGGATATGCAGGAAGACAAGGAAGTCGCCTTCGATGCGCTGGACGCCCTGTCCCTGTCGCTGGCTGCGATGACGGGCATGGTCAAGGACATGGTCCCCAATCGCGAGCGCATGCATGCCTCGGCCTCGGCGGGCTTTTCCACCGCCACCGACGTCGCCGACTGGCTGGTGCGCGAATTGAACATTCCCTTCCGCGATGCCCACCACATCACCGGCCAGGTCGTGTCGCTGGCCGAGCAGAAGGGCTGCGGGCTCGAAGGCCTCACCATCGAGGATTTCAAGCTGATCGATCACCGTATCGACAGCCGCATCCACAAGGTGCTGACGGTCGAGGCCTCGGTGGCCGCGCGAAAGTCCTATGGCGGTACGGCGCCGGCCAATGTGCTGGCCCAGGCGGCGCGGTGGAAGAGCCTGCTCACCGGCGAGACGCATGAGCCACGCGCCCTGAAGACGAAAAAGCATGGCGGCCATGGCGACGGCGGCATTGCATAGGATTTGACGTTGCGCCAATCTTCCCTCTCCCCTTGCGAGAGGGAAGACGGAGAAGACTGTGCACCATACCAAGCGACCGATGCGCCTCACCGCCCGTCATGTCGCCTATCTCCAGCCCGACGAGGTCTTCGAGGCCCTGCCTCCCCCGCCACCCGGCATGCGCGAGGCAAGCCCGGGTGACCACGCCGCCACCATTGCAAAGCTGTTCGATGGCCCTGACCACCATGACGAGACCTGGGTCTTCGCCTATGGCTCGCTGATCTGGAAGCCGGCCTGCGATTATGTCGAAATGCGCACCGGCCTCCTGCACGGCTGGCACCGCGCCTTCTGTCTGGGGTGGAACACCCGCTTTCGCGGCAGCGAGGCCAATCCAGGCCTGATGCTGGCGCTCGACCGGGGCGGTGCCTGCAAGGGTGCGCTCTATCGCCTGCCGCCTGACCGGCGCGACGAATGCCTCACAAAACTGTTCGAGCGGGAAATGGGCTGGATCCCCACCGCCTTCCCGCCACGCTGGGTGCGGGTGCGCAATGGCGAGCGGACCATCCGCGCCCTCACCTTCTGCATCGACCGCCAGTCCGGCCGCTATGTCACCGGCCTTAGCGAAGCCGAGATCGCCGATGTCCTGGCCCGGGCCACTGGCACGCGCGGCTCCATGGCCGAATATCTTCATGCAACGGTCGATCGTCTCGAACAGATGGGTATCCACGATCCCCATCTCTGGCGGCTCCAGCATCTGGTCGCCGAGCGGATCGAAGCCGCTTATGAGGCTGATCGATAAGTCTGGCTTTTGTTTTGCCTGAGCTTGGCTTAGATGACCGGGTCCCCTTCTCCCCTCGTGGGAGAAGGTGGCGCGTCAGCGCCGGATGAGGGGGACTTTCGGAGCGCGTGAGACCCCTCACCCGCCCTTCGGGCACCCTCTCCCACAAGGGGAGAGGGGAAGAGAGGATGACAAAATGGTCCACCACTTCCAGCATCGCGACGGCGTCCTTTTTGCCGAAGACGTCAATATCAACGACCTCGCGGAAAAGGTGGGCACGCCCTTCTACGTCTATTCCAGCGCCACCCTGCGCCGCCATGTCCGCGTGGTGCGCGCGGCCTTTGAGGGCATTCCCATGCTCATGGCCTATGCCATGAAGGCCAATTCCAACCAGGCTGTATTAAAGCTCATGGCCTCCGAGGGCTGCGGCGCCGATGTGGTGTCCCTTGGTGAGCTCGAGCGCGCCCTGGCCGCCGGCATCGCGCCGGACAAGATCGTCTTTTCGGGTGTCGCCAAGACCGTGGCCGAGATGCGCCGGGGCCTCGAAGTCGGGATCAAGTGCTTCAACCTCGAAAGCGAACCCGAGCTTGAACGCCTTTCCATGGTCGCGGGCGACATGGGCAAGACGGCCCGCGTCTCGGTCCGCATCAATCCCGATGTCGACGCGCGCACCCATGCCAAGATTTCCACCGGCAAGTCCGAGAACAAATTCGGCATTCCCTATAAGCGCGCTCGCGAGGTCTATGCCCGCATCGCCGCGCTGCCCAATGTCGAGGCCGTGGGCGTCGACATGCATATCGGGAGCCAGATCACCGATCTCGAACCCTTCGGCAATGCCTTTGGGCTGATGGCCGAACTGGTCAGGGAACTGCGTGCCGACGGCCATCGTATCGAGCATGTGGATATCGGTGGCGGCTTGGGCATTCCCTATAATGTCGATGAGGAAGCGCCGCCCCATCCGGAGGCCTATGCCTCGGTCGTCCGCGACAAGGTCGGCCAGCTTGGATGCTCGCTGGTGATCGAGCCGGGGCGGCTTCTGGTGGGCAATGCCGGTATTCTCGTCACCAGGGTGGAATATGTGAAACAGGGTGAGGCCGATTTCATCATTGTCGATGCGGCCATGAACGACCTCATCCGTCCGACGCTCTACGAGGCGCATCACGACATCCAGCCGGTGAACCCTTCCAATCTCGCCCCGATCACCGGCGACATTGTCGGGCCGGTCTGCGAAACCGGTGATTACCTGGCCAAGGGCCGCACCCTTGCCGGGGTCAAGGAAGGCGACCTTCTGGCGGTCATGAGCGCCGGCGCCTATGGCGCGGTCATGGCCTCGACCTACAATTCGCGGCCGCTGATCCCCGAAGTGCTGGTCGACGGCAGCCGGTGGCACGTCATCCGCCCGCGCAAGTCGCTTGATGAACTGCTGGCGCTGGACAGCGTGCCCGACTGGGTGTGATTTTGTTCCTCTCCCCCCTCAAGGAATCCGAGCAGGCGCGGCTGATTTCCCCAAGGCGCCGGGTGTCTGCGACCCCCTCACCCGGCCCTTCGGGGCACCTTCTCCCCGAGGGGCAGAAGAATGAGCCACCTGCCGGAACGGCATCAGTCCGCTTCGATCAGCGCCTTCAATGCGGGCATTTTGAAGGTCGCGCTGAACTCCTCGTCGTCGAGACCGACGAAGCCGATGGACACTTCGTCGTCATTGACGACTAGGTCATAGAATTCTTCGTTCAACTGGACCTGCGCCGTACACAGGGCGGGATCGCAGACAATGTAGTTGATGCGGTTGGCCTGATCCTCGCCATAGCGAAACACCATGCCACCCGAAAGCCGCATGCCGTTGGGCACATTGGCGACCAGCATGGCCGGCCGGCCTTCCTGTATGCGAAGGATCAATCTGGCCGGAACGTTCTGCGGGCTTCCGGCGACAGTCGTGATGTAGAGGCAGGTCTCACCCTCGCATCGCTTCTGCCAGTCCTGCGGTTCTGTGCGCGTCACGGCGGGCGTGGAGGACCGGGGCTCATCCGGCGTCCCCGGGCCGTCGAAGCCCCGGGTAAAGCCGTCGAGACCAAAGTTAAGCAATTGCGGCTGATTGGCGCGATCGCGCGTGGTGATCGCCACCTGGTTGCCGCGCTTGAAGTCGGCGATCCCCCCATCGTCCGCGCTGGCCTGGATCACGCACCATTCTGCCTGGCAATAATGATAGTCGACCTTGAACGCATCCTGCTGGTCGATCTGCCAGCTTGTCGGTTCATGCAGCAGGCCGCCGTTGGGAACCCGAACCTGGACCGCAAATTCGTCCGAACCCTTCAAGCTGCGCAGCACCATGCTGGCGATCATCGTGCCGCTGTCATCGACAAGATCCCGACGAACCACGCACAATTCTGCATCCGAGCTCAAGCAGAACCGGGTCCACTCGGCGACTGGCGCATCCGGCCCCCACCAGGTCTGAACGCCCTGGGGCACGAAGGCCTCAGCTTCGGATTCAGATTCAGCTTCAGGCGCCGGCATCAACTCGGACACTTCAAAACCGTAGGTGCCGCTCCTCTCGCTCGGAGTATCGTCGCAGAGGGTGAAATCCGCCGCTCCCTTGGCCGGTGGCCACGCGCCGGTCGGATCGGTCACGCACCACCGCGCCAGGGGATCGCGGGTCAGGATGTCCTCATCGACGCGAATGGCATATTGGCGCTGGCCATTGATCAATTCGGTCACGCTGGAGGTTTCGGAGAATATCTCCGCCCCGGATTGTCCGTAGCCCCTGAATTCCAGCTCCAGCCCCGGCGCCCCCGGCACGGCAAGGGCAAAATTCTGGGCTATCGCCGGCATCTCCATGCACAGAAATATTGCCACGCATCCCGTAATGACTGCAGTTGATTTCATGAGAACCCCCGGAAATGCGCAAACTAGGCACTATTTCAGCAGGGATATCAAGCACAGGCCCAATAATGGATCGAACTACAGCCCTGTTGACCGGCAAGAGCTAGGACAGGACCCAGGTCTACTGCAGGCTCCGCCGGGCCAGTGACACAACCTCGACCGGATTGCCCACCAGTGCGTCATCCACCTTGGCCAGGAGGTCTGCCAGGGTGAAAGGCTTGGCGATGACATCATAGATCAGCGCATCAAGGCCATGGGCGCGTTCGCGCTGGTCGGCAAAGCCGGTCATCATCAGGATGGTAACCTGGGGGTGAGCGGCACCCACATGCAGGGCCAATGCAATCCCGTCCATGACCGGCATCTTGATGTCGGTGAGCAGCAGGTCGAATCTGCCGGCCTCGGCGTCGATGGTCTCAGCCGCCAGGCCTCCATCCTCCTCGGCCACGACTTCATGGCCCTTCATGGTCAGGGCGCTGACGACAAAGGCACGGACCGAAGGATCGTCCTCGGCAACCAGGATACGGGCCATTGGCGCTCTCCTAATGGTGTTCACTGGCGGCCGGCGGCGCATGGTCCGGCTCGGCAGCTTGGTCATGGGATACAGCGGCAGGTGCCGCTGGGCCGGTCCCCTCGACCGGCACCGAAAGGGTGTCAACTAGACTGGCCGGCTGTTCGGGAGCCACGCCCGAGCCGCGCTCGCCTGCCCTGGCGCCCTTGCCGGCAAAGCTCAGGCGCACCCGCACCGCCTCGCTGGGCGGCAACGAGAGCCTTGTGTCAAAGGTTGCGCGCTCGCCCGCCATCAGGTCGCGCACACGCGGCGCGACGCTCCACTCATAGACCGCCCTGCCGTCTTCATCGAGCAGGCTCACCACGACAGGCGGCACGGCGACCGGACGATCGGCCCGCCCCACGATCTGTGCCGACACCGTCAGCACGTCATTGCCGCCGGAAAGCTGCTTGAGCGTTGCGAGATCGGAAAAGTCCAGCCCCACCACATTGACCCCCAGGCCAATCGCTTCGTAGAGGCCGGCAAGGTCCGGATAACGTTCGACGATCGGTACACGCCCGAAATAGGTGCCGCCGAGAAGTCCGGCCAGTATGACCACCCCGGCAATCCGGGCCGCCCGGCGCAAACGTGCCAGCGGCAGGCTCGAGATCATGGCATTCTGCCGGCGGAGGAACGCCATCTGCCGCTTCTGCAGTTCGGCAGCCTCGGCCCCTGAAAGCGGTTTCGGTGGCTCGCCGACCGCCGCCGTTCGCCCGCCCTGACTGGCCACGATGCTTTCCTCGGCGCTCATGGCCTCGTCCAAGGCATCCTCGGCAAAGGCATCGAAAACCTGGTCGGCCGACTCACCTTCCCCGTCCTGGTCCGCGGCGGCATTGGCATCCTGGGTCCAGGCCTGGTGGCAATGGGCGCATTGCACCTTGCGGCCAGCCGAGCCGATGGCCTCATAGGTCACCTGGTACTTGGTCTGGCAATGCGGACAGGTGATGATCATGAGGGTGGCGCGTATAATCCCGGGATGGATGCCGACCCTATCCCCTGCGGGGTTAAAACTCCTCAAACCCCCGACCCACCAAAATTATGCCGCTTTCCCCCGGCCAATGACCGCCACATGCCACGGCAGAGGCTTCACGCTGCTATGATGCCTCGGGGCTGATTCGCCTCACCGCCGCCAAAGCCACCGGACGAGCTGGGGAGCACCCGTTCTTGATCGAGTTTTCCGATGTGGGCCTGCGCTACGGCAATGGCCCAGAAATCCTCAAGGATCTTTCCTTTTCCATCGAGCCCGGTTCATTCCACTTCCTGACCGGACCGTCCGGCGCGGGCAAGACCAGCCTGCTGCGCCTGCTGCTGCTCTCCATCAAGCCCAGCCGCGGCAAGGTCACCATGTTCGACGAGGATGTGGGCAATCTCGACCAGGACAGCCTGTTGCAGATGCGCCGGCATATCGGCATCGTCTTCCAGGAATTCCGCCTGCTTGATCATCTGACCACTTTCGAGAATGTCGCCCTGCCGCTGCGGGTGCTTGGCCAGCCCGAGAGCGAGTATCGCCCCAACGTGATCGAGCTGCTCGAATGGGTGGGACTGGGTGAGCGCATGCATGCCCTTCCCACGCTGCTTTCCGGCGGCGAGAAACAGCGCGCCGCCATTGCCCGCGCCGTTATCGCCCGGCCCAAGATTCTGCTGGCCGACGAGCCGACCGGCAATGTCGATCCCGACCTCTCCAGCCGCCTCGTGCACCTGTTCGCCGAGCTGAACCGTACACTGGGCATGACCATCATCCTGGCCACCCATGAATTGCCGCTGCTCGATCGCTTTTCCTATCCGCGCATGGTGCTCAACAAGGGGGAGTTGACCATCCATGATTAGGCAATTGCTTTCCCTCCTGCCCCGCCGTGGCGGGCCGGCACCCATCGTGCCGGAAAAAAGCGTCGCCGGGCGGACCCTCCTGTTGCTCATCACCATCATGGCCTTTCTCTCGGCGGTGACCCTGGGCGGGGTGGTGCTGGTACAGAAATCGGCCATCGCCTGGTCCGCAGATGTGGGGCGCGAGCTGACCATCCAGATTCGCCCTGTCGAGGGTGAGGTGATGGAAAGCAATCTGCGCACCGCCGTATCGCTGGCCCAGTCCACGCCTGGCGTCGGCAGCGCCAGGGCGCTGACCATCGAGGAAAGCCAGGCCCTGCTCGAACCCTGGCTTGGCGCCGGTCTCGACCTCTCGGCCATCGCCATTCCGCGCCTTGTCGTGGTGCAGCTCTCCGATCCCGCAGAGGCCGATATCGAGCAGTTGCAGCGCAATCTTTCCGCCATCAATGGCGCCAGCCTCGATACCCACGCCGCCTGGCGGCAGCAGCTCAACACCATGGCCGGCACCGTGGTGCTGTCGGGCCTTCTTGTGCTCGGACTGATCGGGGTCGCCACGGTGCTTGCCATTGTCTTTGCCACCCGTGGTGCCATGGCCAGCAACCGCGAAATCGTCGACGTGCTGCATTTCATCGGTGCCTCCAACCGGTTCATCGCCGGGGAATTCCAGGGGCGGTTTCTCTCCATTGGCCTGCAGGGCGGCTTCCTTGGGGCATTGTTGGCCATTCTGTTCTTCGTGCTCATCGGCGCCGCCGCCGGCAGCGTCCTGCCCAGCGAAGCCACGGCGCAGGTCGGCGCCCTTTTTGGCCGCCTCCTGCTCGGATGGGATGGCATGATCGTGATTCTCTGCGTCGTACCGGTGATTGCCGCACTGACTGCCGTCACCTCGCGAGTCACGGTGCGCCGCTATCTCAGCGAGGCCTCGTGAGGCATTGGCCTCGCCAAGTGCGCATGGTCCCGCTATGAGGGACGGACGGCCCGAAAGCCGGGGGAGCTGATGTCGATGAAGGCTGCGTTTCAGGCAATCCGGACCGCCCTGTTCTATGTCCTGTTCATCGGCCAGACGGCCCTGCTGGCCATCACCGCGGGAATTGTCGGTCTGATTTTCGGCACGACCCCCTTCGGCCAGGCTATTGCGCGCTACTGGTGCCGGTCCAACATAGTCTTCCTGCGCTACCTGACCGGGGTCCATACCCGGGTCGAAGGCGATGAGAACATCCCGCCGGGGGGCTGCATCATCGCCTCCAAGCACCAGTCGGATTGGGACATCTTCGCGATCTTTCCCCATACCGGCAGGCCAGCCTATATCGCCAAGAAGGAGCTGATGCGCATTCCCTTCTTCGGTTGGGCGGCGCGCTCGCTCGACTGCATCGAAATCGACCGCCAACGGGGGGCCCAGGCCATTCCCGAGATGATCAAGCAGGCCCGCGCCGCCATCGATCGGGGCTGCCGCATCGTCATCTATCCCGAGGGCACCCGCAAAGCGGCGCTGGCGCCGCCCGACTACCGCCAGGGCATTGTGCGTCTCTATACCGAGCTGAACGTTCCCGTCGTGCCGGTGGCACTCAATTCCGGCCTGTTCTGGGGCCGCAACAGCCTGGTGATCTGGCCGGGCACCGCAACGGCGCGCTTCCTGCCCGCGATCGAACCAGGCCTTAGCCCCGAAGTCTTCCAGGAGCGTCTGAGGACTGTCATCGAAGCCGAATCGACCAGGCTGACCGAGGAAGCCATCGACCAGGGCATTGGCCGTCCCCTCGACGCGCACCTCCGGGCGCGGCTCAACGCGCTTCGCACCGCTGACACCCACTAGATATTGACGACATCACCGAACACAACCATAGATATGGGGTCACGCCTCGGGAGGGGTTGACACTCGATAAAGTTTGTTCTAATTTTGTTCTTCTTCTGGGGACGCAGGGGAACGGGAATATGATCCATTACGGCAATCTTGGGCACAGGGGACCGCGTCCGACCGGGCTGTCGCAATGGCAGGGGCGGTCGGGCCGCGCTTACGCCCTGAATGCGGAGAGCCTCGAACACTTCGCCATGGCCGAGACCGACCTCTATCTGATAGCCAAGGGTACCCATGTGCTTTGGGTTGGCTCGACCGAAGACCTGGTAGCCGACCCGATGAGCCGGACGCGCTTTCGCTTGGCACTGGACTGTGCCACCAGCGTTTTCCGTCTCGACGCGCCGGAGAACCGGCTGTCCACTATCTGGGATCTCGAACAGGCCGTTCCCGCGCCCGAAGCGGTGGCCCAGGCCGCCTGACGCCGGGGACGAAGCCCGATCGGGGACGCCAAGCGGGCGAGCGAGCCACGCAGGGACTTAGTCCAGGCTTGTGCCGTCGTCGCCCGCCAGCTGGTGCGCCAGGGCCATCAGCGCCTTATCCCGAATGCCCAATTGCATCAGATGTTGGGCCGTGTTGAGCACATAGTCGACATTGCGCCCCGATATGCCCACCCCCGCCCGGATCATCGCCAGTTGAGCCTCCACGCTCAGCTGCGCGGCAAATTGCTCATGGGTCTCATCGACCACGTAGGTCAATGCCGTCACCCGCCTTCCATCCGCCAGCGTCACCGGCCGCCAGACGTCGCGATAGACCGAGGTCACCAGTTCGCGCGCATCGAGATAGGCCCGCACCTCGGCCCAGGCCCTGTGCCCGACCTCGAACACCATGCCACGACACGACCCGCCCCGGGTCAGGCCGAAAACCAGACCTGGCGTATCGCGGGTGCCACGGTGATGATGGGAAATGATCGAAAGCGACCGGTGCGCTCCGCGCAGCAGGCCCAGTTGCGCGCTTTGAAAAGAAAAACCCGGATTCCAGATCAAGGACCCATAGCCGAACACCCAGTAGGTGCCCTGCCCATCGCCGGTCTCCAATTCCTCTGCCATAGCACAACCACTTTCCCGGCTAGATTGGCGCCCTTGCTGACGCCCCGGCCGCCAGCAGATTAGCGCTCCGGTCTGGTCCGGGGATAGATAGCGATCAATCCGCAGCATGCAAACCCGCTTCTGGCAGAGGCGGGTCACAGGTATGAAGAGGCCATGAAGAAACGAATCATCATCCTGGGCACCATTATCCTGTTCGTCGTGCTGGCTTGGGCCGGCGGCTGGTTCTTTATCGCCGGGCAGGTCCGCCAGCAGGTGGAAATGCTGGCGCTGGCCGACGGCGAGACCACCCCCCAACTGCATTGCGATACCCTTGATATCGGCGGTTTCCCGTTCCGCTTCGACATCGACTGCACGAGCGCCAGCCTCGTTTCGGCCGATATGCTGGTGGAGCTTCCTGGCATAAGGGCCAGCGCCATGGTCTATCGCCCGACTCATCTGGTGGCCTCGGCCCTGGGACCGGCGCAACTGTCCGATGCTTTCACCGGACTTCGTCAGGAGGTGGCCTGGAGCACCCTGGAGGCCAGTCTTCGCCTTGAAAACTGGCGCATCGCCCGCCTGTCGCTGCTGGCCCATGACCTCGCCTGGAGCGACCGCCTCTTCGGCGACAGGCTGATCGCCCAGTCCCCGCAGGTCGAAATGCACCTGCTCGACATGCCCGAATTGCACGACCCCGAAGCCGGTCGCTCCGCACTCGCCCTCTATCTGCGCGCCCAGGACGTGGAAGCGCCCTCCATTGCCCTTGCGACCACCAATGCGGAAATCGAGGCCGAGATAACGGCCCTGCCCGATGACATCCGCAATTGGGGGATCACGCCGCCCCTGCCCGATTGGCAGCAGGCGGGCGGCAGGCTCCGCATTGTCGGCATCCGCGCCACCGACGGCAGTGCCGATCTCAATGCTGCGGGTGAACTGGGTCTTGATACCCAGGGCTACCCGACCGGCAGCATCGCCGTGGATTCGCTGGGCGTTGCCGAACGCATCGGCCCCTATATCGAGGAGCCCTGGCGCACCC
>CBFGTF010000096.1:0-10503 GCA_965651655.1 uncultured Devosia sp.
CTGACGGAAGGCACAGCGACATTGCCGCCGCGGTCCGTGGTTGCGCTGGTGCGACCCCCGGCCAGCTAGGCTCCGCCGAACTCCCGGCGGAGCTCGGCAATGGCAAGGTCGAGATAGTCGACGATTGGCCTGGTGCCGCCATCGCTGCGCCAGGCGTCCAGTGACAGGCGCGTCAAACCGATGGCCATCTGGGCGGCCAGACGCAGGGATATGTCGCTTTGTTCGGGCCAGCGCTGGCGCAAAGCCGCGAGCAACAAGTGTTCGTCGCGAATGTAATTGGCCTGCTTGCGCGACTGAACGACTTCGATCGACATCATCAGACTGTCTATCGCGATCAGCTCTTCCAGGGGGTAGGACGCTGCGATCCGGCGCATGGCCGCCTGGAGGGTTTCGGCCGGGGTGCCGCGCGTCGGCTCGGTCGCGAGGGCTTCCACCAATTGCTCGCCGAGCCCGGCTTGCTGGGACAGCAGGATATCGTCCTTGGATTTGAAATAGTGAAAGAAGGTCCGCCGCGAAATGCCGGCGGCCGCCGCAATGGCGTCGAGGGTCGTTGCTTCGTAACCCTGTTTGGCAAACAGGCTTATGGCGCTCTGCGTGATGCGCTTGAGGGTCTGTTGCCGCTTCTCTTCCCGAATTCCCATACCGCTCTCGTATCGCGTAAATCCCCCACTTGCAATTCTGCACTCAGTGCAATAATTGAATTGTGCACTGAGTGCAGATTTGGAAGGGCGAGACTTATGAGCAAGTGGACGGCGGCGGATATTCCCGAACAGAACGGACGGGTGGCTGTGGTGACGGGCACAGGTGGCCTTGGATTCGAGGATACCTTGGCCCTGTCACGGGCCGGGGCCGATGTGATCATTGCCGGTCGCAGTGCCCCCAAGGGTGCCGAGGCAGTGGCAAAAGTCCGCAGCGCGGTCCCCGGCGCGAAGGTCCAGTTCGAAGAAATCGACCTGGCGAGCCTCAAGTCGATCGCGACCTTTGTCCAGCGGCTCCAGCAGCAGCGGAGCCATATCGATCTCCTGATCAACAATGCCGGGGTGATGGTGCCGCCACAGCGCAAGGAAACCGCAGATGGCTTCGAATTGCAGCTGGGGACCAATTATCTTGGGCATTTTGCCCTGACGGCAGGGTTGATGCCGCTCCTGCGCAAGGGCACGGATGCGCGCGTGGTGACCCTTTCCAGCATCGCGGCGCGCGACGGCCAAATCAACTTTGCGGACATGCACTACAGGTCGAGATATGTGCCGATGGCCGCCTATGGACAGTCCAAACTGGCCTGCCTGATGTTTGCATTCGAATTGCAGCGCAGGAGCCAGGCCGGCAATTGGGGTGTCACCAGCATTGCCGCCCATCCCGGCGTTTCCCGCACCGACCTGCTTCACAACGCCCCTGGGCGGATGAGCCTGCAGGGGCTGGCGCGCACCTATCTGTGGTTCCTGTTCCAGCCGGCCGCGCAGGGTGCTCTGCCCGCACTCTATGCGGCGACGGCACCGGGCGCCGAGGGCGGCGGATATTACGGCCCCAACGCGCTGTCGGAGACCCGGGGCTATCCCAGGCCGGCTTCCATCCCGCCCCAGGCGCTGGATGCTGCGGCATCGGCCAGGCTATGGGCGCTCTCAGAGGAACTGACCGGCCTGCGTTTTGGCTGAGGACGCCTGACGGCGCCGGCCTATTCCGCTGCCTGGGCCACGAAGCCGCCGTGCTTTTCGATGAAGCCGATGATCTGGTCGAGGCTCTCGCGGCGCAGGAGGTCGGTAAAGACATAGGGGCGGCCGTCGCGCACCTTCTGCGTGTCGCTTTCCATCACGTCGAGGCTGGCGCCGACATAGGGCGCGAGGTCGGTATGGGTGATGACGAGCAGATCGGAGCGGGAAATTGCCGGGCCGCCCTTGCGCGGGATCTTTTCGCCCTGCGCTACCGAGATCACATAGATGGTGAGGTCCGCCAGGTCGGGCGAGAAGGTGGCGGCCAGGTTGTCGCCGCCGCTCTCGATCAGAATGATGTCGAGGTCCGGGAACTTGCGGTTGAGGTCGTCAATGGCCGCAAGATTGAGCGACGCATCCTCCCGGATGGCTGTATGGGGGCAGCCGCCAGTTTCGACGCCGACGATACGGTCTTCCGAGATGGCCTGGACGCGGGCCAGGATCAGCGCGTCTTCCTGGGTGTAGATGTCATTGGTGACCACGGCCATGGAATAGCGCTCGCGCATGGCCTTGAGCAGCATTTCACACAGGGTTGTCTTGCCCGAGCCGACGGGACCACCGATGCCGATGCGCAGGGGACCATTGAGGCTCTTGGACATGAACAACTCCGTTTTCAGGTCAGGCGCAGATAGATGAGGGCCAGGAAGCCGAACCCCAGGAACAGGCAGAGCGGGGAATAGACCCGGCGGTCGTTGAGGCGGAAATTGGGTTCGGGCGTGACGGTGGCCCACCAGGGCATGTAGCCGATGATGCCACGGGCGAGAAAAACCGCAGCCAAAGCAAGGCCGATCAGGTTCAACTCCCAGCCGCCGCTGTCATGATCGGCCAGGGCCAGGGCGAAGCAGCCGGCTGCGAAGGTGGCGACGGCCACGGCCAGCGAGGCCAGTCGCGGCGGCATGCGCTCGATATCCTTGAAGCCGACCACGGTCTGGGCGAGCAGCTTTTCGTTGCGGATCGGCCATGTCCGGCCGAAGGCCCATAGCAGATGTGCGATGGAGACCGCGAAGAGACCGATGAACATGAAGGAGGCCAGGAGCATGTTCATGAACGGAATATCCTCGTCGTCAGGGTCTCGTGCTGCATCTGGGCAATATCTGCGCCATAGGCGACGCTGCCAATAGCATCCAGTGCGGCATGAAGGCACAGATCGGCCAGCTCCGCTATGGCCGGCTCCAGCGCGGCCATGATGGCCAAGCCATCATGCTGACCGATGGGGACCAGGCGCACGGCGACCGAGACCTGGCTATGGACGGTGGCGGTGAGGAAGGCGATGAGCGTATCGCGCCGGGCGATGCCGTGCGCGCCGGCGAGGGCACCCACGGCTATGGGGTAGGGGCAGGGCTTTGGGAGCGTCAGCGGCGTTTCAGTGGGCCAGGCGGCGCTGGCCAGCACGAAGGCATTGCCGGTGAGTACGGTTTCGGCATGACGCTCGCGGGCCGGCGTGAGCGCGAGGCAGAGATCGGCCAGGTCGGCGAGCTTGGCGGCATCGGCATGACCGGCATGGGCGTGCGCCAGCAGGATCGCGTCAGTCCTCAGGCCACCATGATTGAGGGCGCCGCCGATCCAGTCTTGTGCGGTGGAGCGGTCGGTGACCTTATGCTGAACGATAGCGGTCTCCAGCCCCGCAGACCAGGCAAAGGCGCCTACCGGAAAAGCCGGCGAGAGCCAGGTCAGCAGCTTTTGCAGGTCGGCGCTCATTTGCGGTTGAGGAGCGCGTGGCCGGCATCGGCATGGTTGTGGCTGTGATAGGCGCCGTGCTCGGCAGAAAAGGGCTCGCTGACATTGCTGACACTCGCCCCGAGCCCTTCCAGCATGGTCTTCAGAACATGGTCGCGCTTGATCAGTATGCGGTCCGCCTCGAGCTGGGCCGGGGTGTGGCGATTGCCGATATGCCAGGCCAGGCGCAGCAGATGTTCTCCATCCTTGCCGCGGACTTCGTAGAGCAGTTCCTCGGCGGCGATGATGCCGATGAAGCGACCGTCCTCCAGCTCCAGCGCGCCGCCATTGTCGAGGGTGATGGTGGCCGGGAAATCCACCATGATCTCGATGCCCGTGGCGCCGGTCAGTAACTTGCGACGCAGGCGGCGCTCGTCGTGGACCAGGGTGATGGTATCGAGGAGGGACTTGCCGTGGCCGGCTGGCAGTTGGGCGATGGCGCGATGCATGCGGGTACTCGGCAGATCAGGGGGTGTTGCTGATTTCGGTGCAGGTGGCGAGGGGGTCCGCGTCCTCATCCTGCATCAGGTCGCGCAGGGTGGCGTCGCCCTGATGGCTCCACCATTCAAATGGGCCCGACACATAGCGCGCGCCCGAGGCTGCGATGGTGGTGGCGAAGACCAGGTTCTGCCCATCCACCGGCACAATGGCAAGGAAGTTGGGCGCGGCATTGACATATTGCACGGAGAGCGCCTCCTCATTGTCGCACTGGTAGGTCACCACGCGCCGCTCGACATCTCCGGCGCTCTCCAGCGTCAGCGTCAGGCTGGCCGAGGTGACGGGCGTGGACGCGACCGGGGTTGAAGCCTGTTCCTGCGCCATTGCCGGGCTTGCGGCGATGGCAAAGAGCGGGACAAGGAGCAAACGCGCCTGGATCATGATGTTCCTCCGGAAGGATGGTGTTGGACGATGCCGCCACTCCACTGCACCTTCATGTCGATTGCGCGACCGTGCAAGCTTCTCAGAACAGGAAGTACCGCTGCGCCATGGGGAGGACCGTGGCCGGCTCGCAGGTGAGCAGTTCGCCATCGGCGCGGACCTCGTAGGTCTCGGGGTGGACGTCGATCTGCGGGGTGGCGGTATTGAGCTTCATGGCCGACTTGCCGATGCCGCCGCGGGTATTGGAGACCGGCAAGAGCTGCTTGTCGACGCCAAGCCGGTTGCGGAGGCCGGCATCGTGGGCGGCCTGCGAGATGAAGACGACCGAGGAGCGGCTGACCAGCTTGCCATGGGCGGCGAACATGGGGCGGTAGTGCATGGGCTGGGGCGTGGGAATGGAAGCATTGGGGTCGCCCATGGGGGCGGCGGCGATGGAGCCGCCCAGGAGCACCATTTCCGGCTTAACGCCAAAGAAAGCGGGGTTCCACAGAACAAGGTCGGCGCGCTTGCCCACTTCCACCGAACCGATGTGCTGGCTCATGCCATGGGTGATGGCGGGGTTGATGGTATATTTGGCGATGTAGCGGCGGACGCGGAAATTGTCGTTGTCGCCGGTTTCTTCGGAGAGGCGCCCGCGCTGGCGCTTCATCTTGTCGGCAGTCTGCCAGGTGCGGATGAGCACTTCGCCGACCCGGCCCATGGCCTGGCTGTCGGACGAGATGATCGAGAGCGCCCCCATGTCATGGAGGATATCTTCGGCGGCGATGGTTTCCTTGCGGATGCGGCTCTCGGCAAAGGCCACATCCTCGGGGATCGACTGGTCCAGGTGGTGACAGACCATGAGCATGTCGAGATGCTCGGCAATGGTGTTGACCGTGTAAGGCCGCGTCGGGTTGGTCGAGGACGGGATGACATTGGGCAGGCCCGCGACCTTCAAAATGTCGGGTGCATGGCCGCCGCCGGCGCCTTCGGTGTGGAAGGCATGGATGGTGCGGCCCTTGAAGGCGCCTACCGTGTCCTCGACAAAGCCGCTCTCGTTGAGCGTGTCGGTGTGGATCATCACCTGCACGTCAAAGGCATCGGCGACCGAGAGGCAATTGTCGATGGTCGCCGGGGTGGTGCCCCAGTCCTCATGGAGCTTGAGGCAGGAGGCGCCCGAGAGGATCATTTCTTCCAGTGGCGCGGGCAGGGCGGCATTGCCCTTGCCGGCCAAAGCGAGGTTCATCGGGAAGGCATCGAAGCTTTCGATCATGCGCTCGATATGCCAGGCGCCGGTGCAGGTGGTGGCCAGCGTGCCATGGGCCGGGCCGGAGCCGCCGCCCAGCATGGTGGTGACGCCGCTCATCAGCGCTTCCTCGATCTGCTGGGGGCAGATGAAGTGGATATGGGCGTCGAAGCCGCCGGCGGTGATGATCTTGCCTTCGCCGGCAATGGCCTCGGTAGAAGGGCCGATGATGATGTCGACGCCGGGCTGGGTGTCGGGATTGCCGGCCTTGCCGATACCGGCGATCACGCCGTTCTTGAGACCGATATCGGCCTTGTAGATGCCGGTGTGATCGACAATCAGCGCATTGGTGATGACGGTGTCGACGGCGCCTTCTGCACGGGTGCGCTGGGACTGGCCC
Source organism: uncultured Devosia sp. (assembly GCA_965651655.1). Lineage (GTDB taxonomy): Bacteria > Pseudomonadota > Alphaproteobacteria > Rhizobiales > Devosiaceae > Devosia. The sequence continues at coordinate 5,927 of CBFGTF010000096.1, forward strand.
ATGCCATCGCGGATGACCTTGCCGCCGCCGAACTTGACCTCCTCGCCATAGGTGGTGAAGTCCCTCTCCACCTCGATGAAGAGTTCCGTATCGGCAAGGCGGATTCGGTCGCCAGTGGTAGGGCCGTACATATCGGCGTAGGTGGCGCGAGAGATCCGTGCTGGCATGTCGTGTCCCGTAATATTGCCCGGAGACAAAGGCTTCCCAGGGCTCACTCTGGCGTGTCGCGTCGACGCTGGCAAGGCCCTCGCTGAGGCGTCTGCTAGTTCTTCATGCGGCGCTTGCGATAGAGGGCAACGGCGCGATCGATGATCTCGTCGAGCAGCTTCTCGCCGGCCGCAATATCGGTGTCCTTGCGCTGGGTGAAGCTGACCAGCGAGATGCCCAGCACCTGGATCGCATAGGCGTGCTTGGTGCGGCCATTCTGGTGATGGTCATTGCCGCGCTTCTGAAAGGATTCCAACAGGGCGTCGTAAGCGGCAGCCGTCATGGCCTGCTTGGCGGAGGTCCAGCTTTTCTGGTCGAGCTGGTCGGCCAGGTCTGACGCCAGCGAGCCGACCAGCACCATGGCCTCGGGATCCCTGACTGCACCGTCACGCAAATCCTGGAGCACAATTGCCAGTCGCTGCTTGAGGTCTTCTTCCCTGGTCATCGGCATATGGTCCTGTGCACGGTGAACCCGCTCAATAGAGGAGAATGGCGGAGCGCGCCACCTCATCAGCGGAAGATGTTGCAGGTTTCCAGATGGTTCATCGGGAAAGCCTTCACCGCACGAAACCGCGCTTGATCGATCCCTCCGGTGACCAATACCAGGGGGAGGTGCTCTTCGGCGCGTCAGTCCAGCGTACCCATAATCTGCTGGCGGAAGCCGAAAATGCGCCGGTCGCCGCCAATGGGCACCAGCCGGACCTCACGGGATTGGCCGGGCTCGAACCGCACGGCGGTGCCGGCGGCGATGTCGAGCCGCATGCCGCGCGCGCGTTCACGCTCAAAGCTGAGGCCCGCATTGGTTTCGTAGAAGTGATAGTGCGAGCCGACCTGAATGGGGCGGTCACCAGTATTGGCGACTTCGAGCACGACCTGCTCGGCGCCCTGGTTCAGCTCGATGTCGCCTGCGGCGGGGAAGACTTCTCCGGGGATCATGATCTGTGCTCCTGTCAGGTGCCGAGAATTGCTAGCGTCGTGGCGCAGGCGCCGAGAATAATCCAGGCCAAGGTGGTAAAGATGAAGAAGGGCATGGTGGCGAGCGCCGGAAGCCCCTGCTGACCTTCCTTGGCCTTGCGCTGCCGCAGGTAGTGTTCCCAGCCGCCGTCGCCCTCAAACACCTCTGCTTCAATCGAGGAAATGTAACGCCCGATGGCCATCATCCGAACGTAGTGCGGAATGCTGGCCAAGCCTGCGACCAGGATGACCACTGGGATACCCCACACTGCCAGACGGTTGACCTCCAGCAGCAGAAAAATTCCACCCAATCCAGCGAAAACAAGGGGCTGTATGGTCAATGTCGCATTGTAGTGCAGGTTGATCTCCGCCCTGAGGGACTTGTATTCCTCGAGCAGCAATTGCTGGCGGGCTGTCAGGGTCATTTCGCATTACCCCACAATTGTGAGAAGGCGGGTCGGCAGCGTGGCGAAATCCGCGACACGCATATTCACGCGCCCATGGCCAGCCAGAGGCCGCCCAGCGCGGTGACCCCGCCGGCAATGCGCGCCAGCAAGGCGCCGCCGAGACGACCCATCAACAGGCCCGCGGCGATGCCGGCCGCATGCAGGGCGGCGGTGGCCAGCACGAAGCCGATGGCAAATTCCCAGGCGCCGGCCTCACCCAGTTCGCCGCCATGGGCATGGCCATGGAAGAACGCGAAGAAGCCGACCATGGCGGCAATGGCCGCTGTCGGAACCGGGAGCGCCAGGGCGATGGCGATGCCGATGAAGATGACAGAGGCCAGGATGACCGGCTCGACAAAGGGCAGGGGCATGCCGGCAATGGCCGCAGCAAAGCCCAAGGCCATGGTGCCCACAAAGGCGGCCGGGACCAGCAGGACAGCGCGACCGCCCTGGGTGGCGGCCCAGAGGCCAACCGCAACCATGGCCAGGATGTGATCCAGACCGAACAGGGGGTGGCTGAACCCGGCGGCAAAGGAGCCATGCTCGCCCGGATCGAGATGGGCAAAGGCCGGCATGGTGGCTGACAGAACAATGGCCAGGGTGAGCAGGCTGCGCTTGAGCATTCTTGTCCCTCTCTATCGGATGGGCTGGTGGACGGTGACGAGCTTGGTGCCGTCGGGAAAGGTGGCTTCGACCTGGACGTCGTGGATCATTTCGGCAATGCCCTCCATGACCTGGTCGCGGGAGATGACATGGGCGCCGGCCTCCATCAGGTCGGACACGGCGCGGCCGTCGCGGGCGCCCTCGACCACGAAATCGGTGATGAGGGCGATGGCCTCGGGATGGTTGAGCTTGACGCCGCGCTCAAGGCGCTTGCGTGCGACCATGGCGGCCATGGAGATCAGCAGCTTGTCTTTTTCGCGAGGGGTCAGGTTCATCGCTTGGTCCTAGAGATGCCAGAGGCGCGGCAGGGAGCCTGCACCGGTCAGTTCGATCAGAATTGGTACGATCATGCGCCGCAAGGCAAGCCCGGTTTGGGCCATGGCACGTATGACCAGACGCTCGCCATTGGCGCTGGCCGCTATGGCGCCCTTGTCGGGCAAGTGGTCGCGAATGCGGGCGCAGAGGGCCTCGGCCACTTGCTCAGATGCCGCTACATGCAGGATAGAGGCAAAGGCGCGGTTTCCGGCGAGCAGGGACAGGCCTGCGCGTTCTGCCGGGTCGGCACGAAGCTCGGTGGCCTCGGCATGAACCAGCCGGGCGTTACGCCGGATGCGCCAATTGTCGCGCAGGAGGGCGTCGCTGGCGTCCTCGCCCATGGCGTCGCGGCCCAGCAGCACCGACTCGATGGCGGTGAGGGTCGCTCCATCTTCGAGGTCGACTTCCAGACTGCGGTCGAGCTTGCTGGCGGCGAAGAGGATGGTTTCCTGCGGCAGCCAGTCCAGATGCGCGCCGGCTCCGACGCGCAGGCGCGTTTTCACCCGGGCGAAATCGCCGGTCGAGCGATAGCTGCGCTCGCAGGCCTGGGTGGTGAGCACGAGATGGCCGCCCGGAGCCACTTCGGCATCCCATTGCAGGTGGTCGCCGCCGGTAATGCCCCCCGCCGTGTTGATGAGCACAGCCTCAAGACTGGTCGAATGGGTATTGGGCAGACGGATCTTGCCGCAACCTTCCTGGAACAGGGTATCGAGGCGGGTACGCCCTTGGCCCTGCTTGGTGGCGATGCGCCCCACGCCGCGGGCCCGTTGCAGGTTCGGGGCGATCACAATTTCCCTTTGCGCAAAATTCACTGCAACGATCCTGCGGCAATGCCGTTGTGAGGGTGAGCAAACGCTCTTTCAGAGATATTTTTCAAGAGGTTATATAAAATGACCATTAAATCCGCACTTTCCGTTGTCGCTCTTGCCGCCGGCCTCGTTGCCGCTCCTGTTCTTGCCCAGTCGCCCACCATGATCGGTACGCAGACGGTCACGGAAGCCGATGTCGGTGCCGTGCAGGCCCGTTGCGATGTGCTTCGGACCAATGCCGAAACCGAATCGCTGGTGAGCGAGTCGGACAGCGAGACCGAGACTGAAACTGATACGGACACCGAAACCAGCGTTGCTGGCGATGCCGCCGTTTCGAGTGAGCCGGCCGTGACCGAGTCGGCATCGGCGACGAGCGTCGACGTGGCCATCATCACTCTCGAAGACTGTGAGGCCGGCGGCTGGTTCGACGCAGCCATGTAATCGCGCTTCTCCCTCCTGAAGGCGCCCGGCTTCGGCCGGGCGTTTTTGCGTGTCAGACCATCAGGTGCCGGCGCACCTCGGGCAGGTCGAGGTCGCTGGCCGGCCCCGAATGCATGATCTCGCCGCGATCCATCACATAGATGTCGTCGGCAATTTCGCGGCAGAAATCGAGGAATTGCTCCACCAGCAGGATGGTCATGCCCTTCTCGTCGCGCAGGAATTGCAGGGCGCGGCCGATATCCTTGATGATGGAGGGCTGGATGCCTTCGGTGGGTTCATCGAGCACCAGCACCTTGGGCCGGGTGACCAGCGCGCGACCAATGGCCAATTGCTGCTGCTGGCCACCAGAGAGGTCGCCGCCCCTTCGGCCCAGCATGGATTTGAGCACCGGGAACAATTCAAAGATATAGTCGGGAATGTTGCGCTCGGAGCGGGCGAGGCCCGCATAGCCGGTTTCGAGGTTTTCCTTGACCGTCAGCAGCGGAAAGATCTCCCGGCCCTGCGGCACATAGCCGATGCCCATGCGGGCGCGCTTGTAAGGCGGGCTGCGCCTCAGCACCTCGTCGCCGAAGGTGATATCGCCGGCCGAGACATGATTGATCCCGGTTATGGCGCGCAGCGTCGAGGACTTGCCCACCCCATTGCGGCCCAGCACGGCTGTGATGCGACCGGGCTGGCAGGTGATGGAAATGCCCTTGAGCGCCTGGGCGGCGCCATAGTGCAGGTCGATGGTGTTGATGGT
>CBFGTF010000097.1:0-10453 GCA_965651655.1 uncultured Devosia sp.
GCACCCCACCAAAAACGACCACCTGAAACGACAAAGGCCGCCCGGGGGCGGCCTTTTCTTCAACGTTTCGGCTCCTGCGTCACCTCCCCCTGGACGGGCTCCGAGCAGTGCCGGAGGCGAGGTCGCCCCAGTGGGGCGAACTCAGGCAAGGAGGCCATGAGAGCTACGCTCGAATGGCGGAGCGACGCTGGGCCCGCAGCGCCGCAGCATAGCTGGGTGGGGGTGGTCACACACTCAGACCCAGCTTGCTGGCACCCTGCCCTTATGTCCGGTTGACCGCCCAGGCACCGGGGCCGGCAAACACCAGGTACAGGAAGAAGAAGCAGAACAGGATTGCCGCATCGCCACCATTATTGGCCGGAAAGGCACTCCCGGGCGCATGCACCATCCAATAGGCCACGGCCATGGTGCCCGAGGCAATGAAGGCCGCCGGGCGGGTGAACAGGCCGATGCCGATCAGGATGCCGGTGATGATTTCGATGACGCCCGCGAACCAGAAGATCGAGAACATGGGTGGCGCGAATTCGGCAGCCGGAAACCCCATCAGCTTCTGCGTACCATGGGCGAGGAACAGGAGGGCGGCGACGACACGCAGCACGGCGAGGGCCTGCGGCGCATAGGCGGAGAGACGATCGGTCATGAAACTTCCTTGATGCTGCGCCCCTTCGGCGCGGGACGGGACGCCTACCCCAAACCCGTGCAGGTGATAATCGCGCCAATGCCGTACGCACTGTTCACCCGGCGGCCCTTCAACATCGCGTGTTCACCGCTGCGCGAAGGTCTGCCCCGCCGCGGGCGGAGGGCAGTCACATTGCGTAACCGTGCAAGTTTCTGTATGACGCGCCCAACCATTCCCACATCGGAACCCACGCTCACATGAGCCAAGCGCCAAAAATTGGCCTCGTCAGCCTCGGCTGCCCCAAGGCCCTCGTCGACAGCGAGCGCATCATGACCACCCTGCGCGCGCAGGGCTATTCCTTCAGCCGCGACTATGCCGGGGCCGATGTCGTCCTGGTCAACACCTGCGGCTTCCTCGACTCGGCCAAGCAGGAAAGCCTTGAAGCCATTGGCGAGGCGCTCAACGAAAACGGTCGCGTCATCGTTACCGGATGCCTGGGCATCGAGGAAAACCTCATCCGCGAGACCCATCCCAGCGTCCTCGCCATCACCGGCCCGCATCAATATGAAAGCGTGGTCTCGGCCGTACATGAGCATCTGCCGCCCGTGCCCAACAAATTCGTGGACCTAGTCCCCGAAAGCGGCCTCAAGCTCACCCCGCGCCACTACGCCTATCTGAAGATTTCCGAAGGCTGCAACAATCGCTGCTCCTTCTGCATCATCCCCCAGATCCGGGGCGACCTGGCCTCGCGCCCGGCCGCCGGCATCCTCTCGGAGGCCGAGGGCCTTATCCGCTCCGGCGCCAAGGAACTGCTGGTGATCTCGCAGGATACCAGCGCCTACGGCCTCGACATCAAATACGCGACCAGCAAATATCGCGGCCGCGAGGTCAAGGCCAAGTTCTATGATCTGGCCAAGGAACTGGGCGAACTCGGCGCCTGGGTGCGCCTGCACTATGTCTATCCCTATCCTCATGTCGATCCGGTCATGGAACTGATGGCCGAAGGCCTCGTCCTGCCCTATCTCGACATTCCCTTCCAGCACGCATCCCCGAATGTGCTCAAGGCCATGCGCCGTCCCGCGCATCAGGAAAAGACGCTCAACCGCATCCTCGACTGGAAGCGCCAGGTCCCGGACCTCACCGTGCGCTCCAACTTCATCGTCGGCTTTCCCGGCGAGACAGAGGAAGATTTCGAAATGCTGCTCGACTTCATCGAGGAAGCCGAGATCGACCGCGCCGGCTGCTTCAAATACGAGCCCGTCACCGGCGCCACCGCCAACGAGCTCGACGGCGTCGTCCCCGACGAGGTCAAGGAAGAGCGCTTCGCCCAGTTGATGGAAGTGGCGCAGAACGTCTCCTTCGGCCAGTTGCAGAAGAAGGTTGGCCGCACCATCGACGTGATTGTTGACGATGTCCGTCCCGAGGACAATCGCGCCATCGCCCGCTCGAAATGGGACGCTCCGGAAATCGACGGCCAGGTCATCGTCGACAATGCCACCGGCATCAAGATCGGCGACATCGTCTCGGTCACGGTCACCGACAACGACGAGTACGACCTGTTTGCGGAACCGACCCGGGCCTGACCCCCGGGTCGGGCTGCGCTCACCGCATATGGCGCGCGTGAAAGGCCAGTTCGATGCTGATCCAGCGTCGGAATGCCTCCCGGGCGCTGTCGGTCACGGTCGGCAGTCCCGCGGCATCCATGCGGAAATAGCCCCGCGCCGCGCCCTCTTCGAGGATCTTGGTCACCTGCGATTTGGACAGGCCGAACCGCGAGGCCAGGCCTGCGCGGCTCGGCACCTCGCCTTCGGGTGACTGCATCAGCGCTGCCAGCACGGCCCCCGCCCCCTCCCGCTCGCCGATGAAGCCGATGAAATCGGGCATCAGGTCATTGGGTGGCGCCTCGGCATGCGCCTTGCCGGCAGACATCAGCATGCGCTGCAGGAAGGCTCCGCCGGCATCCAGGTTCCGCCGCCTTTCCGCCTCCGGTTCCAGCACGTCCAGCGCCGCGGCGGCATAGCCATAGGCCAGCTTGGCATGGTCATACATGCGCGCCGTGGGCCGGTAGAACACCACCCGACCGTCTGCCGCGCCGCGCCAGGTCTGGACGAACCCTGCCAGCCGCAAGAGGGCGAGCGTCGTCTTGAGCACACGGGCACCCACCTCACCCTTCTTCCCCACGCAGAGTTCAAAGAGCGCGCCATAGGAGACGCCGCCATCGCCGCCGGCGACCTGATCAACCGCGCTCAGATGCAACAGGTATCCCGTCACATGCATGCGTCCCTTATGGGCGCTGAGCTTGTGCATCAGTGGCGACGTCTCGCGCCAGCGCACAAGTTCGGCCAGATAGACCGCTACGGCCTGCTCGAATGCCGGTGCGGCCCGAAGCCCATCGGCCTCGGCCCGCAATTGCTCCTCTGCACCACCGGTTTCGACTGACATCGTGTGAAAATCCGCCTTGGCAGAGATCAGGTGCGATTGTGACCGGGCGCGGACGCCCCGGCAAAGCTAGCCATAACAAACCTGATTCACTCTGGAGGTCCAGCCTGGTGCGGATGACCCGGCAAATGCTGAAAAATCTCTTCGGCACGGTCTCTGCGCTGGCGCTAAGCCATGCCTGCCTGCCGGCGCTGGGGGCCGACGTCAACATCACCTCCGGCACCGTCGCATACGATCCGGTCCCCATGGCCGGCAAGACTATCTCCATCGATGGCGCCACCGCACGGCTGATCATTGACGCCTCCCACGCCATTGCCAATGGCATCGACGTCCAGAATGGCGGCACGCTGGAAAATCATGGGACACTGGCCCGCACCGGTGCCGGCGAACAGGGCTTCAGCGGCAGCTATGGCCATCTCGAGAACTATGGCGCCATCAGCACCACCACGCGCCAGGGCGTGGTGTTCTACAATGGCGGCACAATTCTCAATTCCGGTGCCGCCGCCTCGATCAGCGGCGCCGATGCCTATGGCGTCTCTATCCAGAACGCGTCGGGCAGCGTGCGCAATGAAGGTGGCGCGCAGATCACCGGCCCCAGTGCGGGCGTCATCATCTGGCAAGGTGGCGACGTCACCAATACCGGGGCAGGCTCGCGGATTTCCAATGGCGTCTCCGTCCTCGGCGCGGGCGGTACTGTCACCAATGCCGATGGTGCCGAAATCCTGGGGCGCGTTGTCCTGCGTGGCGGCGGCAATGTGGACAATACCGGCGCGGGAAGCGCCATTACCAGCACCAATCCCAACGATGCCGCTGTCGTGCTGGAAAATGTCGCCACGCTCAGCAACAGCGCCGGTGCAACCATTTCCGGTGCGCAGCAGGGCGTCTATCTCGCGGAAGGCGGCACCGTCACCAATGGCGCCGGCTCCTCCATCACCGGCGGGACGATCGGCGTGGAAAGCATCGGCGCCCTCACCCTCACCAATTCCGGCACGATAACCGGCGATGCCACCGCCATTCTGGGCACCGACACGGCCAGCATCACCAATCACGGCACGATTATCGCCACCAGCGACCGGGGCATCGACATCGCCGGCGGCGACGTCATCAATTCTGGCACCGGCGCGCTGATCGAGGCGGCCGGCATCGGCGTCTTTATCGATGGGGAAGGTGAAGTCACCAATGCCGAGGGCGCGCGCATCGTCGCCGGCGGCGATGGCGTGATCATGTATTACGGCGGCAACGTCACCAATGCGTCGGGCGCGACCATCGATAGCGACGCCACAGGTGTTCTTGTCTGGGACTATGGCACGGTCACCAATACCGGCGCTGGCAGCGCCATCCGCACCACCGGCAATGTGGCCGTCGATTTCGCACCCTATGACTTCGACGGTCCCTTCATCCTTGAAAACCGCGATGGCGCCGTGGTTGACGCCGGTTACGCGGGTGTCCGCTTCCTTGGCAGTGGCTCGGTGCTGAACAGCGGCGCAAACAGCACCATATCGGCCAATTCCTACGCCGTATTCTTCGAGGAGGCGCCCGGCGACGTCGTCAACGAAAACGGCGCCCGGATAGTCAGCCGCCACGGCAGCGGCGTGTCGCTCTATTATGGCGGCGATGTCGTCAATCGCTCCGGTGGCATTATCGAGGGACCGGTCGCCGGCATATACGTCCACGACGGCACGCTCGATCTGCTCAACACCGGTGCCGGCACCACCATCAAGGGAGACGTTTACAACCCCAATGGCGCCGGAACGGTCACCAATGCCGACGGCGCGCGCATCGAAGGCGGCATCCGTCTGGGCAGCGGCGACGTTACCAACAGCAGCGCCACGATTGTCGCTGATGACGACGCCATCCGCATAAACGGCAACGGTACGGTTACAAATACCGGGACCATAAATGCGGGAGCAAAAGCCATATACCTGGCTGGGGGCGGCACCGTCACATCGACGAACGGCTCGATCACATCCGGCGGCGATGGCATCCACCTCGATGACGACGGCACCGTGACCCTGAGCGGCGGCACCTTGTCGTCATCCGCCAAAGGCGTTCTCATAAACGGTGAAGGCACTGTTTCCCTGGCGAACGCCATCATCACATCCGGCAGCGATGGTATTCAACTCACCGGCGGTGGCACGGTCAGCTTGAGTGGCAGCAGCCTTACAGCCGGTGGCGAGGCCATTGCCTTGGACACTGGCGGTACGGTCACCATCGACGGTGGCACAGTGACAGGCGGCGGCATTGCCATATCGGGCGATGGCCTGATGACCATCACCAATAGCGGCACCATACGTGCCGATGATTATGCAATCTACTCGCCGGTCGATATCGCCCTGACCAACAAGGCAGGTGGCCACATCGAAGGTGAGGTCATCGGCGTCTATATCGCCGATGGCGGCGGCACCGTCATCAACGAAGCCGGCGCCACCATTTCCGGCCAGAGCGCCATCCACGCTTTCGGCGATACCACGCTGGTCAACAGGGGGCGCCTCGAAGGCAACGTTCTTCTCGCCCGCACCGATCTCAATACCGTCACCCTTCAATCCGGCAGCGTCATCACCGGCGATCTGGAGATCGGAGACCACACTAGCTCCACCCTGACCCTGACCGGCACCGGGCACCAGCTTTATTCCGACGCCGTGCTGGGCAATACCTCCTTTGCCTCCAAGCTGATCAAGACCGGCACCGGCACCTGGATCGTCGACAAGGCCATCGACGCGACAATCATCAATATCGACGCCGGCACCCTGATTGTCGGCGTCCGGGGCAATGGCGAGGTCGTCGGCACGGTCAACGTCAATCCGGGTTCAGTCATTTCCGGCTCCGGCACCATCTATGGCAATCTGATCGTTGATCGCGCCACTGTCGCGCCCGGCAACAGCCCCGGCGTGCTCACCATTGTCGGCGGTTACGCCCCCGGCGCCGGATCGGTGCTGGAAATCGAACTCGATCCCCGCAATATCTTTTCGGACCGTGTCGATGTCATCGGCAATGCCGTCATCGATCCGGCCGCCGAGCTGAAGGTTATCCGCATCGACGACAACCCCTATACGGTCGGAACCCGCTATACCGTCCTCACCACGACGACCGGGCGCAACGGGCAATTCGTGCTCACCGGGGACCTTAATCCCAGCGGCTTTCTGGCCATCAGTGACGAATACGATGCCGACAATGTCTATCTCGTGGTGCGCCAGTCAAGGAACCTGGCCAATGCGGCCCTGACGGCCAACCAGCAGGCCGTGGCCGGCGCTCTCGATGCTGCCTCGGGCACCCTCAATGCCCGCAATGTCGCGCTGAATGCCGCCGATGATGCGGCTGCCCGCGCCATCTTCGATGACCTGTCTGGCGAAATTCATCCCGCCCTGGCGCGCGACCGCCTCGGCTGGCTCGATCAGCTTGCCGGCACCCTTGTCGACCAGTTGCGCGGCGAGGAAACCTTCTGGATCCAGCAGCACGCCAAGGTCGGCTCCGTCGCTGGCGACGGCAATGGACGCGACGCCGGTATCGCCAGCGCCGGCCTGATTTTAGGACGCGACAGCAGCATCGCCCCGGACCTGCGCCTTGGCCTCATGGCCGGCCTGTCCGGCACGGCAACCGGCCTCGGCCGGTCCAGCGGCACCATGTCGGGGCCAGTGGCCGGTCTCTACGGCGCTGCCGGCCCGCATGACACGCAATTGCGGTTCGGCCTCGCCACGACACTCGGCCTTGCGCAGACCAAGACCGATCTCGCAAGGCCCGGTCTGGCCAGCGCCACCGCCAATTATGCCGCACTGGGCGGGATGGCTTTCGTGGAACTGGCCCACACCCTGCGGGAGGACGCCGTCATCCTCGAACCATTTGCGGGATTGGGGGTGGCAGGCTTGCTCACCGCGCCCTTTAGCGAAACCGGCTCGGACCTCAATGCCGCTGCCGCGCTCCACCATCTCGCCACCGCCACTGTGGGGCTCCGGCTGGGAACCACTATCGACCTGGGTGAGCAGAACAGCCTCGACCTGGACGTCTCTGCTGCCTGGCGCCACGTCCTCTCCGCCTCGCGGAATGGCCCGCAATTCGACTTTGCGGGCGGGCCGGCTTTCACCACCGCAGCCGCCGGTGCCCCGGTCGATACGCTTGACCTGGGCCTCGGCACCCGCATGGCGATCACCGACGGCCTCTCCCTGGGCTTGTCCTACAACGCGTCCCTCTCAGCCTCCGCCAGCAGCCACGGCGCGCGGCTGCACCTGCAGGGGAGCTTCTGACCCCTCAGCGCGCAAAGGCGTCGAACGGATTGTCGTGGGTCAGCCGCGTAATGGTCTCTTCGCCCACCCCCGCTTCCCGCATCTGCGGCAGGAAGCGGTCGACCAGGTGCGTATAGGGCCGCGGCGTCCCACCACCCGGCTTCGCCGGATCGTACCAGCCCAGGTCATGGCTCAGCAGCATCTGCCGCTCCAGCCCCGCATCGAGCGCCTTCATCACCAGCGCCAGTACCGGCTCGTCCGGGTCGCGCCCGATATGGTCGAACTCGATCCATGCGCCGCGTTCCGCCACCGCGCGGTTGAGCCCGAAATCCGGCTCGGCCTGGGTATGGATGGAAATGAAGCGGTTGGCTGACCCACCCTCCGCCTCGATGATGTCGAGCTGATCCATGACCACCCGGCCCTTGATCGTGTGCGACCCGATGATGGCGCCGGTCTGGGCCGAGGCCCGCGCCGCCGCCCGCAATATCCTTGTTTCGAGCGGCGTTATGCCGTCATCCCCGGCACTCACCTTGATCCAGGCGGCCACCACGCCGGTATCGCCCACGCCCTCCGTCAAATGCCCGAGCATCCAGCTTTCGAGCGCGTCCTCGCTCGCTTCGGCGACCCAGTCAGGAATCCAGGGCTCGCGGTAATTGCCCGTGGGCACGACGATGGGAAAGCCCGTCGCCTGCGAGACGGCCAGGTCGATATCCACCCTGAGGCCCACCCCGCCCGTCGAGCACTCAACCAGCGCCGTCACGCCCTGCGCCTTGATGGCTTCGATCTGCGGCGCCATCAGTCGCACCACATCATCGGGGTCGGCCTCGCCATAGCCCGGCGTGTCGGGCGTCCGCAGGTCCACGAAGACATGTTCATGGGGCAGGATCATCCCCAGTTGATGCCGCTCGAACGGCCCCAATGTCGTCATCAGTCTTTTCATGTGACCCTCCCTGTCCCGATCTTTTTGCACAGACCTCTCGCGGCCGGAACCACGCATGGGCTATATTCTGCCCCATATGCGACTATTGTGGCCCGGCCGCGTTGTGAAGGTCCACGGTAACGGAGCAGCCCATGACGACCCCGCAAGTGCTCGCTTTTCTGATCATTGCGGGGATGATGATTGCCTTCATGCTGGGCCGCTGGCGCTACGATCTGGTGGCGGTCTGCTCGCTCCTGGCCGCTCTCGTGGTCGGCGTTGTTCCCGCCGAGGAGGCCTTCACCGGCTTCTCCAACGACATTGTCATCATTGTCGGCTCCGCCCTTGTGGTCAGCGCCGCCGTCGCCCGTTCCGGCATCATGGAAGTGGCCATCCGCCGCTACCTGCCGCGCCTGAACAGCCCGCGAATGCAGCTGATCGTGCTGGTGACCATCGTCACCATCCTCTCCGCTTTCGTGAAGAATATCGGCGCCCTGGCGATCATGATGCCCATCGCCTTCCAGATGGCGCGCCGCTCCAGCGTCTCTCCCTCGATGTTCCTCATGCCCATGGCCTTCGGCTCGCTCCTGGGCGGGCTGATGACCCAGATCGGCACGTCGCCGAACATCATCGTGTCCGGCGTACGCCAGGAATTGACCGGCACCGCCTTCACCATGTTCGACTTCACCCCCGTGGGCGCCATCCTGGCCGCTGTCGGCATTGTCTTCCTCGCCCTGTTCTACTGGCTGCTCCCCGAGCGCCGCCGCGAAGAAAGCGGCATGGACAAGGCCATCGAGATCAAGAACTACACCACCGAGGCCCATGTCACCGCCGACAGCACCGCCATCGGCAAGACCGTGGGTGAATTGCAGTCGGCAGCCGATGGCGCCGCCATGGTCACCGGCATTGTCAGCGCCTCGGGCCGCCGCCGCACGCCCCTGCCCGACGCCACCCTGCGCGCCGGCGATATCCTGCTCATCGAAGGCGACCCGGAAGCCCTCGACAAGATGGTCAGCCAGACCGGCCTCTCCTTTGCCGAGCGGCGCGGCGCCGCCTCGCGCGACAGCGGCAATGTCGGGGTCATCGAGGCCATTATCGGGGAAAGCTCGGGCCTGATCGGCGCCAGCGCCCAGGAACTGACCCTGTTCGACCGCACCGGCCTGAACCTCCTCGCCATTTCCCGCCGCGACCAGCGCTTCACCAAGCGCCTGGGCGAAATCCGCTTCCAGAACGGCGACGTCATCCTGCTCCAGGGCCACCTCAAACGCATTCCCGACCTCCTGCGCGAATGGGACATTCTCCCGCTGGTCGAGCGCGGCCTCAAGATCGGCAGCGTGCGCAATGGCCTGTTGCCCCTCGCCATCCTGCTCGCCGCCATGGCCGCCACGGCCCTGGGCATGGTGCCGGTGGCGCCGGCCTTCTTCACCGCGGCGGCCCTCATGGTGCTGACCGGCGCCCTGCCCCTGCGCGAAGTCTATAATCAGGTCGATGGCCCCATCCTGATCATGCTCGCCTGCCTGATCCCGGTCTCGGAAAGCCTGCAATCGACCGGCGGCACCGATGTGGTCGCCACCTGGCTGACCGCCACCGCGGTGACCCTGCCCGGCTGGGGCGCCCTGGCGCTGATCATGGTCGCGGCCATGGCGGTGACACCCTTCCTCAACAACGCCGCCACCGTGCTGGTCATGGCCCCCATTTCCGCCGCCTTCGCTACGGGCCTTGGCTATAGCCCCGAGGCCTTCCTGATGGCCGTGGCCATCGGCGCCGGCTGCGATTTTCTCACCCCCATCGGGCACCAGTGCAATACCCTGGTCATGGCCCCCGGCGGCTATCGCTTCGGCGACTACTGGCGCCTCGGCCTGCCGCTCTCCATCCTCGTCGTTCTCATCGGCGTCCCGGCGCTCATGATCGTCTGGCCCTTCTGACCGCGCCAGCGGGCAAAATCGCTCCGGTGGAGCGATTTTAGGTCAGAAGGCCATGAGACTTCGACCCGTGCCCAAAGGGCAAGATCGTCCCGGTGGGACGACCTTAGGAGAGAAGGCCGCGAGAGCTAGGCTCGAGTGGCAAGCTCGAATGGCTTACGCCGGCGCACTCACCCCCAAGACCGAACGCTTCTTGCCTTTTTCGTCCACTCTGCCACCCTCATCATGTGAGTAGACTCACCTGCGAGGAGGGAAATATGGGTTTTGACGGAGTGGGTTGGATCGCTGCCATCATCATTGGCGGCATTGCGGGGTGGCTGGCCAGCCGCTTCATGAATGC
>CBFGTF010000098.1:0-10062 GCA_965651655.1 uncultured Devosia sp.
TCGCGGCTGGAAGGTCACGGTGATGGAGGAAAGCCCCGGCGAAATGGGGGGCTTCAAGGAAATCATCGCCAATGTTGCGGGCAAGGGCGTTTATGCGCGCATGAAATATGAGAGCGGCGTGCACAGGGTGCAGCGCGTGCCGGCCACCGAAGGTTCGGGCCGTATCCATACGTCGGCGGCCACCGTGGCGGTGCTTCCGGAAGTGGAAGACATCGATATCGAGATCCGCAACGAGGATATCCGTATCGACACCATGCGGGCATCCGGCGCCGGCGGCCAGCACGTCAACACCACCGACTCGGCGGTGCGCATCACCCATCTGCCCACCGGCCTTGTGGTCACCTCGGCGATGAAGAGCCAGCACCAGAACCGGGCCCAGGCAATGATCGTGCTCCGCTCGCGCCTCTACGAATTGCAGCGCGAGGAGCGGGACAACGCCCGGTCGGCCGAGCGCAAGGGGCAGGTGGGATCGGGCGACCGGTCCGAACGCATCCGTACCTATAATTTCCCGCAGGGGCGCGTGACCGACCACCGCATCAACCTGACGCTCTACAAGCTCGACAAGGTGATGGCCGGGGAAGCTCTGGACGAGCTGATCGAGGCGCTGATCACCGAAAACCAGGCGGCGCAGCTGGCCGCCATGGAGCAGGTCAGCTGACCGAGAGCCCCAGCATCGGCGCGCTCTGGCGGGGCTGGCGCGATGTGTTGACGCGGCTGGGCTTTGAAACAGCAGCGCTCGACGCCAAGCTGCTCACCGGCCATGGGCTGGGTCTTGATACGCTGGGCCTCGCGACGGGCGAGCAGGCGCCGGTTTCGCCCGAAGCGGCCCAGGTGGTCGCCGAACTGATGCAGCGGCGTATGAGCGGGGAATCGGTCGCCCGCATCATCGGCGAGCGGGAATTTTTCGGCCTTGCCTTCGGGCTCAATCACGCCACGCTGGAGCCGCGGCCCGATACCGAATTGCTGGTGGAGATGGCGCTCAAGGCACTGCCCCGGGGTGGGCGCCTGCTCGACCTGGGGACCGGGACGGGCTGTATCCCCATTTCGATCCTGGCCAACCGGCCCGATGCGACCGGGCTGGCGACTGACCTGGACGCCGATGCCCTGGACATGGCGCGGCGCAATGCGATGCGGCATGGCGTGGATGGACGGCTCGAATTGCGGCAGGGTGACTGGTTCGAGGCTCTGGCCCCTATCTCCCCTGGGGGAGAGGCCGACAGGTTCAATCTCATCCTCTCCAATCCGCCCTATATCACCAGCGCCGTGGTGGACACCCTGGCGCCCGAGGTCAGGGATTTCGATCCGCGTCTGGCGCTTGATGGCGGGCCGGACGGACTGGCGCCCTACCGCGTCATCGCTGCGGAATCAGCCCGCCATCTGGTCCCGGGCGGTCAGGTCATGGTGGAGATCGGGTATGACCAGGGGGCGAGCGTCCCGGCGCTTTTTGCGCAACAGGGATTTGGGGATATCGCGGTTCACAAGGACCTCAACGGGCTTGATCGTGTGGTTCTGGCGCACCACTTGAGGCATGAGTAGACCTTCCGGTTAAGCCAAAACGCAGTTTGTGCTGGCCAAGCCGAGACGAAGCGGTTAGTTTATGGGTGCTGTCAGTGGCGCATCATGAGCGCCGCAGCGATCACACCCGATCCAAAATGCATTGAGCTGCCGAAAGCAGCGCGGTTCCGGCGGGCCGGAACGACGCGAGGGACGGGACGGATTTTCCGTAGGTCGCTGCCGATCGCATTCGGTCTTCATGAAGCCATATAAATCCCGCACGGTGCGCACTTACCACCGCCGGGGTCACGGGCCGGATCGGGCCTTTTGTACCGGTCAGCCCCATGATGTGACGCTTAACTTTTAGAGTTAGACAAAGCGACCCGATGAGACCAAACCAGAACAAGAACCGGCAGCGTGGCCGGAACGGCGGACGCAAACATGTCAATCCGCTGTCGCGCAACTATGAAAGCAACGGTCCTGACGTGAAGGTGCGCGGCAACGCCGCCCATGTCGCCGAGAAATATCTGCAGCTTGCTCGTGACGCCCAGTCCTCGGGCGACTCGGTGATGGCCGAGAACTACCTGCAGCATGCCGAGCATTATTTCCGCATCGTCTCTTCCGCACAGCAGGCCATGAACGGTCCGCGTGACGGGCAGAGCCAGGACGAGGTGGATTTCGATGATGACGCCAATGACGTCAATTCGCGTTTCTCCTCGCCGCAGCCCGTTCAGCACGTGCAGCAGAACAACGAGAACGAGAGCGAATCCTCGCAGGGCGACAGTCAGCCCCAGCCTGCCCAGGAAGCTGCTGCCGATGCCGCCGAAGGCGATGGCGAGCAGGCACCGCGCAAGCCGCGGGAACGGCGTCCGCGCCGTCGTCGCCCGGCGGGCGGTGAAGGCAGTGCCGATCCGGGCAATGCGCCTCAGCCTGACGTGCCGGACCTGCCGGCCTTCCTCACCGGCAATGTGGCCGAGTAAATCTGAATGACGAGATGCCGGGCCCAGTGCCCGGCATTTTGTTATCAGCGCTCTTGTGCAGCGCTGCATACTGGGCTCTCAACCCGACCTTAAGCCCTTATGGCTAGGGTTTGATGAACCCCGAGTGTGTCCGTGTCGCGCCAGCACCATCCTTTTCACTATGCCCTTCTGGCCCTCTGTCTGCTGCATCTGGGCGTCTTCGCCTTCTGGCAGATCGGGCCGATCCAGGGCATCACGGGCCTGCTTTATGCGAATGGCACACCCGTGGGCGGCGATTTCATCAATCTCTGGTCGGCGGCAAGGCTGGTGCCCGAAGGCCGGGCCGAGGATATCTATCGCTTCGAGAATTTCATGGCCTATGAAGTGGGGATGACCGGTGCCCCTATCGGCGTCCGCTTCTGGGCCTATCCACCCCATTCCCTCCTCCTGGCCTGGCCGTTTGGCCTGCTGCCCTTCTATGCGGCTCTGACCCTGTGGTCGGCATTGGGGCTGGCGGTCCTGGCGCTGGGGTGCCGGCGGCTTGGGCTCAATGCGCTGGAGGTGGCCATCGTGCTGGTTTCCCCGGCTGCGGTGCTGTGCCTTCATTACGGGCAGACCGGCAATCTGGCGACGGGCCTGCTGCTGATGGCTTTGGCACCGCGACGGGGGCGGGAGGCCGGTGCCGTCGGAGCGGCGGCGCTGCTGACCATGAAACCGCAGATGGGTCTGCTGCTGCCGCTATTCTGGCTGGCCGAGCGGCGCTGGCGGGCGATCCTGTGGACCTCTGCCGCCACCCTGGTCATGCTGGGCCTGGCCTGGCTGTTTTTCGGGCACCAGGTTTGGACCGACTTTATTGGCGATACCTTGCCCGGACTGAGCCTGCTCGAGCGTGAGGGTGCCGGACCCTTCATGCTGATGATCCCGTCGATCTTCATGGCGCTGCGTATCCTGATCGGCGATGGAGACCTGGCCTTGGTGCTGCACCTGGTGCTGGCGGTACCCATCCTGGCCTTGGCCGGATGGCAGCTGTGGCGTCTGCCGGATTCCCTGCGGCGGGCCGGCGTGGCGCTGGCGGGAACGGCCCTGCTGACCCCGTATCTGCACAATTACGACCTGACCATGATCGCCATTGCCGGCCTGATCGTGTTGCGGCGCTTCCCGCCCGGAACCCGCGGGGAGCTGGGTGCCTGTGTGGTGGTCGCGCTGGCCCTGGGCCTGCCGCAACTGGTGGTGGGACTCAATGCCATGGGCCTCCCGGTTTCGCCGCTGTTGATCCTGCTCCTGCTGCTTTTAGCCTAGGCGATGGGCGAGGCCGCCACAATTGTGCGGCGTGGCTCTTTTGTTCGTGGCGGCAATACCTACATCTAGCACGAACGATGCGCCGATCCGGGCATTGTCCAGACGACGCTTCCGACGTCATGCCGGTGCCTTGATGGGCCGCATGGCGGGCGAGACAAGGAGAGTTGCATGAATATCGAAAAATACAGCGAGCGCGCGCGCGGCTTCATCCAGAGCGCGCAGACGGCAGCCCTGGGCAAGGGCCACCAGCAGTTCTCACCCATCCACCTGCTCAAGGTATTGCTCGACGACGATCAGGGCATGGCCGATGGGCTGATCACCAAGGCCGGTGGTGACCCCAAGGCGGCGCGGGCGGGTGTGGAAGCAGCGCTCAACAAGATTCCGAAGGTTTCCGGCGATGCCGGCCAGCTCTATCTGAGCCGGGAGTTGGCTCGGGTATTCGACACAGCCGAACAGGCCGCACAGAAAGCCGGCGACAGCTTTGTCACGGTCGAGCGCCTGCTGCTGGCGCTGGTGATCGAGAAGGACACCGATGCCGGCAAGATCCTGAGTTCCGCCGGAGTGACCGCGCAGGGCCTCAACACGGCCATCGAGGCGATCCGCAAGGGCCGCACGGCTGACAGCGCCTCGGCCGAGAACACCTATGACGCCCTCAAGAAATATGCCCGCGACCTGACCCAGGACGTGCGTGAGGGCAAGCTCGACCCGGTGATCGGCCGTGATGAAGAAATCCGCCGCACCATCCAGGTGCTGAGCCGCCGCACCAAGAACAATCCGGTGCTGATCGGCGAACCCGGCGTTGGCAAGACCGCCATTGCCGAGGGCCTTGCCATCCGCATCGTCAATGGTGACGTGCCCGAGAGCCTCAAGAACAAGAGCCTGCTGGCCCTCGACATGGGTGCGCTGATTGCCGGCGCCAAATATCGCGGTGAGTTCGAGGAGCGTCTCAAGTCGGTGCTGTCCGAGGTGACCTCATCGGAGGGGAAGATCATCCTGTTCATCGACGAGATGCACACTCTGGTCGGGGCAGGCAAGAGCGAGGGCGCCATGGACGCGTCCAATCTTCTGAAGCCGGCCTTGGCGCGGGGTGAACTCCATTGCGTGGGTGCCACGACGCTGGATGAATATCGCAAGCATGTGGAAAAGGACCCGGCCCTGGCCCGGCGCTTCCAGCCGGTCTTCGTGTCGGAACCGACGGTGGAAGACACCATCTCGATCCTGCGCGGGCTCAAGGAGAAGTATGAGCTGCATCACGGCATCCGCATTGCCGATTCTGCGCTGGTGAGCGCGGCAACGCTGTCGAACCGCTACATCACCGACCGCTTTCTGCCCGATAAGGCCATCGACCTGATGGACGAGGCTGCCGCACGCCTGCGCATGGCTGTCGACAGCAAACCCGAGGCGCTTGACGAGCTGGATCGCAGGATCATGCAGCTCAAGATCGAGCGCGAGGCGTTGAAGAAGGAAACCGACGAGGGGTCGCGCACAAGGCTGGAACGGCTGGAGCAGGAACTCGCGGGCCTTGAAGAACAGGCCCAGACGCTGTCTGCCAGGTGGCTGGCCGAAAAGGAGCGGCTGCAGGGTTCGACCAGGATCAAGGAAGAACTCGATGCGGCGCGTGGCCAGCTCGAGATCGCGCAACGCCAAGGCGACCTGGCCAAGGCGGGCGAGCTTGCCTATGGCGTCATCCCGGATCTTGAAAAGCGCCTTGCGGCGGCCGACGATCCCGATGGCGATGGCAAGCCCGATCCGCGCATGGCCAAGGAAACCGTCGAGGCTACGGACATTGCCCAGGTCGTGTCCCGCTGGACCGGTATTCCCGTTGACCGGATGCTGGAAGGGGAGCGTGAAAAGCTTCTCCATATGGAGACGTCGCTGGGCGCCCGCGTCATCGGCCAGGCCGAAGCGGTTCGCGCCGTGGCCAAGGCCGTGCGTCGTTCGCGGGCCGGGTTGCAGGATCCCAATCGGCCGATCGGCTCGTTCATGTTCCTCGGTCCCACGGGCGTGGGCAAGACCGAGCTGACCAAGGCACTGGCGCAGTTCCTGTTCGATGACGAGACCGCCATGGTGCGGCTCGACATGAGCGAGTTCATGGAAAAGCACTCGGTGGCCCGCCTGATTGGCGCCCCTCCGGGCTATGTCGGCTATGACGAAGGCGGGGTGCTGACCGAAGCGGTGCGCCGGCGGCCCTATCAGGTGATCCTGTTCGACGAGATCGAAAAGGCCCATCCCGATGTCTTCAATGTGCTCCTGCAGGTGCTTGACGATGGACGGCTGACCGATGGACAGGGGCGCACCGTCGACTTCCGCAACACCGTTGTCATTCTCACCTCGAATCTGGGTGCCGAATACCTGGTCGAGCTCAAGGATGGCGAACCGGTGGAACTGGCGCGCGGCAAGGTGCTCGATGCTGTCAAGGCGGCGTTCCGGCCCGAATTCCTCAACCGTATCGACGAGATCCTCCTGTTCCATCGCCTCGGGCGCGAGCACATGGCCTCGATTGTCGATATTCAGTTCGGCCGGCTCGAAGCGCTGCTCAAGGATCGCGACATTGCCCTGGAGCTGACGCCTAAGGCGCGTGAATGGCTGGCCAATGAAGGCTATGACCCGGCCTATGGTGCTCGGCCGCTCAAGCGCGTCATCCAGCGTGAAGTGCAGGACGAATTGGCGGATGCCATTCTCTCGGGCAGGGTCAGCGACGGGGGAAGTGTGCTGGTCGACGCCGATGACAGCGGCATCGTGTTGCTGCCAGGCGGCAGTACCGAGGCCGACGCCGCGGCCTGACAGGTCTGACATGAAAAGGGGTCGGTGTTCGCACCGGCCTCTTTGCTTTTGTCCTTGCCAGGATGGTCTCCAACGCCTAGAACATAACAAGAACATAAAGGGTGAACATGCACAGCACCAATTATCGTGAGGCCCTTATCCTGCCGTCACCCGATTGTGGTGCGGTCACCGCCAGCGTACCGGGCAAGCCGGGCACTGTGGCCAAAATGCAGTATGAACGCCTGGCGGAGGATCCCTATAGCCTGACCAGCGACGAGTTGCTGTTCGGCATTCATGCGGAGCGGAACGGGATTGAAGACACTGACCGGGCAGAGGCGCGGGCAAGGTTCTTTTCAAAGGGGCAGGCCTGCCTGCGCGCTTCGCCTCTGGTCAAAACCTTCGGCTGGGCATTGCACCATGACGCGCAGGGCCGGATTGCGCTGGTCGATCCGGCCGGCACTCAGTTTGGTGTGCTGATGGCGCAGAGTGATGTGACCAAGCTTTGGGGCATGCGGTCCAAGCGGGCCTGAGGAGAGATCATGGCAGAACGTATCGACTATATCGAATTTCCATCGACCAGCCGGTCGAGCACCAGCAGCTTTTTCCATGCTGCCTTCGGTTGGGGCATTACCAGCTATGGCCCGGACTATGACGGGATCGAGGGGGCGGGCCTGGATGGCGGAGTGGACCAGGCGGAGGGCCGCGTGGCGGCGACCATGGCCGTCATCCGCACCGACAATCTGGATGACGCCGAGCGGCGTGTCCTTGCGGCTGGCGGCGTGATTACCCGGGCCCAGTTCGATTTCCCCGGCGGGCGGCGCTTCCATTTCCGCGAGCCAGGCGGGAACGAACTTGCGGTCTATGTCGATCGGCCCGAATAGGCGCGATCAGTTGGCCTGCGCCACTGATACCGGCGCCGGTTCGCGTGCCATCAGATCGTTGATCTGGGCAATGGTCTGGTCGAACTCATCGCGATACTGGGCGGCAAGCACATTATCCTTGGGCAGCTTGACGCTGAGCGGATCGACCAGATTGCCATTGATCAGGATCTCGAAATGCAGGTGCGGCCCGGTGGATTGACCCGTGGATCCGACATAGCCGATGAGCTGGCCTTGGCGCACCCGTGATCCCACGCCCAGCCCGTCGGCATAGCGCGACATGTGGCCATAGGCGGTCTCATAGCCGTTGACGTGCTGGATCTCGACCTTGTTGCCGTAGCCAGACTGCCATTTGTAATAGGAGATGACCCCGTCGCCTGCAGCGTAGATCGGCGTGCCCGTGCGGGCAGCCAGGTCAACGCCGGTATGCAGCCGCCGGGTCTTGAAGATCGGGTGGATGCGATAGCCAAAACGGGAGCGCAGCGTTCCGCCGCCTTCGAGCGGCCGGCGGTTGAGGAAGCGCTTCCCGGTCTCGCCGTCGGGGTCGTAGAAGTCGACCACGCCGTCCTCGGTGGTGAACCGATAGAGCTGGCGCTTGGTGCCCGAGAGGGTGAGACTCACATAGAGCAACTCGTCTGCCGATTGGTCCTCGGCATCGCCGGCTTCCAGGATTTCGATCGTGTCGCCCGCAGTGATGCGCTTGGTCATGTCGATGTCATAGGCGAACATGCCGATGATGCGCTCGATGGTCTCATCGCTGAGATCATGCTTGCGGCCGGTTTCCCAGATGGACCGGTAGATGGTGGGCAGATTGCCCACATTGATCTGCTCGACATCTTCGGCAGGGAAATCGACCCAGTCCGGCTGCAGGCCAACGACATATTGACCATTGTCGGACAGGGCCACGGTTGCGATGTGCCGGTCGCCGGGGGCGCCATCGGGCCGGTAGATCGACATGCGATAGGGGACCAGGCTGTTCGCAGAATGCGAGAGCGGGCCATAGAGGATGCGTAACCTGATGCCCGCCGGCAGCCCGGCGGCCGGGATGAGGTTGGCAAGGGTGTTTTCAACCATGCCGACCTGGGCGGGGGAAAAGCCATTGCGCTCCAGCGTATCGCGCAGCGGCCCGATCTCGCGCACTGTGAGGAAGCGCTCGGTGCGCCCCAGACTCTCGCCGGAGGCAAGCGTGGTCTTGGGAACGACTGTGACATTCTCGGCAACGCCGCTGATGCTTGCTGCCTCTGAGCTGGCCAGATCGCGCAGGGTCGGCGCCAGGGCGGCATAGGCCAGCACCGGGGTACCACCGTCCACTGAAAACTGGGCGCCGGCCATGTTTCTCACAAAGTCGGCTGCGTTCTGATCGGAAACCGATCGCACCGGCACAAAGCCGGATGGCATGCCGGACTGGCTCACGGCGACTTCACCGTCAATATCGGTGCCATAGACATCGGTGGCGATGTCGAGCGCCGCATTGGTAAGCGGCTGGGTCTTGTTGAGAATGGCCACCGGATCATAGGCCGGCACGTCCGCGGAGAGGGACGTGCTGGTGGTCGCCAGGGTGGCGCTGATGCGCACGAAAGGCTGATTGCGGATGATCTCGCGGCCATCAACAGTCTGGCGCGTTGCTGCCTCGACGATTTCACGGTCCGAGCGCGTGGCTGCAACGGGGCGCAGGCGCGAGGTCTTGGAGGTAAGGTCCGTCGCCAGCGGCTGGTCGATACGGGGCGCGGCGAGATTGAGCGCAGCATAGGCAGTGGAAAAGGTGTCCTGCCCCTGGAACGATACATAGAGTGCGGCACCCATGAGCAGCACGCTGGTCAGCCCCGTCATCACCGTGCCGCTGAGCCAGGCAAAGCTGAGTTCGCGTCCCTGCGGGATCTCGCCATCGGTGGACTGGACGGTCAGCGCCGGGCTGTCCTCATAACCGGTGGCATGCAGCAGTGCTACGTGGCGTCGTCTTTGCGTTGCGTTCAACGCTCCATCCTTCAGATGCGTGACGGTGTCGGGTTCCCCCGCCGGTTTGATCCGGCTTGGACGCTTGCGCGTCGCGCGTAACCTACGTATGCGCGCAGGCCTACGCAATGCTTTCGGCCTATCCTGCATAAATGCGGCAAAACTGGGAGTTGGCCTTGCGCGCCGGCCTCAGGGGGTGGCCTTGAACTGTGCTCCGCCAGGACCTATCTAGCGAAAGGTTGGCGGAGACCCCTTTAATCACTGGTGGTTTGGTCGAGTTTTCCACATGCCCGGCCCGGCTGGGCAAGAAAAATGGCAGATTTGTCATAAGGGGGCTTCCCAGTGGCAAAAGCGATCTCTATAACCCGCCCATCGCTGAAGAGCGCGGCGCCAATCGGCGGCAAACTCTGAGGTAAGCCTCTGAAATCAAGAATGATTTTCGATTTCAGACTTTCGGATTTCCGCCTCTGGCGAAAAACGAAAATGGGGTGTTGACAGACGAAAACGTCTCGAATACAACCCGCCAGCGTTGACGACGCGAGCACTTGTTGCTCCCACTGATCAGCGCAATCTGACAGGGCAGACGATCTGCCGGGCAACCGGATACAAGATCGCGTTCTCTGAAAGAATACAGGAAGCACTGCTTCCGCCCGACGTATCGGCCGGTGACGGCGATGGGTCAGCTCTTTGACATTGTGAAGATTGAAGAAAGAGAA
>CBFGTF010000099.1:0-9828 GCA_965651655.1 uncultured Devosia sp.
TTGCGCTTCTTGAGCCAGGCATCGAGCTTTTCGGCGGCGCGATAATTGGACGGGTTGGTGATGTCGGCCTTGAGCACGACGCCGCGCACGCCCGACAGAGCGGCCATGTTCACCGTCTCGATGTCGTCCTCATTGGTGCCGACATTACCGATATGGGGAAAGGTGAAGGTGATGATCTGCCCGGCATAGGAGGGATCGGTCAGCACCTCCTGGTACCCGGTCATGGCCGTGTTGAAGCAGACTTCGCCCGCGGCATGGCCAATGGCGCCAAGCCCGAAGCCTTCAAGGCGCGTGCCATCTGCCAGGATCAGAACTGCGGTCGCGGGGGTTTGCTGCCAGCCGGTCACTTTGGAACTCCAAGCTCGGTTTCTTATGGTCGCGCGACATGAGTGGTGGCAGTTGGCCTGCCCACTTGTGCGGCGGTGATGTCGGTTGAGGCCTCCTCTTAGAAGGCATGGCCAAGTAGCGCAAGTGGCGAAACCCGCGTTTGTTGCCTATATGGGGGCAATCATTTGCATAGCAAGGAGCCGGACAAGACATGCGCGAAGACATCAGCGAAGGGCTCAAACTGGCACTCAAGGCCCGCGACCAGCGCCGCACGGCGACGCTGCGGTCGATCAATGCGGCGATCAAGGACCGCGACATTGCCAATCGCGGCGACGGCAAGGGCCCGGCCACCAATGACGAAATCCTGTCCATGATCCAGAAAATGGTGAAGCAGCGCGAGGAGAGCTTTGCCATCTATGCGCAGGCGGGTCGCGCTGACCTGGCGACAGTCGAGAAGGAAGAAATCGACATTCTCAACGAATTCCTGCCCAAGGGGTTGAGCGAGGACGAGGTGGCGGCCGCGATCACGGCTGCCATTGCCGCGACGGGCGCCGAAGGGCCCAAGGACATGGGCAAGGTGATCGGGCAGCTCAAGGCGGACTATCCGGGGCGAATCGATTTCGGCAAGGTCAGCGGACAGGTGCGGGCGGCGCTGAGCGCCTGAGGCCCAGCTTTCAGGCCACGAGGCGGAATGGCGCCACGTGGACCTGATTGCGCCCCGATTCCTTGGCCTTGTAGAGTGCCGCATCGGCGCGGCTGAGGACCGAGGAAAAGGGTTCTTCCTTGCCTCCGGTGGCCATGCCGGCGCTGACCGTGGCGATTTCAGCGCTGTCGCCGATGGGAAGCTGCAGGTCGGCAAAAGCCTTGCGGATGCGCTCGGCAATGGCGCGGGCGGTGTCCCAGTCCCTGCCCGGCAGGAGGGCGCAGAACTCCTCGCCGCCCAGGCGTGCAATGATGTCGCTATGGCGCAGTTCACTGCGCAGCACATCGGCGAATTGTTGCAGCACCTTGTCACCATGGGCGTGGCCCTGGCGGTCGTTGATCTGCTTGAAATGATCCAGGTCGAACATGATCACGGCGATGCCGGTGATGACGTCGCTTTCCCGGAAGCGCTGGAACAGGGCCCGCCGGTTCAGCACACCGGTCAAGGAGTCGGTTGTCGCCTCGATATGGTGACGGCGCGCGGCCCGGGCATGATGCAAAGTCAGCGTGATGGCGCCGATGCCCGTCAGCCCCACAAGGGACAGGATGGAATTGATGTCTTCGGCCAGGTTGTCGGGCGGCCCGTCGAGCACCCAGCGACCTTCGGCGGTCAGCACAAGGGCGCAGGCGGTGAAGGATGCGGACAACAGGATGTAGAGCAGTGCATTGGCCGCCATGGCCAGGCGCGCATCCTCGCGTCCGCGCCAGTATTCGACGCCGCAAAGGGCCATGATCACCGCTGCGCCCAGGTTGAGCAGGATGGTGCCGATGCCCGAATAGCCCAGCATAAGGGGTAGGGCCATGGCGACAATGGTGAGCGCTCCGACAAGGAAGGCGAAGCGGGGCGAGTGGCCGTTGAAGATGCGGGATCCGGAATGAATGAAGGAGAAGCCGGCCAGCATCACCGAGAATGGGATCAGTTGATTGAGGAGATCATAGGCGCCATTGCGCAGGCCCAGCCCTAGCAGGGCAAGGACAATCAGGCCGATCCCCGTGGCGCCATGGATGAGGTAGCTTTCGGACCGCGCATTGAGCCAGCCGATGACGAGCGCCAACACCAGGGAGGCGCCCGAAAAAGCGATACCTATGAGCAGCGATGCGTTGTCGATCATTTGCCTGCCAGAACGGGTGCCAACCACGGCCCCGCATGAGTTTTCCCTTAGCGCGGATTCACCCAAGAGACCGTTACGCCCCAGACGCAAATGCGACCATGGTGTGCGATTGCTTACCTGGATTGCTCTATTGCGCGGGAATGCCGGCGGGCAGGGGCGGGTGGGCGGCGCTGCGCCGCTCCCAGAGTGCGGACCAGAGGGCGATGGCGGCAGCGAAAGCCAGCGAAACCACCCCGATCAGCGGCAGGCTCTGATAACCCAGGCCCGCCTCAATCAGCCCGGCGCCCAGAATGGCGCCGATGGCGATGCCGATATTGAAGCCGGCGGGGATCAGCGCCGATGTGAGATTGGGCGCGTCGGCCGCCCACATCAGCATGCGCGATTGCAGGGGTGAGCCGAACGCGAAATTGGCCCCGCCCCAGAGGATGACTGCGATGGACATGGGCACAGCATAGGGGCTGGCGAAATAGACGCCGATGAACAGCGCGACCTGAAGGCAGAGAATGGCGATGAGCGAGGGCAGCAACCGCCAGTCGGCCAGCCGTCCGCCGATGAAGACGCCGATGGTGGAGCCGGCACCATAGAGCAGCAGGATGACGGGGATGGCTTCGGCCGGCAGGTTGGTGACGGTCAGCAACAGGGGCGCGATATAGGTGAACAGACTGTACTGGCCGATCATGACGAGGATGGCGATGGAAAAGCCCAGGAAGACCTGCTGGCGCCCCAGCGCTGCAAATTCGCGCCGGAAGCTGCCCTGGCTGGTGGCCTCGCCAGCCCGGGCCGGCAGCACGGCGGCGATGACCAGCGCGGCGAGGAGACCCAGGAGGCCGACCGCCCAGAAGGTGGCGCGCCAGCCCAGGGCAGTGCCGATGGCGGTGCCGCCCGGGACGCCGAGCACGTTGGAGACGGTGAGGCCCGAGAGGATCAGCGCCATGGCAAAACCGCGCTTGTCGGGCGGGACGATACTGGTGGCGATGACAAAGGCGATGCCGAAATAGGCGCCGTGCAGGACCGAGACAAAGATGCGGGCCAGGAGCAGGAGTTCGAAATTGGGCGCGATGGCGCACAGGACCTGCCCAAGGGTGAAGCCAAGCCCCAGAAGCATCACCAGCAGCTTGCGGTTCATTTTCTTAGTGAGGACGGCCAGCGCCGGTCCGCCAATGGCAATGCCGATGGCATAGCCCGAGACCAGGTAGCCGGCGACCGGAATGGAAACGCCCAGGCCCAGCGCCACGTCGGGCAGGACCCCGGCGATGACGAACTCGGCAGTGCCAAAGGAAAAGGCGGCCAGGAACAGGGCGAAAAGGGGCAGGGACATGGGAAGTTCATACCTGAATGGGCAGCCTGGCTCATTTCATGGCCCGGCGTTCCGCACAATCCACAATTTGCCCATATGATTTTAGAAAATCTATAGCGAGCAGGTGCTTGGGCGACTCTCCGAGGCGCGGTAGGCTCATATGCGTGGATCGGGAAGCGGCTTGCCGCATGGAGGCTTGGAAATGGCTATTTCGTCTCAAACCAAACGGCGCTTTGCGCTCGCGACGGCCCTGCGCGGGCTGCTGATGCTGCTGGCCGGACTTTACGCGGTGTTCTGGCCGACCGAGGCGTTGACGGTATTGGTGCTGTTCGGCGGCATATTGCTGGTGATCGACGGTGCGCTGGGACTGTGGAGCCTCACATTCGGCGGCGGCAAATCGGGCAATTACTGGTTCGACGTCATCGCCAATGCGGCATCGCTGATCCTGGGCCTGCTGATCCTGATCAGCCCCTGGCTGGCGACGCTGTTTACCGTCACCTTCATGTCGACACTGGTCGGCCTGGCCGCGCTGTTCGTGGGTGTCATGCAGATCGTGGTGGTGGTGCGCGAGCGCGAAAGCTATGCGCGCATCTGGCCGGTGGTGCTGTCGGGACTCTCCTATGTGCTGCTGGGGCTGCTGTTCCTGCTGTTCCCGGTGTTTTCGGCGGCCGTGGGCGTGGTCATCGGCGGCGTTCTTCTCGTCATCTTCGCCATTGGCCTGTTCGGCTGGGCCTGGCGGCTCTACCAGGCCAGCAAGGCCTGACATTTCAGTACAAGGAACGGATCATGACGGAACGATCGGCGCCGGGGCGCTGGACGGCGGCGCGCGCCAATGAATGGTACGAGGGGCAGCCGTGGCTGGTGGGCGCCAATTTCGTGCCGTCCAACGCTTCAAATCAGCTTGAGATGTGGCAGGCCGAAAGCTTCAGCCCCGAGGTGATCGAGCGCGAACTGGGCTGGGCGGCCGATGCCGGGATGAACACGATGCGCGTATTCCTGCACGACCTGCTCTGGGCGGCCGATCCTGCGGGCTTTGCCGACAGGATCGAGAGCTATCTCGATATTGCGGGCGAGAAGGGCATTACCACCATGCTGGTGCTGTTCGACTCGGTGTGGAACCCCGACGTTGCACTCGGGCCGCAGCCGGACCCGCGGCCTGGCGTGCATAATTCGCAATGGGTGCAGGGGCCGGGACGGGCATTGGCCGATCCGACCCAGTATCGGCGGCTACGGGACTATGTTGAGGGGGTGGTCTCGACCTACGCCCATGACGAGCGCGTGCTGGCCTGGGACGTGTGGAACGAACCGAGCAATCTCAATGGCGGGCGTTTCGAGGAGGTCGAGAACAAGCGGGGCCTCGTGGCAGAGCTGTTGCCGCAGGTGTTCCAGTGGGTGCGCGGCGTCGGGCCAAGCCAGCCGCTGACGGCGGGCGTCTGGACCGGGGCGACGCTTTATGACGACCCGTTGGCGGTGATCCAGATCGAGAATTCCGACATTACCAGCTTTCACGACTACCAGACGCCGGAGAAATTCGAAGCCAAGCTGCTGGACTTGCCGCGCGACCGGCCATTGTTCCTCACCGAATTCATGGCGCGGACGCCGGGCAGCACTTTCGAGGGCATCCTGCCCATCGCCAGGCGGGAGAAGATCGCCTCCTATTGCTGGGGGCTGGTGGCCGGGCGCAGCCAGACGCTCTACCCATGGGACAGCTGGGCCAATCCCTATGTGTCCGCGCTGCCCGACCCATGGTTCCACGACGTGTTCCATGCAGACGGACGACCCTATCGCGACGACGAAGTGGCGCTGCTGCGGGAGATCACCGGGCGCGAGTAGGCTGGTCAGCGGTAGGTCACGGTCACCCCGGCCACGGCCTCGTCCTGACGCAGGATTTCCGCTCCCTCGGGCAGGGTGATCTCGATATTGCCGAAGGCGTCCCAGCGGGGGGCGAGATCGGCGTCAGCGGCGATGGACACGAAGCTGGCGGCGTCGAAGAGGATTTCGTCGCCGGGCGGGACCAGGGCCGCCTGCCTGTTGGGTGGCGTGGCGCCGCAGGCGCGGGAGAAGGTCACAAGGTCGAACTGGGCGTCCGGCGCGGTCTCGCGGGAGTGCTCGGTGACGGTGCATTCCGGGACCAGGTCATTGACGAACCAGAGCGTCATGCCAATGGCGATGGCGGGGCCGATGGTGAGTGCGAGGAGGACGCCGATCGGCATCTTGGTCGTGCGGGCCATGGGTGTGGATAAGTTCCTAGTTCGTGACTTTGGCGGTCGGAATGCTTACCTAGCATATATGCGCTTTACCGACACTTTCCTGGACGAAATCCGCCAGCGCCTGCCGATTACGCAGGTGGTGGGCGAGCATGTGCTGTGGGACAAGCGCAAGAGCCAGCCGGGCAAGGGCGACATGTGGGCCTGCTGCCCCTTTCACGCCGAAAAGAGCCCGAGCTTTCACGCCGATGACCGGCGCGGCATCTATCACTGCTTCGGCTGTGGCGCGAGCGGCGACCATTTCCGGTTCCTGACCGAAAAGGCGGGGATGAGCTTTCCCGAGGCGGTGGAAAAGCTGGCGGGCATGGCGGGCGTGCCGATGCCGGCGCGCGACGAGCGCACGGAAAAGCGCGAGGCGGCGCAGCGCACGCTGATCGACGTGATGGAACTGGCGACGAAATATTTCGAAGCTGCGTTGAGCCACAATATCGGAGCGCGGGCGCGGGGCTATCTGTTCGAGCGCGGCGTATCGGCCGCCAGCCAGGCGCGGTTCCGCATCGGCTTTGCGCCCGACAGCCGCAACGGGCTCAAGGAGCATCTGGCGGCCAATGGGGTTTCGGCCCAGGCCATGATCGATACGGGGCTCGTGACCAGCCGCGACGATGATCCGCTGACCTATGACCGGTTCCGCAACCGGGTGATGTTCCCGATCACCGATTTTCGCGGCCGGGTTATCGCCTTTGGCGGGCGGGCACTGAGCGCGGATGTGCCGGCGAAATATCTCAACTCGCCCGAGACGCAGCTCTTTTCCAAGCGGCAGACGCTTTACAACGGCTTTACCGCCAAGACGGCGGCGCGTGAGGGCGCGAGCGTCATCGTGGTGGAAGGCTATCTCGACGTGATCGCTGCGGTGTCGGCGGGGTTCGAGGGTACGGTGGCGCCACTGGGCACGGCGCTGACCGAGGAGCATATCCAATTGCTCTGGCGCATGAGCGACAACCCGATCCTATGCTTTGATGGCGACAAGGCGGGGTTGAAGGCGGCCGAGCGGGCGGCGGACCTGATCCTGCCGCATCTGAAACCGGGGAAAAGCGTCAAGATCGCCACGCTGCCCGAGGGGCAGGACCCGGATGACCTGATCAAGGCGCAGGGGCGGGGTGCCTTTGCCGAGGTGATCGAAAAGGCGCGCAGCCTGTCGGACATGATCTGGAGCTTTGAAACCGGTGGACTGGTGCCCGAGGCGCCAGAGGAGCGCGCAGCATTGCAGGCGCGAATGCGGGAGCGGGCCAATGCGATCCAGGACTCCACCGTGCGCTTCCACTATGCGCAGGCGTTCGACGAGAAGCTGAAGGCCTTTTTCGCGCCATTGCGACAGGGCGGCGGGCGCGACACCTGGCAGCGGGGCGGCAAGCCGGCCTATGGCCAGAGCGGCGCCTATGGCTATCCGGGCCGGGGCACGCCGCGGCTGGTTGTGTCCGATACGCTGCGCAATTCGCGCCTGCTGCGGGCGGGGGCGGTGGCCGATGTCTCCCCGCGCGAGGCCACCATCATCCTGACACTGGTCAATCACCCGGCGCTGGTCGAGGATCATTTCGAGGCGCTGGCGGCGCTGGATTGCGAAACGCCGGCGGCGCAGAAAGTGCTGGGCGACATATTGGCGCTGGCGGTGCGGCACCACGATATTTCGGCGGAGGATTTGCGGTCGGCCCTAGGGGTGCGCGGACATGGGCCGGCGCTGGCCCGAATGACCGAATTGCTGACGCGGCAGGGTGTTTGGCAGGTGGACCCGGAAACCGCCCTGGCGGATGCCCAGACCGGATTAAGCCACGCGCTGGCCTTGCATAACAAGAAAGTTCAGCTAAATAGGGAACTGAAGGCAGCCGAAGCCGCGCTGGGCGAAGACCCGAGCGAAGAAACCTTTGAAAGGCTGCGAGACATCAAGAACCAGATTACCACTGTCGATGGCACAGAGGCATTGATCGAAGGATTTGGTTCGCTATCGGGACGCGCAACTCGCAGTTTCTAGAAATATTTTTCTAGTGACTGGCGACGCTGCGCGATTTTGCGTTGTGGCGAATCACCGTCACAAACCCCGAAAGCGACCAAGGGCCGCGCGGCGCGTTAACGCTCTAGTGACCAACCCTTTACCTTGTCTTGAGTTGTCACCACCTAAGACACAGCCGGGACCATCCGCCCATGGATCCCGAGGAGTACCAGATGGCCACCAAGGCAGCGAACAAAGCCAGCAAGGAAACCGAAAAGCCGGAATCCGGCGCGCCGGAGACTTCGAACGACAGCCCGTTGATCGACCAGAACGATGCGGCCGTAAAGAAGCTGATCAAGGTCGCCAAGAAGCGTGGCTATGTGACCTATGAAGAGCTCAATGCCGTCCTGCCATCGGACGAAGTGAGTTCCGAACAGATCGAAGACTTCATGTCCATGTTCTCGGAAATGGGCATCAATGTCGTCGATGAGGACGAGGTCGAAGAGACCGAAGTCGAGAAGGACGAGGAAGACACCGGCTCGGAAGTCGCGCCGTCCAGCGGTACCGCGGTCGCCAATACCTCCAATACCAAATCCGGCTCGGACCGGACCGACGACCCGGTGCGCATGTATCTGCGCGAAATGGGCTCGGTGGAACTGCTCAGCCGCGAGGGCGAGATCGCCATCGCCAAGCGCATCGAGGCCGGCCGCGAGACCATGATCGAAGGGCTGTGCGAAAGCCCGCTGACCTTCCAGGCCATCATCATCTGGCGCGAGCAGCTGGCGCAGGGGGAAATCCTGCTCCGCGACATCATCGACCTGGAAGCCACCTATGCCGGCCCCGACGCCAAGCAGGCGGCGCCCGAGGTGCATGTCGCGCCGCCCAAGCCCGAACCCGAAGCGGCCAAGCCCGCACCCAAGGCTGCGCCCAAGCGCGCCAGCGGGGGCGAGGACGACGACTATGTCCCCGAGGAGCCCGAGGCGCCCCAGGACCCGGTCGAGGACGATGACGACGAATTCGACAACGCCCTGTCGCTCTCGGCCATGGAAGCCGAGCTCAAGCCGCAGGTGGTGGAGACCTTCGACCGCATCGCCGATGCCTATGGGCAAATGCGCGAAATGCAGGATCGGCATGCCGAGGACCGCACGGCGGCCATTTCGGATACCGAGACCAGCAAGTTGGCCGCGCTGCGCACCGACGTCATTGCCGATGTGAAGTCGCTCTCGCTCAATGCCGGCCGTATCGAAAGCCTGGTCGAACAGCTCTATGACATCAACAAGCGCCTGGTGCGGTTGGAAGGCCGGCTGCTGCGCCTGGCCGAGAGCTATGGCGTCAAGCGCGAGAAGTTCCTCGAAAACTACTACGGCCGCGAACTGGACCCGAGCTGGGAATGGTCGCTGGAAAGCTTCGATGGCAAGGGCTGGGCGGAATTTGCGCGCCGCGAGACCGATACCATCGCCGAAATCCGCAATGATATCGCCACTATCGCCACCGAGGCGGGCCTCGATATCGGCGAATATCGCCGTATCGTGCACAAGGTGCAGAAGGGCGAACGCGAGGCGGCCATCGCCAAGAAGGAGATGGTGGAAGCCAACCTGCGCCTCGTGATCTCGATTGCCAAGAAGTACACGAACCGCGGGCTGCAGTTCCTGGACCTGATCCAGGAAGGCAATATCGGGCTGATGAAGGCCGTCGACAAGTTCGAGTATCGGCGCGGCTACAAGTTCTCGACCTATGCGACCTGGTGGATTCGCCAGGCCATCACCCGTTCGATCGCCGACCAGGCGCGCACCATCCGTATTCCGGTGCACATGATCGAGACGATCAACAAGATCGTTCGTACCAGCCGCCAGATGCTGCATGAAATCGGCCGCGAGCCGACGCCGGAAGAGCTTTCCGAAAAGCTGCAGATGCCGCTCGACAAGGTGCGCAAGGTCCTCAAGATCGCCAAGGAGCCGATCAGCCTCGAAACCCCGA
Organism: uncultured Devosia sp.; assembly: GCA_965651655.1. GTDB lineage: Bacteria > Pseudomonadota > Alphaproteobacteria > Rhizobiales > Devosiaceae > Devosia. The sequence goes on from CBFGTF010000099.1 coordinate 9,607, forward strand.
TCGGGGACGAGGAGGACAGCAATCTGGGTGATTTCATCCAGGACGTGAACGCGATCCAGCCCATCGACGCGGCGATCCAGTCGAACCTGCGCGAGACCACGACCCGCGTGCTGGCGAGCCTCACCCCGCGCGAGGAACGCGTGCTGCGCATGCGCTTCGGCATCGGGATGAATACCGACCACACGCTCGAAGAGGTCGGCCAGCAGTTTTCGGTGACGCGCG
>CBFGTF010000100.1:0-9762 GCA_965651655.1 uncultured Devosia sp.
TGGCGCAGGAAATGTTTGCGATTGCCCCGGCGACGGGGAAGGCGAACCTGAGCGCCGGCCAGCTGAAGCTGCTCACCGGCAAGGCGCGCTGGATTTTCCGCGTCTGCGAGGCCGGATTTCCCACCGTGCCCACCATCGCCATCACCCGCGCCGCCTGGGAAGAGTTGCAGGCCGAACGCGGACGGCATGACACCAGGCTGCGTACCCATTGGGTGGCCTGCCTCTTCAAGCTGGTCGACAAGGATGGCCAGCCGCCCCAGCTTGTCGTGCGCACCTCGGCTGCATCGCACAATAGCGGGCTTGCACCGGCCCGGCTCGGCATTGCCGCCCCCAAGGCGCCCGAGGATGCGGTCGATCCAACGCGTCCCTTGGCCAAGGCCATCAAACAGGCATTTGAAAGCTATGGCTTTTTCGGTCGGGGCTGGACCAGTCCGCGCCAGGAGGACGATCGGGCCCGGCAGATCGTGCTGGTGCAGGCCCTGGCCGTGGGCGAGGTCGAACAATTCCTCACCCGCAATTCGGCCAGCGGTGCCCTGGGTCCGGCGCCCCTCCCCGGGGGCGCCTTGCCGCGCCTGCCCGAAAAGGCCAATGCTCTGATAGCCCTGCTCGACGCCAAGGCCGGCCGCCATATGGCGTGCCTTGTGGCCGTCGACCATGGCCAGGTGCAGTTCCTGTCGGCCCGCCCGGTGCAGGCCAGCGCCGGAGCCGAGCTGGAAGCAGCGGTGGACCGGGTCGAACGCAAGGTCTGGACCCCCCACAGCGCCGTCACCCGCGTCGATCCCGGACGCCTGGCCCTGATGCTGCACCCGCGCCTCAAGTCGCCCGAGGAAGCGACGCCCATCGCCATGGGCCTGGGCGTATCGCCCGGCGCGGCCAGCGGTATCATCACCTTCAATGCCGACGACGCGGCGCGGTTGCGGGCGCGGGGCAAGCACTGCATCCTCGTCGTCAACGAGACCGGCCCCGCCGATATCGAGGGCATGAAGGCTGCGACGGGCATCCTGACTGCCCGCGGCGGCATGTCGAGCCATGCCGGCGTTATCGCCCGCATCACCGGCAAGCCCTGCGTTGCCGGGGTGCGCAGCCTCACCGTCGATACGGTGGAAATGATCTGCCGCATTGGTGATCGCGAGTTTCGCGCCGGGGATCGCCTGACCATCGACGGCACCGACGGCGCCGTTTATCTGGGCAGTCTGCCGCTGGCCCAGCCGCAGATCGGCGGCGCAATCGGCAAGCTGCTGGGTTGGTCCGATGCCAGCCGCACCATTGCCGTGCGCACCAATGTGGAGACCGTCGAATCGGCGCAGACGGCCCTGAGCTTCGGCGCCGAGGGGATTGGACTGGCCCGCTCGGAACACATGTTCTTCTCGCCCGAGCGCATGGTGGCGCTGCGGCGCATGATCCTGTCGGAAGACGAGGATGCCCGCTCGCGCGCCATCGCGGGCCTGGTTGACTATCAGACCGGTGACTATTCGGCCCTGTTCTCGGCCATGAAGGGCCTGCCGGTTACGGTGCGCCTGTTCGACCCGCCGCTGCACGAATTCCTGCCTCGTACCGATGAGGAGATTGAGGAAACAGCAGCGTCTCTGGGGGTCGCGGTGCGCGCCCTCAGGCTGAGGCTGGAACGCATTGCCGAGATCAATCCCATGCTGGGGCATCGCGGTGTCCGGCTGGCCATCACCTATCCCGAGATCCTGCAGATGCAGATGCAGGCGGTGTTGGCGGGCGCCCGCGCGGCCAGCGAGACGCAGGCCGAACCGGTGATCATCGAGGTCATGGTGCCCTTCGTATCGACTGCCACGGAGGTCTCCTGGGTGCGCGAGAGGGTCCTTGCCATGCTCGACAATTCGGGCCTGACCCGTTCCGACAGGGTGCGGTTCTCGTTCGGCACCATGATCGAACTGCCGCGGGCCTGCCTGCGGGCCGGCGACATCGCGTCCATGGTCGATTTCATCTCCTTCGGCACCAATGATCTGACCCAGACCACCTTCGGTATTTCGCGTGACGACGCCCCGGCCTTCCTTGCCGCCTATCAGCGCAAGGGTGTCTATGAGCGCGATCCCTTCGTTACCATCGATGAAAAAGGTGTGGGTGAAATGATCGCCATTGCCATTGCCCGGGGCAGGGCGGCCAATCCCCGCCTCAAGATCGGCATCTGCGGCGAACATGCGGGCGATCCCGCTTCGCTGCAGTTCTTCGCCGGGTTGGGCGTCGACTATGTCTCCTGCTCACCCTATCGTGTACCGGTTGCCCGGCTGACCCTGGCGCAGAGTGCAGCTTAAACTGACATTGTCGCGTACCTATATGTGACCAGGAACAGAGCGATCCATGATCGCCGCAAGAGGGAAGAGGCATTGCGTCCGTGAAGAGAATAGCTTTCGTCCTGGCTTTGCCAGTGCTTGCCGGGCTCGGCCTGCCAGCCGCCGCGCAATCGGGTGTGCAATGCGCCGCAATCGACCAGGATAGCGAACGCCTGGCCTGCTACGACGAGCTTTTCCGGCCCAATGGCCAGGTCCCCGATGCGGTAAGCATAACCCTTGAGTCCGAGCAATTGATCCCGGCCCGTCCCACCGGCCGCGCGCCGGCGACCATCACTGTGTCCTGCGAGGCAGATGTCCTTCAGGTGGCGTTCGGCTTTGCCGGCAACACCATGTCGGCGCTGGGCCGGGATACCGGCATTACCCTGCAATATGATCTGGCGCGCGCACGCTCCTCCACCCTGCCGGTCAATGCCGACAATACCGCGATCCTGATCGACAATACCCCGGATGCGCGGACTTTTCTCGATGGTCTCGCGGGCGCCACGAACCTGACGGTACGGGTCACCCCTGCCAGCACCCGCTCATTGTCGGTACGGTTCCGCGTCGATGCCTTTGCCCAGGATGTCGCCCCCGTCGCCGCCGCCTGCGGACAATAATGGGCCGCGGCGCATTTGCCGCACCCCGCCCCCTGAACTGCCCCAGGCCCGCCACATCAGCGCCCTTGGCGCGCCCCGAAACCCATTTACCCAGCGCTAACCTTAATAACCGATCATCACGACTGTCGGCATTTGAGCGTCACATTTGCCGCGCCTGAGTTCGTGTTGCGTAGCGTTGAGTAATTTATATGGCCCTTTCCCACCGGCCGGTGGTGCGTTCGCGCCCGGTCAGAGCGGTTAGCCGAAATGTTGGTCGCGTCAGGACGCTGGCGATGACGATCATGGCGCCCCTTGCCTATATCGGCCTTGCCGGTGCCGCTTTCGGCCCCGGTTCAGCGCCCCTTGGCACCGCCGGATTGCCCGGTCAGACGCATGAAATTGCCATTGCCCAGGCCAGTCTGAGCTATTCCGGGGTCGACCCATTCATCACAGGTTCGGTCAATCACCTGTTCGATAGCGTCAGCTTCACCGGTCCCAATCGCGCTCAAAAGACGGACCGTGTGCGCCCGGCCATGGATGCACTGGCCATCTCGAAAAGCTTTGAAACGGCGCGAATGCAGATCGCGGCATTGCGTGCTCCCGCCGACCCGGCGGCGCTGGGCCAGTCCAGCATCGCACAGGCCGATGATGCCGCCACCCAAGAGGCCGGACCACGCATGTCGGTGGCTGCGCTCCACCCCAATGCCGCCGCTGCGCTCGACGCCATCGCCGGCATCGCTCCGAAATCCGACGAGACCCTGACCGGCGTCACCTTCCCCGAAGCGGTTCCCGAAACCCTTGCCTATGCCCGTGCCACCGCGCCTGCGACAGTCACCGAGTTGCAGGGCGAGCCCATGGCCGGCCTTTCCGAACGGGAAATGTGGTGCCTCGCCACCGCGATCTATTTCGAGGCGCGCGGCGAGGCCTATCGCGGCCAGGTGGCCGTGGCCCAGGTCGTGCTCAATCGCGTCAAGGACCACCGCTATCCCGACACCATCTGCGGGGTTGTGTTCCAGAACCAGAACCGCCGGAATGCCTGCCAGTTCTCGTTCGCGTGTGATGGCATTCCCGAAACGGTCACCGAGCGCCGTCCCTGGGATCAGGCGGAGGAAATCGCCGCCAAGGTCACCAATGGCGAACTCTACCTGACCGAGGTGGGCGATGCGACCCACTACCATGCCACCTATGTGCGCCCGGCCTGGGCTCCGCGCATGACCAAGGTGACCCAGATCGGGCTGCACGTCTTCTACAAGTTCAAGCGTGGCTGGCTGTTCGGATGATATGCACTAACGCATAAGCGTTCGACAGTTTTCTGCAATTTCGCATGACAGTGATCCATGGTTCATCTGGAGCCATGGCATCACGGAGACCGTCATGACGACTGCAACGCGCAAACCGAACGGCCGGATGGTCCTCACGGCGCTGATCATCCTCGGCGTTCTGCCTCTATTGCCGGCCATAGGACGCATGGTGGTCCGTTTCGCCGATACCGGGGCGCCGCCCGAAATGATCGCCGATACGTCGCGCTTCTTTGTCATGCCGCTGCCCGTCATTCTGCATGTGGTTGGCGGCTGCCTGTTCGCACTGCTCGGTGCCCTGCAATTCTCCCCGTCATTGCGGCGCACGCGCTGGCATCGGCTCTCTGGCCGCGTCCTGGTGATTGCCGGCGTGGTGGCGGCGCTGTCTGCCCTCTGGCTGACCCAGTTCTATCCCCACCTCGAAACCGAGGGGCCGCTGCTCTATTGGTTCCGCCTCGCCGCAGCCTCGGGCATGTTGGTCTTCCTGTTGCACGGCTTTCATGCGGCACGGCATCGTCACATGGGCCCGCACCGCGCCAGCATGATCCGAGCCTATGCACTGGGCCTGGGCGCCAGCACGCAGATGCTGATCGGCATACCCTGGATGCTGCTTATGGGCGAACCGACCCCGATCATGGGGGATCTGATGCTCGGCAGCGCCTGGGTGATCAATCTGGCCGTGGCGCAATGGGTGCTATCGCGTGGCCCACAGTCCGGCGGGCGTCTGGTTCCGGCCCGTGCCTGACGACCGCTCAGGGACGGGCAGGGCCGCTGAGGCGCACGATGGAATTGCCGGCACGACTGGAGAAGCTGAACCATTTGCCGTTGCTCCAGAACCGCACCCAATTGCGGCGGCCCGGGGTCGCTTCCGTAACGTCAATTCCCGGATAGAGCACATGCTTTGAGGTCAGGCCATCGGTGGAGTAGGTGCCGGTGGTGGTGCTGGTGATGCTGACATAGCTCACGCGTCCGCCCTCGATCTTCTTGACCGTGGCGGTCGAGAGCGGGTCGGTCGAGACCCAGTCGGCATAGTCCACCTGATAATCGCGGCCATCGAACTTGACCAGTTTGTCGGTGTCGAAACCAGCCGGCATTTCATCGGCAAAGGCCTCAAGGACAAAACCCGGGCCGATCGCAGCCAGCGCAGTCGCGCAGGCGGCGCCAAGGGTCATGCCAATGAGCATATGGCGGGTCGGCAGGTTCATGGCGGATATCCCGTTCTGTTCCACTTCGGCACACATGCCTTAACGGATCAGTAACCATGATTGACCGGCTGCGGAATGCCTAAATCGCCTTGTGGTTAATCTCCACAGACCTGTTCAGCGGTTCTGCAGGGAGGTGCTAATGGTCTCGAACGCCTCAATAAAACGCTCATGGGCCTGTTGCGTTGGCCAAGGGCGGATGAGCCGGTCAAAAGCGTCGACATCGAAGGCGGACTGCCCCGGTTCGCCAAACAGGCGTCGCGCTTCGGTAGGGTCAAATCCGGCCAGGTGTGTCGCCTCGAAAAATGCTGCTTCCCGGTCGGCCTTCTTGACCAGCTTGGTCAGGGCGGCACTCATGGTGGCCGGCAGCGAGAAACGCAGGAAGATGGCCGACAGCAAGCGGTTTTCCACGTCCTTGTAATTGCCGCCCATGGCCGCCTTGAACGGCGATATGATGTCGCCCATGACATATTCAGGCGCATCATGCAGCAGCGCCTGCAGCAGGGCCACGGCACCCGCATCGGGGTTCGAGGCGCGGAAAAGTTCAAGCACCAACACGGAATGCTGTGCCACCGAAAAGGGATAGTCGCCCTGCGTCTGGCCGTTCCAGCGGGCAACGCGCGCCAGCCCATGGGCGATGTCGGACAGTTCCACATCGACGGGCGAGGGGTCGAGAATATCGAGACGGCGACCGGACAGCATGCGCTGCCAGGCACGGGCGCTTTGGCGGGACATCGGCATCAAATGGCTAGCGGAACCTTGCCACCAGCAATAGCGCGATTCGAGAAGCTGCGGTCACTCGTCTTCTGAAACGGCGTCCCCCAGCCGGTAATTGGCCCAGGCCGGCAACGCAATTTCGACCGGCTTGCCACCGACCGTCACGGCCGTGGGATCGGTGATCCGGTCGAGGCGGACGATGGCGACAGCGGAACCATCGACCACCTGGCCGATGATGCCGGCCTCGCGCGTACCGGCCATGAGGGCGCTGCCAGCCGGGGCGTCGATTCCGTAAACGATCACGGGCCGCCGCCGCGCCGTGCCGCGATGCTTCATTCGGCTGACGACTTCCTGGCCGACATAGCAGCCCTTGGCAAAGTCGATCCCATCAAGGATATCCATGCCGATATCATGGGCGAATGCGTCATTGGCCGGGAAGTCATTGCCCTGATGCGCAATGCCGGTGTCGATTCGTTGCTGGTGGTAGAAGCTGTCGTCCTGGACCCAGTCGCCAGTCGCCTCGACCGGTGCAATCGCGCGCCAGCCCATGTCGATTGGCCCAAGTCGATCCGTGTGGCGAATGCCGGTTGGCTCGGCATCCTGCGCAAAGCCGACCCGGTGGGTCTCGCGCAGATCATCGATCGTGACCTGCGCCCGCAACCGATACATTTTCATGCGCTTGAAGAAATCGTCCGCCACGGACTGGTGGACATCGAGCCAGAGCGCGCCCTCTGCATGTCCAGCCAGGCCCTCGGCCAGAATCTTGCCCTGGGGCGACAGCAGCGCCCAGGCGGCCGCGACTTCGCCTTCGCCATTGCCCTCACCCGGAATTTCTCCGGTGACGACATCGTTGAGCAGCCGGTGGGCATCGGGTCCGGAAAACCGGAACAGGGCGCGGTCGGCACGCAGATGGATGGTCATGAGACTTGCCTCGTCGGTCGCCCGTGCTAAACCGGCCATGAGCAATGACCAGCGGCGGGACCCGAGACATGGCGCAGTACGACACGATTTTCAAGAACGCCACGCTGGTGAACCACGACGGCGAGGGGCTCGCCGATATCGCTGTCAAGGACGGCAGGATTGCCGCGCTGGGTTCCATTGACGCGTCCGCCGCCGAAACCCTCGACTGCAAGGGCCTGCACATCCTGCCCGGCGTCATCGATACGCAGGTGCATTTCCGCGAGCCGGGTCTGACGCACAAGGAGGATCTGGAAAGCGGTTCGCTCGGCGCGGTCATGGGCGGGGTGACCGGCGTGTTCGAAATGCCCAATACCAATCCGCTGACCACGACCCGCGAAACCTTCGAGGCCAAGATCGCCGCCGGCACCAATCGCATGCATTGCGACTTTGCCTTCTATATCGGCGGCACCCACGAAAATGTGGGCGAGCTTCCCGTGCTCGAAAAGCTGCCCGGCTGCGCGGGGGTAAAGGTGTTCATGGGCTCGTCCACCGGCTCATTGCTCGTGGCCGACGATGATGGCGTCGAGGCGATCCTGCGCGCCATTTCCCGCCGTGCCGCCTTCCATTCTGAAGATGAATTCATGCTCGAAGAGCGCAAGCATCTGCGGGTCGAGGGTGAGCCGTCGAGCCACCCCGTCTGGCGCTCGCCCGAAGTGGCGATGAGCTGCACCAGGCGGCTGGTCAACCTGGCCCGCAAGACCGGCAAGCGCATCCATGTGCTGCACATTTCGACGGCTGACGAGATGATCTACCTGGCCGATCACAAGGACGTGGCCAGCGTCGAGGTGACGCCACACCACCTGACGCTGGACGAGACCGCCTATACCCGCCTCGGCACCTATGCCCAGATGAACCCGCCGGTCCGCGACAAGGCCCATCGCGAGGGCATCTGGAAGGGCGTCGCCAATGGCGTCGCCGACATCCTCGGCTCAGACCATGCCCCACATACGCGCGAGGAAAAGGATCACCCCTATCCGCAGAGCCATTCCGGCATGACCGGCGTGCAGACGCTGGTGCCCACCATGCTCGACCATGTGAATGCGGGCCGACTCAGCCTCCAGCGCTTCGTCGACATGACCAGCCACGGCCCCAACCGCCTCTTCGGCATCGCCAACAAGGGCCGCGTGGCGGTGGGCTATGACGCCGACCTCACAATTGTCGACCTCAAGCGCCGCGAAACCATCACCAATCAATGGATCAAAAGCCGCGCCGGCTGGACCCCCTATGATGGCGTGACCGTCACTGGCTGGCCGGTCGGCACCGTGGTGCGGGGCCACAAGGTGATGTGGCAGGGCGAACTCGTCACGCCGAGCGTCGGCCAGCCGATGCGGTTCCTGGAGGCGCTGGCAGGTTAGGGGAGCCTATTCCCTCCCTGATGGGAAAAGAATGGCGCGGCACGAGAGGAGACCAGGCTCAATCCCCGGCCACAAAGGCCTGCCACTCGCCATCAGAGCCGATATAGACGCGCCAGTAGTACCAGGCCTGCAACTCGACCAGTTCGGTCAGTTGCTCGTGGCTGAGGATTCGATAGGCGTCGACTTTCTGGGCCGGGGTCAGGGCCGATAGGTCTTCCACCACGGCCAGATAGGGCCAGACATAGCTCGGATTGTCGCTGGCACTGTCAAAGATGGCATAGGGGGCGCTGAGCAGGTCCAGCAGGATGCCCAGGTTTTCGAGCCCCGCGCCATCGGCCGAATAGGTCTTGAGATAATCCACCGCATCATCCGGCCCGCCATAGGACACGGTGGGTGGATATTCCTGGTCCGCGATGATGGGGCGCAGCGCCTCGATATCGCCCGAGAGCGCCGCCGCAATCAGCCGCTCGCGCGTACGTGCCACCGGTTCAGGCAGCGCCGCCAGGTCGGCACTGATCTCGTATTCCGGATAGGGATAGGCCTCTTCCGTGTCCTGGGCGAAGGCCGGGACCACGGCAAGAACGAACAGGCTGAAGGCTAACAGGCGCATGATTGATCCTCCGGATGGAGGGATCATTGAGGCTCATGGCCCGGCTGGCAAGCCGGTTTCAGGCGTCTATTGCAGGATGCGTTCGAGATTGTATTCGCCGTTGCGGATGCGTTCGGGCAATTGCTCGACAAGGTCGGCGGTGGCCTCATCGCCATGCATCTTGACGAAAGTGGCGAGCGCGGCAAACAGCGAGGCATGGGCCAGCGAGGACGATTCCAGCCCGTCTTCTTCAGCGCTGTTCCAGGCTTCCGCCAGATATTCGAGCGCCAATTGCCGCTCCGACTGGTTGCGGTCGAACGGGCCGAGCCCGGAGGCGGGCGAGAAGAGGGTCTTGGTCGTGCTCATTGTGCGGGCATAGCATGCCCACTCTCCACTGTCCGGGGGAAGTAAGCCGAAGGTTAACGCCGGGTAGGCAATTGCGCGGACCCCAGGGCCAATCCTATTCGGCAAAGCGCGTATGAATGTCCCGCGCCAGCTTCTGCGCCTCAATCAGTAGCCGTGCCAGGGCTTCCTGCGATGCGGGCGTGCACTGGCGATGAAAGCGCGAAAACGCCGTGTAGCCCGTATTGAATGCCCCGGCGAGCCGCTGGCGCCGGTCTTCGTCGGGTTCGTCCAGCTCGATCAGTTCGGCGGCCTGGGCGCGCCAGTCCTCGTTCCCTGCCTCGCACAGCGGCTGCAGGAAATAGAGGCTGCCCATGATCTCGGCCAGCCGCTCCATCTGCCG
>CBFGTF010000101.1:0-9607 GCA_965651655.1 uncultured Devosia sp.
GGGGCGCAGCAGGGACTGATCTCTTCGATCAGCGGGGCGCAGAGTTCGGGGCGGCCGCCGCAGCAATCATTTACGAGGTAACCCATGACTTGGCGCATGCGGTCGATTTCGGCGCGATAGGTGATGGTGCGGCCCTGGCGCTCGGCGCTTAGCAGGCCGGCGCGGGTGAGCAGGGCCAGATGGCTCGACATCGTGTTCTGCGGCACGTCGAGTTGTCGCGCGATCTCGCCGGCGGGCAGGCCATTGGGCTCGTTTTCGACCACAAGGCGAAAGGCGGCGAGCCGGGAGGGCTGGGCCAGGGCGGAAAGCGCTTCAATGATCGTTGTGTCATCCATATATCGGGATTTATCGATATATTGTGACATGTGCAAGACGGTGGGGTGGATGTCCCCGGTGTGCCTGACACCACCCCAGCCACAGTCCCTCCCCATCAAGGGGAGGGAGGCGCAGGGCTGATGCGACTGTGTTCATCGTCACCCTCCTCCATGTGAAGAGAGATCAAGGATGAGAGTTCATTGTTTGGAGAGGCCGGGACCTACCGGTAACCTGCTGCCTGCAACTCGAACAATTCGGCATAGCGTCCCTTGAGGGCGACGAGCTGTTGGTGGGTGCCGGCTTCGAGGATGGCGCCATTGTCGAGCACCAGAATGCGGTCGGCCATGCGGACGGTCGAGAAGCGGTGCGAGATGATGACGGCGGTCTTGCCTACGGCAAGGCCCTTGAACCGGGCGAAGACCTCGGCCTCGGCCTTGGCATCGAGTGCGGCAGTGGGTTCATCGAGGATGATCAGTTCGGCATCGCGCATATAGGCGCGGGCAATTGCGACTTTCTGCCACTCGCCGCCGGACAGGTCGCGGCCCTGCTTGAACAGGCGCCCCAATTGCTGGTCATAGCCCTTGGGCAGTTTGGCAATGACGCCATCGGCCAGGCTCTGCTGGGCGGCGATATCGATGCGGGCCTGGTCTTCGCGGGCCTCGATACGCCCCACCCCGATATTGTCGCGGGCGGAAAAGCTGTAGCGGATGAAATCCTGGAAGATGACCCCGACATGGGCGTGGATGTCGCGCGGGGCCATGTCCTTGAGGTCGACGCCATCGATGGTGATGCGGCCCTCGCTGGGGTCGTAGAGCCGGGTGAGGAGCTTGACGATGGTGGTCTTGCCCGCGCCATTCTCACCCACGAGGGCCAGGGTTTCGCCGGCCGGCAGGGTGAAGGAGAGATTGCGTACCACCCAGTTCTCGGTTTCGGGATAGCGGAAGCCGACATTGTCGAAGACGATGCCTGCGGTTATCGGCGCCGGAAAGGGCTTGGGATGGGCCGGCGGCAGCACGGTGGGTTCGATCTCGAAGAAGGAGAAGAGGTCGTCCAGATACATGGATTGCCCCGCAATGGCGGTGAAACCGAGCAGGATGCGCTGGAACAGGCCGTTGAGCCGGAGGAAGGAGCCGGACAGAAAGGCCAGGTCGCCCAGGGTGAAATCACCGGTGATTGTGCGCCAGACGATGAAGGCATAGGCGGCGTAATAGGCAAGGCTCGCAATGGCGGCAAATACCGCGCCCCAGCCGGCGCGCAGCGTCGCCACGCGGCGGTTCTCGAGGAAGATCTGGTGCGCCAGGCGCTTGAAGCGGATGATGAGATAGTCGCCCAGGCCAAATAGCTTGACCTCCTTGGCGGTCTCGGCACTGGCCCCGATATGGCGCAGATATTCCAGTTCGCGCCGCTCCGGCGTGCGCCAGCGGCTCAGGGAATAGGCCAGGGTATTGAAGCGGCTTTCTCCCCAGACCGAGGGCAGGAAGCTGATGGGCAGGAGCAGGATCAGCCAGGGCGCATAGAAGAAGAGGCCGGCGGCCAGGGTCAGGACGGTGATGATGTCCTGGGCCTGCCCGAACATCTGGCTCAAAAGGGCATTGCGTCCCGCAGCCTGGCGGCGGGCGCGCTCCAGCCGGTCCTGGTATTCGGCGCTTTCGAAATGCTGCAGGTCGAGCCGGGCGGCATGGGCCATCAGCTCGACGCTGACCTGGTTGGAGTGCAGTTCGGAGAGGATGGAATCCACCAGCCCCGTCATGCGTGCGATGACATCATTGGCCAGCACCAGCGCCAGTTCGAGAGCCAGAAAGCCGATCATCGGATTGAGGAGGCCCGCCTCGAACCAGTCGAGGACGCCGGGGCCGGGCGGCGCAATGGCCGAAAGGCGCACCACTTCGTCGACAATCAGCTTGGCGGCAAAGAGCACCGCGACCGGTTGCAGCGCCGCCACCAGCCGCAGGCCGATGCTGGCGCCGGTCAGAAAGCGGCTGGTGCGCCAGATCTGCGCGACCAGCCGCCCCAGATGGGCAAGGTTGTCGAACTGGTCGCGGAATGTCGGGCTGGTCTCGGGGATGGGCGGCGGACGCCGGCCGGGAAGGTCACTCATGGGATGATTGTAGAATGTCCCGGCCCCGGCGGGAATAGGGGCAAGAGACTGCCCCTGTTACCTTTTATCCATGTGGCACGCCCGCATCAGGGCAGGTTGCGCAGAAAGCCCGCAAGATCGGCGGTCACGTGGTGGACATGCGGCCCCGTTGAGCGGCCCAGTTCCCAGGCTTCGACCTGCTCATGGGCAAAGTCGGCGCCGGCCACCACCTGCACGGTTGCCATGCCGACCTCGTGGGGCACGACCAGGTTCTTTTCCAGGTCATCGAACATGATAGCGCGTGTCGGGTCGATGCCATGAAGGGCAAAGAAGCCGTCATAGGCAGCGCGGTGCGGCTTGGGCAGATAGGTCATGGCGCGAATATCGTGCACATGTTCGAACAGGTGATCACCCCCCAGCCGCGTCAACACCGAGCGGGCATGGCCGGTATCGCCATTGGTGAGGATGAACTTGCGGCCGGGCAGGGCGGCAATGGCCGCGACCAAGTCCGGGTGCGGATCGACCGGCGAGTAGTCGATGGCGTGGACGGTGTTGAGAAAATGATCGGGATCGATGGCGTGGCGCTGCATCAACCCGTTCAGCGTCGTGCCGAAATCGCGGTAATAGGCCTTTTGCAGGTCGCGGGCGCTGGCGAAGTCGAGCTGGGTGACACCCATGACATAGTGGGTGATGCGGGTGTCGATCTGCGCGAACAGGTTGCACTCACGCGGATAGAGCGTGTTGTCGAGGTCGAACACCCATTCGGTGACATGGTCGAGGCTGGTGCTGGCGAGCAGGGATGGTGCGGTCATTGGGCCATTGTGGCACAAAAGCGTGAAAGCTTCACCAGCAGAGCGGCGAGGCGGGACCCGAAGGTCCCGCCCGCTGTTCCTACTTGGTCTTCTGGTTGGCCGTGACCGTCAGGCCCAGCGCCTGGATCAGGCTGGCCGGGTTTGAGGCGGCGGCGGCCAGGACCAGCACGCTGGTCGGGGTGGCCGGCTTGACGGCAACTTCCAGGCTCTGCGGGTCATCTAGGAAGGCCGAGGCGGGTGGCACCACCAGGTCGACCAGTGCGGGAATGCCGCTTTCGCTGATCATCATAGGCAGCATGGACTTGAGACCTTCCACGAAGCTGGCCCGGTCGGCGCCAGACTGGGCGGCGAACATGTCGAGCAGCTTGCCGGCCAGCGAGGCGTCGTCATAGCGGATCGCGGTGCTGGTAATGGTCATGGCCTGGGCGATTTCCATGCCGGCCATCATCTGCTGGGCCTGCGCCTGCTCGCTGGTCGGGTCGAGGTCGGAATTCTGCATGGCATAGAGCTTGTCGAGCATGGCCGGGGTGAAGCCGGAAATGTCCGCAGTGAAGTTGATCGCGCCCACATCGGCGAAATCGAACAGGAATTCGTCGATTACCACCTTGCCGTCGGCCATGGTCCAGTTCATCGACTGGGTGATATTGCCCGAGATATTGGTCAGGCCGAGCGCCCCGATAATTGCACCGGCTTCGGGTTCTTCCTCGGCTACGCTGCTGAGGTCAGCCCAGATGTTGGACACGGCCAGGGTCGAGGTGATGGTTTCAAGCGCATCGTCGCCGTCATAGGTGAACTCGGACACGGCCTCCATGCCGTCGATCTTGATGACCTCGACGCCGTCGCGGCTCAGGGTCAGCGGACCAGTGGCCATGCGGCCCACGACCTGCAACAGCACCTCGGCGCTGGTCTCGCCTTCCGGCGGCAGCCACAGGTCTTCGGCGACCATGTCCACCAGGGTCAGGTGGCCAACATGCTCGTCACCAAACTCCATGTCGATGTCAGGAACGCTTAGGCTGTCGGCGAAATAGCTGCCATCGTCATTCTCGACCACGCCGGAAAAGGTCAGTTCGGTGTCGAGCACCAGGGGGTCCTCGCCCATGCCGGCCACGGTGACGGTGACGCCATCCACGGTGATGGTGTCACCTGACAGCGTCGCGGCACCGAAGCTCATGTCATAGCCCATGGCCTTGTAGACCGTCTCGATGCGGTCGACGAAGGTCTCGGCATCCAGCGCCATGGCGGGCTGCATGAGTGCGAGAGTGGCCAACCCCGTGGCGGCCAGCAGGCTGGTGGTCTTGATCGTCCTGATCATGTGGTGTGTCCCTCGAAATGATTTGCGCGCGGCTGGAGCACCCCAGTTCCGCGCGTCGTCTTTGCAGATTGCCCCTTGCAAGGGCAAATGCAATGCCCTCGTGGCGGAAATAGGTCGGATCGTTCTGGACGCGGTATATTTCAGCCTAATGTCATTCCCGCGTCGGGGCAGAAATCATTCCAGATCGAGGAACTGTCGATAGGCGGGATTTTCGGTTTCGTCCCAATAGGGGAAGCCGATGGCGTCGATATGCTCGAACAAATCGGCACGGGTTTGGTCAGGCACTTCGATGCCCACGAGCACCCGGCCATAATCGGCGCCGTGATTGCGGTAGTGGAACAACGAGATGTTCCAGGCGTCGTTCAGTCCTTCAAGGAACTTGAGCAGGGCGCCTGGGCGTTCGGGGAACTGGAAGCGGAACACCATTTCGTTTTCGAGGCCGGCGGCGCGGCCACCCACCATGTGGCGGACATGGAGCTTGGCCACCTCGTTGTCGGTCAGGTCCAGCACACCCAGCCCATTGGCTTCGAGCATGGCGATGATGTCGTGTTTTTCGGCGTCGCCGCCGGCAAGCTTGATGCCCACGAAGATGCGGGCGCTGGCGCCCTGGGCAAAGCGATAGTTGAATTCGGTGATGGCGCGGCTGCCGATCAAGCGGATGAAGGCGCGATAGGAGCCGGGACGTTCGGGGATGGTGACGGCCAGCAAGGCTTCGGCCCGTTCACCGATTTCGGCCCGCTCGGCCACATAGCGCAGCCGGTCGAAATTGACATTGGCGCCCGAATTGATGGCGATCAGCGCGCCTTCGGGGGCTTTTCCGTTTTCGATCTCGCGCCGGAGTCCCGCCAGAGCCAGCGCGCCGGCCGGCTCGGTGATCGCCCGGTGGTCGTCGAAAATGTCCTTGATGGCGGCGCAGATTTCATCGGCGGTGACCGTGACGATGTCATCGAGCAGGTCGCGGCAGAGGCGGAAAGTTTCTTCCCCCACCTGGCGCACGGCCACGCCATCGGCAAACAGCCCCACCTGGTCGAGCGGCACGGGCTTTCCGGCGGCAATCGCCGCCTTCATGCTGGCGGCTTCCTCGGGTTCGACGCCAATAACGCGGATCTCGGGGCGCAGGAACTTGACGAAGCTGGCAATCCCGGCAGCGAGACCGCCCCCGCCCACGGGCACATAGATGGCGCCGATCGGTTCGGGATGCTGGCGCATCAGTTCAAGCCCGACCGTACCCTGTCCGGCAATGACGTCGGGATCGTCAAAGGGGTGCACGAAGACATAGCCATGGCGCTCCGCCAGCCCTGCGGCATGGGCACGCGCGGCATCGAAACCGTCGCCGAACAGAACCACTTCGCCACCCAGGCGCCGGACGGCGTTGACCTTGATGCTTGGCGTGCTGGTGGGCATGACGACCACGGCGCGAATGCCCAGGCGCGTGGCCGAAAGGGCGACGCCCTGGGCGTGATTGCCGGCCGAGGCGCAGATGACGCCGCGGGCGCGTTCATCAGCGGACAGGTGAACGATGCGGTTATGCGCGCCGCGTATCTTGAAGGAAAAGACCGGCTGAAGATCCTCGCGCTTGACCAGGATCGTATGGCCGAGCCGCGCCGAGAGCAGTTCCATCTTCTCGAGTGGCGTCTGCACGGCGACTTCGTAGACCGAGGAGGTCAGGATCTTGCGGACATAGTCGGTCATGAGGTTAGTCTCTAGCGGTGTTCTGTCTCGCGCGTGATGGACGCCTGCTGACAGCAAATGTCAATTGCGCTCGCTATCGGCCGCGCATGGCAGAGCCAAAGTCCGCAACGAGTGCTGCGGACAGCGCGGATTTTGTGTCGTAGATGTTGGCATTGTCTGCCGGCGGGGTGAGTCTCCGTCGCGCGACAGCCCGGGGCCCAAGGTGACGACGCTCATGTCCGCGCCGGACCTGTTCGGACAATGGAGAGGCCAAAGCCGGTCGCCATGCGAGCCCCGGCTGCTGTTCAAGGCGGGCGTTCAGCCTGAAGAGTGACGGAGCGAGAACGGTCCGGTCACTGGGAGAGATATTTTAGAAGTTTGAATGGGCCGAGCTGGCCCATTCCCATGTCCTGGGGAATTTTGATGTCCATTTATGAGGCCGGTGCCACCGTGCCGCCCGATCCGCGCCGCTGGCTGTCGCTGGCAATCCTGCTCATAGCCAACTTCATGAACCTGGTCGATGTGACCATCGTCAATGTGGCGCTGCCCTCGATGCGTGAGAACCTGGGCGCCAGCGACGCGCAAATCGAGTGGGTGGTGGCCGCCTATGTGCTGGCCTTTGCGCTGGGGCTGCTGCCCTTCGGGCGGCTGGGCGACATTGTGGGTCGTACGCGCATGTTTCTCATCGGGGTCACCGCCTTCACCCTGGCCTCGGGTCTATGCGGCATGGCCGGGTCGATCGAGATGCTGATCGGCGCGCGGGTGCTTCAGGGGCTGGGCGGGGCGATGATGACGCCGCAGGTGCTGGCCATTGCCACGGTCACCTTCCCGCCGCATGAGCGCGGGCAGGCCTTTTCGCTGTTCGGGCTTTCGGCCGGACTGGCCTCGGTCTGCGGGCCGATCCTGGGCGGTATCCTCATCGACGCGCAATTGTTCGGCCTGGACTGGCAGCCGATATTCCTGGTCAACATTCCCATCGGCATTGCCGCGCTGGTGGCCGGCTGGCTGCTGATCCCGCGCCTGCCGGGCCACAAGTCGCTCAGCAATGATTATGTCGGCATCGTGCTGTTCGGGTTGGGCATCGTGGCCGTGGTGTTTCCGATCATCGAGGGACGCGAACTGGATTGGCCGGCCTGGAGCTTTGCCATGATGGCAGCCGGGGTGGTTGTGCTGGGACTTTTCTATGCGTGGCAGCGGCAGCGGGCACGCGCAGACAGGCCGCAATTGCTCAACTACGATCTGTTGCGCAATCGCGACTATATGTTCGGTGCCTTCGTGGTCACCGTCTTTGCCTCGGGCATACCCGGCCTGTTCATGGTCATTTCGCTGCTGTTGCAGACCGGTTTCGGCTTCTCGCCGCTGCAGTCGGGGCTGACCAACCTGCCGTTTTCCATTGGCGTACTGATTGCCTCCTTCATTGCCGGACGTTTCGGATCGCATTATCTGCGCAGCCGGCTGGCGGCTTCGGGGGGCATGGTGGCCTTCGGCATTGGTTGGCTGCATTTCGTTATCGCCGGGGCGGGCGAGAGCATCGATCCCTGGAGTTTCCTCCTGCCGTTGCTGATTGCCGGGGTGGGACTGGGCACCGGGTTTTCCTCGCTGTTCCAGCTGGTGCTTCGCGTGGTGCCGCCGCGCGATGCCGGTGCCGGTTCGGGGGCGCTGCAGGCCTTCCAGCAGGTAGGCGGCGCTCTGGGCGTGGCGCTGGTGGGGCAGGTCTTCTTTTCCCAGCTTGCCGCCAATTTTGCTGCCGGGGAGGGGCCGCAGGCGGCGTTTGGCGGCGCGGCGGCGCTGGCCATGTGGTATCAGGTGGTCTCGTTCGGCCTGGTGATGGCGCTGGCCTTCGTGTTCAGGGGGGCTGGCAATCAACAGCAGGGCCAGCGCGCTGCACCGGCCCCGGTAGAAATCTAGGATCCTGAGAACGCGCCGGGCGGTCTGTGCCGTCAGCCCAGCAATTGCCAGGTCTGGTAGATTGCAAGGGCAATCACCAGGCCACCCACCAGGATCATCAGCCGGCGAGCAGGGATGATGCGCACCACGAAGCCGGCAAGGGGCGCGGCCAGGACGCCGCCGACAACCAGGCCGGCGACCGACCACAAATAGGGGCCGATGCCCTCGGCTTCCTGCCAGTGGCCGGTGACCAGGGCGGTGATGAAGGCAATGGACACGGCGGAGGTGACGAAGAATTCCACCGTGTTGACAGTGCCCACCACATAGCGCGGAGCGCCGCCCGAACCGATCAGGCTGGAGGTCACGATCGGTCCCCAGCCCCCGCCACCGGCCGCATCGACAAAACCGCCGGCCACGCCCAGGGGCACCACCACGCCGGTGCGCGGCTCATGATAGGGCGCGCGGGCTCTAAAGGCGCGGAACAGGATGTAGATGCCAAGCAGGCCGAGATAAACGGTGACGAAGGGACGAAGCACGGCGCCATCTATGGCGGTCAAGACATAGGTGCCGAGCACGCCGCCGATGATGCCAGCCGGCGCCAGGCGCCAGAACAGGCGCCAGTTCACATTGCGATGGCTGACATGGCTGGTTGCCGAGGCGGCGGTGGTGAACATTTCGGCAGCGTGCACGCTGGCCGATGCCGCAGCGGGCGGAACCCCGAAGCTGAGGAGCATGGTGGTGCTGACCACGCCATAGGCCATGCCCAGCGCCCCATCGACGATCTGGGCCAGAAAGCCCACCGCCGCAAAGATCAGAAACTCGGATCCCAGATTTGCCTCCCCAGACTGACCATGGGACGCTACCTCAATACCCTAGTGGCTAGATAGGGTATGAGGCGCAGGCATTTTGCGTTCCGGATCGTCTCGGCGAAACAGATTGCTCCGTCTCCGGGTCAGCGCACGATGAGCGTACCGGCGCCATGTTCGGTGAACAGTTCCACCAGCACCACATGGGGCGTCTTGCCATTGAGGATGACAACACCCTCGACGCCATTGTCGAGCGCTTCAAGGCAGGTTTCCACCTTGGGGATCATGCCGCCTGAAATGGTGCCGTCGGCAATCAGCGCCTTGGCCTCGCGCACGGTCAGCTCGGGCATCAGCTTGCCGTCCTTGTCGAGCACGCCCGGCACGTCGGTGAGGAACAGCAGGCGCTTGGCGCCCAGGGACCCGGCAATAGCGCCGGCGAAGGTGTCGGCGTTGATATTGTAGGTATTGCCGTCGCGGCCCGGTGCGACGGGGGCGATCACCGGGATCAGCTCGGAGCGGGCCAAGAGGTCAAGCAGCGTGCGATCGACTTCCACTGGCTCACCGACGAAACCGAGATCAAGCACGCGCTCGATATTGGAGCCGGGGTCCTTGATGGTCTTTTCGGCCTTTTTGGCGAAGACCATGTTGCCGTCTTTGCCGCACAGGCCAATGGCCCATTCGCCCTCGGCATTGATCAGCGCCACGATTTCCTTGTTGATGGAGCCGG
>CBFGTF010000102.1:0-9605 GCA_965651655.1 uncultured Devosia sp.
GGCCAAGCTCTTCATAGATGGGCTTGTTGTAATAGATGCCGCCGCCCATGGCCGCACCCATGGGGGCGCCGCGTACCGTGCCGTCCGGTGCGGTCACCACCTGCTTGAACGAGTTCTGCACATTGGCCTGCCAGGGCTCGTTGGTCAGGTCCACCAGGAACTGTGCCGGATTGATCGCCTGGAACAGCGAGCCGGAATTGTAGAAAAACACATCCGCCATGGTGCCGGTAGCCAGGCGGGTCTTGACGATATTGTCGCCCTCACCGCCGCCAGGGCGGGTTTCGATTTCGATATTGATATCGGGATTGGCTGCTTCGAAATCTTCGACAAGTGCTTCGGCACTGGCGAGCGTGTTGGGGGCGTTGTCGACGAGAAGGGTCAGTGTGGTGCTTTGTGCAAAGGCACTCCCCGTCAGCGCGGTCAACGCCAGTAGTCCGGCCGTCAGGCCGCCCAATGCAGTTCTGCGAGTCAGTGTGGTCATGGTCTTTCCTCCCATTTGACCGGCACAGTGCCGGCCCTGCTGTGCACGACACCCTCTCCCCTAGGGCGTGCGGGCATTGATGCTCGGGCCGCGCTCGAACGTGCGGGCGGGCGCCGAATAGCTGAATGTCAGAATGTGCTGGCCGGGGGCGACGCCCTCGATGGTGCCGCTCGCCGCCTGTCCGTCGAGCAGGGCATCGCGATAGGCCGGATCGATCACCAGCCGCCCCTTGCTGCCTTCGGGCACGGTGAAGGCATAGCGGACCTCTTCGCCCGAAACGCTCCATTCGGCCGCGATGCGGCCCCTGGGGCTGTCGTGATGCGCCTTGACCGGCGAAAGGTCGGGCACGATCACCGGCTCGAACACGACAGTGGCAAATCCGGGATCATTGGCATCGGGCCGGAAGCCGGCGACCGCTTCGAGCAGCCACTGGCACACCGCGCCATAGGCGTAGTGATTGTAGGAATTCATCTGCGGATTGTAGATCGTGCCGTCCGGCTGGATGGCGTCCCAGCGCTCCCAGATGGTGGTGGCGCCCATCTTGACCTGGTACAGCCAGCCCGGAACCTCCTCCTGCAGGAAGACCTCGGCCGCGAGCCCCGCTTCGCCGATCTTGACCAGCGCCGGCAACAGGGCAGGGGTACCGATGAAGCCGGTGCCAATGCGCCCGTCGGTGCGCTTGATGGCATTCTTGAAATAACCCTTGGCCGCTTCGCGCTTGTCCTCGGGAATAAGGTCATGGAGGAACGCCAGCGCATAGGAGGTCTGGTCGTCATAGGCCAGCCGCCCCGATGGCGTGATGAATTCATGCCCGAAAGCATTCTTCACCTGTGCAGCCATGTCGGACAGCCGGGACGCGGTTGCCGTGTCCCCGGCGATACGGGCAATCCCGGCCACATGTGTGGCCGCGATATAGAGATAGAGCGTGGCGGCCGCATCGTCGCCGATGGTAGGCAGCGGCTTGGCACTGGGGCCACCCGGCTGCAACCAGTCGCCGAACGAGAATCCGCGGGCGCCCCAGGCGCGGGGCGGCTTGACGATGGGCCCGTCGCTGATCGACCAGACGAAGTCGACCCACTTGATCATGGCCGGCAGAACTTCACCCAGGATCGCCCTGTCGCCATAGTGCAGGTACATCTGCCAGGGCACCATCCAGATGGCATCGCCCCAACCTGTGGAACCGAAGAAGCCCGGATAGTCCTTGGGATTGAGCCGCGTGGGATCAGGACAGACATGGGGAACGGCCCCGTCTTCGCGTTGGTCGGCCACAAGGTCGCGCATCCATTTGCGGAAAAAGCTCTGCGCATCGGCCAGATAGCAGGCCGTACCGGCAAACACCTGCGCATCGCCGGTCCAGCCCAGGCGCTCGTCGCGCTGCGGGCAATCGGTCGGCACTTCGATGAAATTGGCGCGCTGGCTCCAGAGCGTGTTGACGAACAGCCGGTCCACCAGCGGATTGCCTGAAGTGAAGCTCGCCTTGGCCTCGGTCACCGAAGAGATCGGCACCGACACGATGTCGAGCAGCCTTGCGTCACCCTCGATGGTCACGCGCGCATAGCGATAGCCCTGGAAGGTAAAATAGGGCCGGTAATGCTCATCGCCATTGCCCGCGAGGATATATTCGATCCGCGCTTCGGCAGTGCGGTAATTGCCATTGTAGAACTGGCCGTGCTGGTCGAGCACTTCGCCATGCTCGATGCTGATCCTGGCGCCGGCCGCTCCCCTGACGGTGAAAGCGACATTGCCCCCCGCATTCTGGCCGAAGTCATAAACGGTACGGCCGTCCTCGTCCGTCCAGCTCTTGACTACCGCGAGCGGCTCGAGTTCGCGCGGCGGGGTGGTTTCATGCGCAATGAGAATGGCGGTGTCGAAAGGCAGGACTTCGGTGCCGGCGCTGGCCACCGGCTTGATCCGCGCATCGAACACCTCGCCGAAATAGATGCCGGACTTGCGCACCGGTAGCTCGCCGCTTTCCCAGCTGTCGTCGGTGACGAGGACAGCGGTGTCGGCGCCAGGCGCTGTCCGCAGCTCGGCGATTGCCGCGATATGCTCGCCCCAGGTGTTGAAGATGGGAGAGCCGCCCCACATCATCTGCGAGCGCAGCCAGCCATCGGCCAGCCAGATTTCGATGCGGTTCTCCCCGGCCTGGAGTAGGTGGCTGACGTCGTAGCTCTGGTAGCTCAGTCTTGCATCGTAAGCCGTCCAACCGGGCGTCAGCAGGTCATCGCCGACGCGCTCGCCATTGATGAAGGCGCGGTAGAGGCCGAGGGCGCTGATATGCAGCACTTCCGCCCCGCCAATTTCGTTCATGAAGAAGGTCCTGGACACGAAACTGGCAGGAGTCCCAACGCCCTGGTCCGCCATCGGGCGGATCATCCTTGCGGACCAGTTGAGCCGCATGGGCTCGGCGCCCTGGGTGTGAAGTACCGCTGCGTCGTTCACGCTTGCCTCCTCGGAAAGATGTCGCTTTCGCGATCTTGTAGAATGTTCTACGTGTATCGTTCTACGTTTTTCACCGTTTGGCAATATGCTTTCTTGCGCTAGGGTGGCGCAGCGCGGTTGGGGCAATGGTGAGTGTCGAATCCGCCAGAAAAATCAGAACCTTGCCGGGAGTATCTTTTTCATGGCGCAGAACGGCGGCGAGCGACGCTCAGGACGGGTGACGATCCGCGAAGTCGCTGAGGATGCTGGTGTTTCGGTCGCTGCGGTCTCCAAGGTCCTGCGCGACGCCTATGGCGTATCCGAAGCGCTGCGGGCCAAGGTGCGCGCCTCGATGGACAAGCTCGGCTATCGGCCCCTGGCGGCGGCGCGTGGCATGCGCGGTCAGACCTATACGCTGGGCCTGGTGCTCCCCGACATCCGCAATCCGTTCTTTGCCGACATCATGGTGGGCGTGAACAATGCGCTGGAGCGCACGCAATATCGCCCGATGATCGGCATCAGCCAGGGTTCGCCCGCCACCGAACTCGCCATGGTCGAATCCATGATGGATCGGCAGATGGACGGGATCATCCTGATCGGCTCGACCGAGGTGCGTCACAACCTCGAATCCATTGCCAGCATGAAGCCCTTTGTGACCATCGGCCATCACGCGCCCGAGGCCACCACCTTCGATACGGTGAACAACAACGACCAGCACGGCGCTCAGCTGGTGGTCCGCCACCTCGTTGCCGGTGGCTACAGGCGCATTGCCATGATCAGCCTCAAAAGCAGTACCTCGACCATCATGGAGCAACGCCAGCTCGGCTATCGGCGCGGCATGGTCGAGGCGGGGCTGGGCAAGGAAACCAATATCGTGATTGCCGAGCAGTCCCTGCGCGAAGTGCAGATCGCGGCGCGACGCCTGCTGCAAAGCCCCAAGCGTCCGGACGCCATTTTCTGCTGGACCGATTTCATTGCCCTTGAGGTCATCAGCGTCGCCACCGAACTGGGCCTTTCCATCCCCGACGACGTCGGCATAGTGGGCTATGACAACACCATGTTCTGCGACTTCGCCCAGAACAGTCTCTCCAGCATTGACCAGTCCGGCGAACTGCTGGGCCTGCAGGCCACGCGCCTGTTGATCGAGCGCATCAAGGGCCGCACCGTGGCCGAGCATTTCGTGGTGCCACCGCGCCTCGTGGCCCGCCGCAGTTCCAGCAAGCGCTAGTCGCCGCGGCGGATGGGCACGGCCCAGTGCGAGATAGTGTTCTTGCTCTCGATTGTGATCAGGTTCACGACGCGCCAGCGAAGGGCCCCTGGTCGCATCTGCACAAGCGCCTGACCCTCACCGATATGAACTCCAGATTCAGTTGGAATCCTGCACGACGAGATCGCTGAGTTGCACGGCGTCCTCGTCGCCGACAACGGATACGGGCGCACTGGTTCCCAGGTCGAAGGTCTGCTTTTCCTCGATGGGCAGGCCTTCGCGGCGACTGAGCCGGAAGCCGACATAGCCGATTAACACAATCTGGATCAGGGCATTCGCGAGGAAAAAGCCGGGCTGTCCCAAAAACTCCACACTTGCCGACGCGATGAGCGGGCCTATGGTCGAGCCAATGCCGTTGAGCAGCAGCAGCCCGGCAGAGATCTCGACATAGTCAGAGCGGTCGGCAAAGTCGAAGACGTGTGCGGCGGCAATCGCATAGGCCGGCAGGAGGCCCGCCCCGAAGGCTGCCCCCAGCGCGAACCAGGCCAGGCTGGTTTCTGTCGTCAGCCACAGCCCGGCACCGACCACGGCACAGAGAAGCGCCAGGCCGATCAGGACCTTGCGGCGATCAATGCGGTCGGAAATTTTACCAGCCGGGAGCTGGGCAAGCGCCCCGCCAATCACAGCGGCACTCATGAACCAGGCCGCATCCCCGATCGTGCCACTGAAAACATTGGCATAGGCCGGGGCCAGCGCCCAGAATGACCCTGTTGCCAGCCCGATCAGAAAGATCGCGACCGTCCCTGTCGGCGACAAGCGAAACATCCGCATGGGCCGGAAACGAACGACAGTCACCGGAGGTGGCTGGCTCGACCGGGTCATGACGATGGGCACGGCGGCCAGCGACACCAATACCGAGGCGATGGAGAAGAGCATGAACGAGGAGGGCTGGAACAGCGTCACCATCATCTGCCCAATGGTGATGACGGTGAAGTTCACGGTCACATAGGTGGAGATGAGCACGCCGCGCGTCTCATTGGTGGCCTGGTCGTTGAGCCAGCTCTCGACCACTAGGTAGAGCCCGGCCAGGCAGAAGCCGGTAATCAGCCGCAAGATGATCCAGACACTGGCATCGACCGCCATGGGGTAGCCCAGTGCAGCCGCCGACGCGATTGCCACCAGCGCCGCGAAGGTGCGGATGTGACCCACCCGCATGATCATGCGGGGCGTCAGGGCGCAGCCGAGCACGAAGCCGAAGAAATAGCCTGAACCGAGCAGGCCGATCTGGAAGGCACTGAAGCCTTCCAGGCCACCGCGGATGGGCAGCAGCATCAGTTGCAGCCCATTGCCCATGATCAGGAAGGCGACGCTCAGCAGGATCGAGAATGCTGCCAGTATCGGTGCTGGCCTGGCGATGGAGTCCATGGCAGTTCCTTCCTGTCCCCTATGCTGCGTGCATCAGCACAACCGCAGTGTCTCCGTCTGCCTCCAGCGTGGTGACCATGCGAAACCGGTAAGGCTAGTCCAGCACGGCCTTGAGGAATTCACGCGTCCGTTCCTCATTGGGGTCGGTAAACAGGTCTTCGGGGGCGCCTTCTTCGCGTATGCGCCCTTGGTCGAAAAAGCAGACGCGGTCCGAGATTTCGCGGGCAAAACGCATTTCATGCGTCACCAGCAGCATGGTCAAATCATGTTCCTCGGCCAGCTTGCCGATCACGTTCAGCACTTCGCCCACCAGTTCCGGATCAAGGGCCGAGGTCGGTTCGTCGAAGAGCAGGACATTGGGCCGCATGGCCAGGGCCCTGGCAATGCCGACGCGCTGCTGCTGCCCGCCCGAGAGCTGGTGCGGATACTTGCTGGCCTGATCCGCCAGACCCACCAGTTCGAGCAATTCCTCGGCGCGCTGTTTCGCATCCTGCTTGCTCAGGCCCAACACCTTGGTGGGCGCTTCGGTGATGTTGCGCAGAACCGTCATGTGCGGGAACAGGTTGAACTGCTGGAACACCATGCCCAGCTGCGCACGCATCTTGCGCAGATGTGCCTCGCTGGCCGGTTTCAGGCTGCCATCGGGCGCCTTTTCGTGCCACAGCGGCTCGCCGCCAACCGTGACTATGCCGCCATTGATGTTTTCGAGCGTCATCAGGATGCGCAGCACCGTTGACTTGCCCGAGCCGGAAGGTCCGATGATCGAGACCTTTTCGCCCTTCCGGACATTGAAATCGAGCTCGTCGAGCACGGTCAGGTCGCCGAAGCGTTTGATCACCTTGTCGAACTGGATGATGTTTTCGTCGGTCATTTCAAGGGAATCCCCTGTTTGGGCAGCCAGGTGTCGAGCAGGCGTACGCCGCTCGAGGCCACCAGCGTCATGATCAGATAAAGCGCGCCGACCATGGACAGCGGCACGAGATAATCGAAGGTGCGGTCGCCCACGATCTTGGCGACATTGAGCATTTCCAGCACCGTCACCACGGACAGCACGGGCACGTCCTTCATGATCGAGACGAGGTAATTGCCCATGGCCGGCACGATGCGGGGAATGGCCTGCGGCACCACGATATGGGTGAAGGTGCGCGCCGAGGAGAGGTTGAGCGCCCGCGCCGCTTCGCGCTGGTCGGCACCAACGGCCTCCAGGCCCGCCCGGTACACTTCCGAGGTATAGGCGCTGTACTGGATGCCAAGGGCCAGGGCCCCCGTCATGAACGCCGGCAGGACGATGCCGTATTCGGGCAGCACATAGTAGAGAAAGAACAGCTGGACCAGGAGCGGGGTGTCGCGGATGAACTCTGTCACCACGCGCGCCGGCCAGGAAATGAGGCGCGACGGCGCGGCCTTGAGCACGGCCCAGATCAGCCCAAGCACCAGCGCAACGAGGAAGCCGAGCACCGTTGCCTGGATGGTCACCACCATGCCGGTCAGCAGGATCGGCAGGATGGAGATCGCAAAGGCCAATGGGCTCGACAGGTCCCATTCATATCCAAAAAGCATGGGTCAACTCCTCGCCGTGCGCCAGCGGCTCACATAGGTTTCGAGGCCGCGCATGATCACGGTGAGCACCAGGGCCATGCCGAAATAGGTCACCAGCAGCATCGAATAGATGGTGGTGCTGTCCTGGGTGAAGTTGCGGATCTGCTCGGCCCGGAAGGTCAGGTCGCCCAGGCTGATGAGCGAAACCAGCGCGGTGTCCTTGAGGTTCTGCACCGCCAGATTGCCGAAGGACGGCATCATCTCTGGGACCGCCTGCGGAATGGTGACATTCCAGAGGGTCTGGCGCGGCGTGAAATTGAGCGCGCGTGCGGCTTCGTGCTGGTCCGTGTGCACCGATTGAATGGCGCCGCGCACCACTTCGGCGCCATAAGCCCCGATATTGAGGCCCAGTGCCAGCACACCGGCGACGACCGGCGGCAACCTGAGATCGAGCCCGATGGCCATGCCGGCCAGGGGCAGGGCGAAATACAGCCAGAAAAGCTGCACCAGCAGGGAGGTTCCGCGGAACACCTCGATATAGGCGACCGAAACACCCTTGATGGCCCAGTTGGACGAGATTTTGCCGATGCCCGCAGCAAAGGCCAGCACCGCGCCCAGGATAGTGGAGTAGATCGTAAGCTGTATTGTCACCCAGGCCCCCTGCATCAGGGGCGGGAAATATTCAGTCCAATGCATGTGTCAGCTTCCGTGCAATGGTTGAAACGCGCGGAGGGCGGGCGCCGGAGCACCCGCCCAGAGATCGGTCTGTGTCGCCCGATTACTCGGCGGCGCAGAGCTCTTCGGTGGTGCGCTGGCCCGAGCCGTCGACGTCCGACTGCGTGAAGCCATAGCCCATCAGGGCCTCGGACCACTCCGGTGTCTGTTTGAACTCGGCCAGGGCCTCGTTCACGGCATCGCGCAGCTCTTCATTGCCCGAGGCAAAGGTGAAACCACCCCAGCTGCGCACTTCCTGTCCATCGATCACCGGGTCGGTGAACTCGCCGGCCACTTCCACGCCGTCATTCTGACCGGCCAGGCCGCTGGCCGTGAGGCTTGTGGCGGCATAGGCATCGGCGCGGCCAGTCGACACTGTCGAGATGGCGTCGGCATTGGCGGCGATGGTGACCAGATTGGCTTCGTCCACACCCAGCTTCTGCATCATTTCAAGCTGGTCCGCGCCGGCCATGATCGCGACCTTGAGGTCGGGGTTCTCGGCGAAATCGGAATAGGCGTGGATGTCCTTGGGGTTGCCGGCGGCAACCAGCAGGCCCTCACCATAGGAGGTGTTGGGCTCCGAAAAGAGCACCTGCTGGCAGCGATCCGGCAGGATCGCCATTTCGGCGGCAACCATGTCGAAGCGGTCGGCCTGCAGGCCCGGGATCAGCGAGGAAAAATTGGTGGTCACCCACTCGATATTCTCCACGCCCAGCTGTTCCATGATCGCCTTGGCGACATCAGGGCCGGCACCCATGGCCTCGCCATTGGGATCGACATAGCCATAGGGAATCTCATTGGCGACCGCGATGCGGATCGAGCCCGATTCCTGGATCTCGGCCAGTGTTGCGGCGCTGACAGCGGTGGAGGCAAGTGCCGAAGCTGCAATGGCGGACAGCGCCATGACTGCGGTTCTTCCGAAAATGGTCATGTGTGTTCTCCTGGTTGTTTATTCTTCGGGCGATGAAACCGGCTGGAGCCCATCCAATCAGCCGGCCAAGGTTCAGGCGGCGGCGTGCAGTCTTTGCTGCGGCGCTGCTGCCCAATCTTCGATGAGCCCCTTGTGAAGGGCTGCGATGCTGGCTTCGAACTGGTCCGGCTCGACAATCACCTGCAGGTCGACCTTGCGGAGCAGGTCGTGGACGCCCAGAGGCTCGATCCCCGCAGCCGACAAGGCGCGGATGGCTTGGGTCAGCACCCTGGGCGAGCGCAGATCGCGGCCAATGGCCGAGACAATCGCAACCTTGCGCAGGCTGATCTCGGCGGTGGGGAAGGCGGTCGACAGGTCGGCCTCGACCCGCTTGATCGCCTTCATCGAGCCCTTGAGATAATGGGTGATGGTATTGGCGTTCGAGGTCTTGGCGATGATCCAGACCTTGTGACGCTTGAGCGCTTCGAGAATCTCGGCGTCATAGCCCTTCACTCCGACCATGTCCTGGTCATAGAACTCGAAGGCATAGACCTGCTTGAGACCGGTGACGATCTCCACATGGGGATCGCGCGGCGCCAGGTCAGATCGGATGACGGTCCCGGGGTGCTCGGGCTCGAATGCATTCTTGATCCGCAGCGGGATATTGGCTTGCCGCAGGCCCTTGGCCGCACGCGGATGAATGGCCTCCATACCCATATTGGAGAGCTGGTCGGCCACATCATAATTGGTCTCGCCGATCACCCGCACCGCGTCCTGCGGCACGAGCCTCGGATCGGCACTCGAGAGGTGGAATTCCTTGTGGATGATGGCTTCGCGCGCCTTGGTGACCACGGTCAGCCGCGACAGCGTCACCTCCGAATAGCCCCGGTCATAGGTGCCCATCAGCG
>CBFGTF010000103.1:0-9465 GCA_965651655.1 uncultured Devosia sp.
AGTGGTCCGGCGGCTATGTCTGGGCCTGCAAGAACTATGACGGCGACGTCCAGTCGGACACCGTTGCCCAGGGCTTCGGCTCGCTTGGCCTGATGACCTCGGTACTGATGACCCCCGATGGGCAGACCGTCGAGGCCGAGGCAGCCCACGGCACCGTGACCCGCCACTACCGCCAGCACCAGCAGGGCAAGGAAACCTCGACCAATTCGACTGCGTCGATCTTTGCCTGGACGCGCGGCCTCGCCCACCGCGCCAAGCTCGACAACAATGCCGAGCTGGCAAAGTTCGCCCAGACCCTGGAAAAGGTCACGGTCGACACCATCGAGGAAGGCAAGATGACCAAGGACCTGGCGCTGCTGGTCGGCCCGGATCAGCCCTGGCTGACCACGATCGGGTTCCTCGACGCCATCGACCTCAACCTGCAGAAGGCCATGGCGTAAGCCGGACCTGATTGGAATTGGAAAGCCGGGGTTCGCCCCGGCTTTTTGCTGCGCCATAGGTTACATGCATGTGCCCATCAAGGGCCGGCTCGCGTGTTTTTCTGGTGTCACTCCGCTTGAACGCCGCCGCCGCGGCCCCATCTCCCGCCTATCACAGCAAAGGGAGAGCTTGCCATGCGTGGCGCCAGACCGTTCATCGCCGCCGGAATCCTGGGCCTCGCCCTCTCCGGTCCCGCCCTCGCCCAGAGCCGGGACTTTGATCTCGACGGCTTCGACAAGGTCGACATCGCCACCGGTCTCGATGCGCGGGTAACGCTCGCCGAGACCTTCTCCGTGCGGGCCGAATCCCGGTCGAGTGACGCGCTCGACAATCTGCAACTCAGCGTCGAGGGTGGCGTACTGGTTGCGCGCATCGAGAGCAGTTTTCTCGATTTCATTCTCAGCGGCGGCCTGGTCGGCATGCTGTTCAACAGCGGCAACGCTGTAACCCTGGACATCACTCTGCCGGCGCTCACGGCGGCCACTGCCAGCTCCGGCGCTGACATTTCGCTCAAGGCCATAGCAGCCGACAACCTCAAGCTCGACGCCTCGAGCGGGGCCGACATTGTCCTGGAAGATGCAAGGCTGCGCCAGCTCGATGCAAGCGCCTCGAGCGGTTCGGACATCGAAGTCTCCGGCACGGCGGAAACCGTCAATCTGGACGCATCCAGCGGCTCCGATATCGACGCCGAGGAGCTCGAGGCCAAAACGGGGAACCTGCAGGCCTCAAGCGGCGCCAATATCAGCGCCCACCTGGCCGAACAGGTCCGTGCCCAGGCCTCCAGCGGCGCCGATATCGAGGTAGCCGGCAATCCGCGCCAGCGTGATGTCGACGCTTCGAGCGGCGGCGAAGTGAATTTCGAAGACTGACAAAAAGGGCGCCCAGGGGCGCCCTTCTCATTTCGATGTGCCGCAGGCCTATTTGGTCTTGGACTTGGCTGCGCCCTTCTCCACGGTCAGCTCGGTCCGCTCGCCCGCAACCACCGAGAACGGTGTCTCGGTCACGCTGTCATCGGCATAGCGGGTGACAGCCACATAATCGCCCGCCTTCAGGGTCGTCTGGTATTCGGCGCCGAAGCCATAGCCGACCTCGAGACGGTTGCCCTGGATATCGGCCTTGGCCGCGTAGAGATTGAAGGCATCCGTGCCGGGCATGGTCAGGGCAACGACCCCGGCATCGAGAACACCCATGACGTCCACCCGCTCGCCGCTCTTGACGGTGAAGGGAACTTCCGCGTTGGCTTCATCCATGCGAACCACGGCCACATAGTCACCCGGTGGAAGCTGGAACTCATTGGCCGGGCCATAGCCATAGCTGACTTCCTCGCGCGACCCGTCAATAGCCTTGGCCGCCTTGAAGACATTGACGGCCATGCCACTGTCTTCGACCGTCATGCCCTCGACATAGGCGGCGTTGATCACCGCCAGACCTATGCCGGCAACAAGGTCCTTCTCCAGGGTTTCGCCGGCCGCCAGGGTGAATGTCTCCGACACTTCTCCCTCGCCCACACGGGCGGTGACGGTGATTTCACCGGCAGGAACCCGGAAGGTGCCTTCCCCGTAGCCATAGGTATCGCCACCGGGATAGGTGACATTGAGCGCCGCACCATCGCTGACGGGTTGCCCTTCTGACGCAAAGGCCCGAAGAACTACCGTGCCCGCATTGAGCACCACATAGGGGGCAGCGAGCTCGTCTTCCAGAATGGTCACCGGCAGCACGACGCGGGCCTCGCCATAGCGGACTTCCAGCTCATAGTCGCCGGGCTCCACAAAGGTACGCGGCACGTCATAGCCGTAGTCGATGCTCTCCTCGCCTTGCCGCAGGGTCCAGGCAAAGCCATCGTCATTATCGTTGGTCAGGGGCTCTCCGCCTTCTGCCAGCACAGCCTCGATGGTGAAGTTCTCGTCCAGCACCGCCGCCTCCGGTTCAGGGGCGGGTTCCGGCTCCGGCGCAGGTTCGGGTTCGGCCTGCGCCGCCTCCGCCACGGTGGCCGTCAGCGCGTCGACCAGGTCATCGCCATTCTGGGCCGACAAATATTTGCCACCTGTGTTTTCCGCCAGGCAGGCCACCTGCCGGCCCTCCTCGTCCGAGAGACCGAAGCCGAGCACATGCGCCGTAAAATCAATGCCCTGGCCCTCCAGGTCGCTGCCCAGTGCACAGGGATCGACTTCGCAGGTTTCAAGCCCGTCGGTGATCAGGATCACCGTCGCCTTTTCCTCGGTAAAGCGCAGTTCCTCGGCGGCGAGCCGCACCGCATCGCTCAGGGGCGTCATGCCCTTGGGGTTGATCCCCTCGGCTGCCTCGGAAATAGCCGCGCCGGTGCCGGGCGCCGGATCGACCAGCATCTCGATATCGGCGCAATTGCCCTTCTCGCGATGGCCATAAGTCATGAACCCCAGTTCCAGGTCGCCCGGCAGCTCCGCCAGCACCGATGACAGGGTTTCGCGCGCAATGGTGATCCGCGCCTCGCCCTCGATCTGGGCCCACATGGAGCCCGATCCATCCAGAACGATGATGGCCCGCTCCGCAGCAATGGCGGGAAAGGCCAGTCCAAGCGCCGCGACGACGCCAAGCATGGCCTTGTTTAGAAATCTCATAGAAATGCCCTCCGAAAAAGAGCCGCCACGACCAGGCGACCGCGCGCTAAATGGCCATGCTGATCATGAAGCCAGCATGAATGGGTGGTTCAGGTTCCGACACAAAGGACTGCCGCATTTTGAACAGTTTCATCGAGAAATCATCGACTGAACAGGGGGCATTCATGAAGCGACGCTATTGGGTTGGCCTTGCCATTCTCGCGGCAGGCACGGGCATCTATGCCTTTAATGCCGGCTGGCGCGTCGGGCCGAAACCCGATGCCGAACTGCGACTCATAGCCCATCGCGGCGTGCACCAGACCTTCAACCGGGACAATCTCGACAACGACACCTGCACCGCCGAGCGCATCGATGTGCCCCGTCATGGCCTGCTCGAAAACACCTTGGCCTCCATGCAGACCGCCTTCGCCTCCGGCGCCGATATTGTCGAGCTGGACGTGCACCCCACCACCGACGGC
The DNA here is from genome assembly GCA_965651655.1 of uncultured Devosia sp. Taxonomy (GTDB): domain Bacteria; phylum Pseudomonadota; class Alphaproteobacteria; order Rhizobiales; family Devosiaceae; genus Devosia. Next base: position 3,536 of record CBFGTF010000103.1, read on the forward strand.
CAGTTCGCCGTCATGCACGACTGGACCGTGGACTGCCGCACCCAGGGCTCGGGAGAAACCCGCGACCATTCCATGGCCGAGTTGCTGGCCCTCGATATCGGTTACGGCTACACCGCCGATGGCGGGCAGACCTTTCCGTTTCGTGGTACCGGCACAGGCCTGATGCCAGAACTCAAGCAGGTGTTCCGGGCCATGCCGGACCGGCAATTCCTCGTCAACTTCAAGAGCCGCGAGGCCCGCGAGGGCGACATGCTGGCCGCGCTGGTCGCCGACCACCCGGAATGGCGCAGCCCCATCTGGGGCGCCTATGGCGGCGATGAGCCCACCTACCGGGCCGCCGGCCTGATCGAGGGACTCAATGTCTGGTCGCGGCGTGGTCTGGTCGATTGCCTTGGCCAATACCTGGCCCTGGGATGGACCGGCTTTGTGCCCGGCGCCTGCGAGAACACCAAGGTGATGGTCCCGATCAATGTCGCGCCCTGGCTCTGGGGCTGGCCGAACCTGCTGCAGCAGCGCCTGGCCGATGTGGGCAGCGAGGTGATCCTGCTCGGCCCCTATGGCGCCGGAGACCCCGGCACCGCCGGCATCGACGATATCGAGACCCTGGCTCAGGTCCCGCGGGATTTTGACGGCTATGTCTGGACCAATCGCATCGAAATCATCGGCCCCGCGCTCAAGGGCATCGAACCGGTGCAAATCCCGCCCGCGCCCCAATGACGGATGGCATTGGCGCAAGTATGGTAGCGCCATTCCTTCCTGAGTCCGCTCCTTTCCTGTCTGGATTGTTCTGATGCCCATCGGCGTCGTTCTCGCCTTTCTGGCCTATGCCATTTTCTCAGTGGCCGATGCCCTGATCAAGACCACCGGACCGGGCCTGTCCGTGTTCGAGATCGCCTTTTTCACCACCAGTTTTTCCATCATTCCCGCCATGCTGACCAAGCGCGGCGAGCGCTGGCGCGACGCCTACAAGCTGCACCACCCCTGGCTGGTGCATCTGCGCTGCCTGACCGCCATTTCGGGCACGGCCTGCGTGATGTATGCCTTCACCCACATTGCCTTTGCCGATGTCTATTCCATCGGCTTCACCACGCCCCTCTTCGTGACCCTGCTCTCGGTGCTGCTGCTGCGTGAACATGTGGCGCTGCACCGCTGGGTGCTGCTGTTCATCAGCTTCCTGGGCGTGGTCCTGGTCATTCGGCCGGGCCTCAGGGAACTCGATACCGGCCATTTCGTGATGATGGCCGGCGCCGTCTTTGGTGCCATCACCACCACCATCCTCCGTCATGTCGCGCCCAGGGAACGCCGGGTGAGCCTGGTGGGCCTGCAGGTGCTCTATTCGGGCATCGTCAATTTCGTTCTGATGCTGCCCACTTTCGTGGTTCCGACCCTCGAACAATTGGGGATCCTGCTCGGCATCGGTCTTCTCGGTGGCATGGGCGGCCTGCTGCTGATCCAGGCCAGCAGGCAAACACCCGCCAATCTCATCGCCCCGGTGCAATACAGCCAGTTGATCTGGGCAATCCTGTTCGGCGCACTCTTCTTCGGCGAATATCCCGACTGGATAGCCATCCTCGGCATGCTGGTCGTGGTCGGCGCGGGCCTGCTCAACGTTCTGACCGAAAAGACCCCGATCCGCTGGAAGCCCCGCATCTTCTTCTTCCGCATCGGGCTCTAGCCGGGCGGGCTTAGTGCACCACGCTGTCCCAGTGATCCTGCCGCTGCACGATCACAGGTCCTTCCGCCAGGCTGCGGTGAATGACCAGCCGCGTATGCAGATGGGCGTTCGAGACACGCGCCGCATGGCTTGCCCCCTGCACTTCCATGCGCCGCCGGTCGGGCCCGAAATAGTCGGCCGTCTCGATATAGAGGATGTCATGATTGAGCTGTCCGACCAGCCGGTCGACCAGCAGGTCGGCACTGTCGGGCAGGCACAGGATATCGTCGAACCCCATCTGCACATAGCCGAGGAAAACATCGACGTCGCAGTCCTGCGTGACCAGGATCACCGGCGACAGCCTGACCCGATTGGCGCTGTTCCGGCGCAGGACCGTCAGGAACTCCGACTTGTCCGGATCGGGCAAAGCAAAATGCACCAGAAAGAACAGGTTCTTGAATCGCTGGGCCTTCAAGCCCGACAGGTCGCGAGAATGCACGAAAAGGCCGAACCCCGTGGCCATGGAGAAATGCTCGAGGCTGCGCATCGGCGCGCCAGGCGAGCAGCAGGCAATCGCAGCACATTCGGACAGAACGCTGGTGCGCTCGGACATCCTCGCCAGACCTCCCGATCCTGGATGGAAGTCTAGCGCGCCCGGCCCTGCGCAGAAACCGAAACTGCCGTTCAGCGTGGGTTCGCGCTGAACGGCAGTCGTAAAATTGTCGGCAAGTGCAACTGGCTAGATCAGTGCCCGAATGGCGGCGATGGCCGCGTCGGCCTTGCTGCCGTCCGGGCCGCCGCCCTGGGCCATGTCCGGCCTCCCGCCACCGCCCTGCCCGCCCAGCGCCGCCGTCGCGGACTTGATAAGCGTGCCGGCGGCATAGCGGCTGGTGAGGTCATCGGTGACGCCGATGGCGACCGTACCCTTGCCATCCTCGCCCTTGAGCACGATGGTAACGACCCCCGAGCCAATGCGCTTCTTTTCGGCATCCACCACCGACTTGATGTCCTTGGCGGCGACGCCTTCGACGACGCGTCCCACAAAGGTCACCCCATTGACGGTCTCGCCGGCGCTGGCAGCTTCGCCGCCGCCGCCCAATGCCAGCTTCTGGCGGGCCTCCGCCAGCGCCCGTTCCGACTTCTTGAGCTGCTCCTGCAGCGCCTCGATGCGATCAAGCACCTCATGCGTGCCCGAGCGCAGCAGGCCGGCCGCCGAGGCGACGATGTTGACATTGTCATTGCCCCGGTGGCGCGCGGCCTTGCCGGTCAGGGCCTCGATGCGGCGCACGCCCGCGGCCACAGCACCCTCGCTGACCACTGACACCAGGCCGATATCGCCGGTGCGGCGCACATGCGTGCCCCCGCACAATTCGACCGACCAGCCAAGGCCGTTGCCCGTGGGCTCGCCCATGGAAACAACCCGCACCTCATCGCCATATTTTTCGCCGAACAGGGCACGCGCGCCCGAATCCTTGGCTTCCTCGACCCCCATCAGCCGGGTTTCGACCGGCGTATTCTGGAGGATGATGGCATTGGCGATATCTTCGACCTCGGCCATTTCCTGCGGGCTCATCGGCTTGGTATGCACGAAATCGAAACGCAGGCGATCGGCCGAAACCATGGATCCCTTCTGCGCGACATGATCACCCAGCACCAGGCGCAGGGCTTCGTGCAGCAGATGGGTGGCCGAGTGATTGGCGCGAATGGACGAGCGCCGGTCATGATCGACCAGCAGTTCGACCGCCTGGCCGCGCTTCAGTTCTCCCTGGGTCACGCGCACCCGATGCGAGAAAACGCCGTGATGCTTGCCCGTATCGGTGACCTGGGCCACCACACCTTCACCCTTGATGGTGCCGGTATCGCCCACCTGACCACCGCTTTCCCCATAGAACGGCGTCTGGTTGACCACCACGATGCCATCCTGGCCGGCCGAAATGGTCTCGACCTCCGCCCCATCGACCAGCAGCGCCTTGATCTCGGCCTCGGCGGTCTCGGTTTCGTAGCCAAGGAATTCTGTCGGCCCCAGCTTGTCGGCCAGGCCATACCAGACCGTGTCGGTCGCCGCTTCGCCCGAGCCGGCCCAGTTCTTGCGCGCCTCGGCCTTTTGCTGGGCCATGGCGGCATCGAACCCGGCCTGGTCGACGCTGATATTGCGCGAGCGCAGCGCATCCTGGGTCAGGTCGAGCGGGAAGCCATAGGTGTCGTAGAGCTTGAAGGCGGTGGCGCCATCCAGCGTGGCGCCCTCGCCCAGATTGGCCGTCTCGGCCTCGAGGATCTGCAGGCCGCGCCCCAGCGTCTTGAGGAAGCGCCCCTCTTCGAGCCGCACCGTCTCGGCGATCATCGCCTCGCCGCGGCTGAGTTCGGGATAGGCTTGCCCCATCTCGCGCACCAGGGTCGGCACCAGCTTGTGGATGACCGGCTCATTGGCGCCCAGCAGCGTCGCATGGCGCATGGCGCGGCGCATGATGCGCCTCAGCACATAGCCGCGACCCTCATTGGAGGGCAGCACGCCTTCGGCGATGAGGAAGCTCATCGACCTCAGGTGATCGGCAATGACGCGCAGGCTGCGATTGCCCGGACCGTTGACATCGGCATTGGTGGCATTGGCCGCCGCGCCGATCAGCGCCTTGAACAGGTCGATATCGTAATTGTCATGCACGCCCTGCATGACCGCGGCGATGCGCTCGAGGCCCATACCGGTATCGATCGAAGGACGCGGCAGCCCAGTGCGCGAGCCATCCGGATGCTGCTCGAACTGCATGAAAACGAGGTTCCAGATCTCGATCCAGCGGTCGCCATCTTCCTCCGGAGACCCCGGAGGGCCACCCCAGACCTTGTCGCCATGGTCGTAGAAGATTTCCGAACACGGACCGCAGGGACCCGTATCGCCCATCTGCCAGAAATTGGACTTGGCGCCGAGACGCACGATGCGATCTTCGGAAAGGCCGGCAATCTTCTTCCAGAGATCCATGGCCTCGTCATCGTCTTCATAGACGGTGACCATGAGCTTTTCTTTGGGCAGGCCCCAGTCCTTGGTCAGCAGGGTCCAGGCCAGCTCGATGGCCCGGTCCTTGAAATAGTCGCCGAAGGAGAAATTGCCCAGCATCTCGAAGAAGGTGTGGTGGCGCGCGGTGAACCCGACATTGTCGAGATCATTGTGCTTGCCGCCCGCGCGCACGCATTTCTGTGCCGTGGTCGCGGTGGAATAGGGGCGCTTTTCTATCCCGGTGAAGACGTTCTTGAACTGCACCATGCCCGCATTGGTGAACATCAGCGTGGGATCGTTGCGCGGCACCAGCGGACTGGACGAGACGGCCTCGTGGCCGTTGCTGGCGAAATAGCCGGTAAAGCTCGAACGGAGATCGTTTACGCTGGTCATGCAGAGGCTTTCATGGCGAGCGGACGCGGACGCGCCCAAAGAAAATTCGTGGGCTTTCTATCCCGCAGGCCTTGGGCCTGTCCAGCATTGCGACACGACCCCCATGCCCCATGGGGCAAGAAAAAAGGCACCGGAAAACCGGTGCCTGAATTCAGTGCATGGGATGGAGGCAGATCAATCGTCGCTGCTGCTCTCGTCGTCGCCACCGGCAACCAGCAGAACTTCGCCCAGCAGGCCCGAACTTTCGCGCACGCCCTGCTCGATAGTGGCGGCAATTTCCGGATTGTCCTTGAGGAACTGGCGCGAATTCTCGCGCCCCTGCCCCAGCCGCTGGCTGTCCCAGGAGAACCAGGCGCCGGACTTCTCGACGATACCGGACTTGACGCCCAGATCGAGCAATTCGCCCGTCTTGGAAATGCCCTCGCCATACATGATGTCGAACTCGACCTGGCGGAACGGCGGCGCCAGCTTGTTCTTGACCACCTTCACGCGGGTCTGGTTGCCCACGATCTCCTCGCGATCCTTCAGCGCACCGATGCGGCGGATGTCGAGACGAACCGAAGCGTAGAACTTGAGCGCATTGCCGCCCGTCGTCGTCTCGGGAGAGCCATACATGACGCCGATCTTCATGCGGATCTGGTTGATGAAGATGACCAGGCACTTGGACTTGGAGATCGAACCGGTGAGCTTGCGCATGGCCTGGCTCATCAGCCGCGCCTGCTGGCCCGGCAGGCTGTCGCCCATTTCCCCTTCAAGCTCGGCGCGCGGGGTGAGGGCAGCCACCGAATCGACCACCAGCACGTCGATGGCGCCCGAGCGCACCAGCGTATCGGTGATTTCGAGCGCCTGCTCGCCGGCATCGGGCTGTGAGATCAGCAGGTCATCGACATTGACGCC
>CBFGTF010000104.1:0-9425 GCA_965651655.1 uncultured Devosia sp.
GCGGCAGGTGTTGAACTCACGGGCGACCCCGCTTGCCCGGAAGGAGCCGGTGGGACCGGCTGGGACAGGGAGGAGCTGGACAAGGCGGCAGCTGATAATTGCACCGAAGTGGCCGGGGCCGGCACAGCCGTCGTGAGAGGGGTTGTCGGCGGTGCAATGGTCGGTGGACGGGTGGCCACCACCGCAAGCCGCAATTGCCCATCGGCCTGCTGAACCGACAATGTCAGCGTGGTACCGACAGGCTGCCCCTCGGGCAGAGCCAGGCTGAGCACCTGCCGCCCGATCTGGACTTGGGTAGTGCCATTGGCGGACTGGCTGAGCACCCGCGCTTCCACGGTCTGCCCTGCCGCCTGGGCAAGCGCGCGTAGAGTTGCGCTGGCCTGGGCCAGCGAAATGGGCGGAAGCTGGGATGAGATGCTCATCTGCCGACCGACTCCGGCCACGTCATGTGACCGGTCCAAGTTTAGCGGATCGCGCCGATGGCGCTACCCCGAACCGCTCGGCAGCCTTTCCGGTCTATTGCGGCCGGATGTCGGTGTAGTCCTTGGTCATGGGCTTGCCCTTGAAGGTCACCCAGAAGAAATTGAGCGTGTAGGTGCCCGCCGTGCGGAATACGCCCTCTTTTTCGAGGCGCCGGCCCGAGGTCTTCATTTTGAGCGCAAAGGTCCACTTGACCCCGCCGACCTTGGACAGGCGGACCGCCACATCGGTGTCCTCGCCGAAGAACTCGATGCTGCGATCATATCCGCCCACCGCGGCCCAGGCGTCGCGCTTGAAGACGAAATTGCCCCCCTGCACCACCGAGCCTACCCGCAGGACAAAGCGGTTGAGCAGGTAGATCAGATAGGTCAGCCCATAGAACATGCCGATAAGCACCCGATTGTGCAGCGCCATGTCGTAATAGACATAAGGTCCGCTCAGGCACACCAGCTTGCTGTCCCTGTCGAACTCGCGCATCACCAGGTCCAACCAGCCTTCGGGAACGATGGTGTCGCTGTCGATATTGGCGACCAGGTCATAGCCTTGGCTGGCGGCGAACCCGGCATCGCGGGCATTGACCAGGCCCTTCTTGGGCTCGTCCACCACGCGCACCCCTGCAAAGCTGCGCGCTATTTCGCCCGTGCGATCGGTCGAGGCATTGTTGACGACAATCACGTCCGCATCAGCGCCAGAGCGCTTGATTTCCGCCTGCACCGACTCCAGGCATTTGCCGATCAGCGCTTCTTCATTATAGGCGGGAATGACGAAGGCAAGCTTCATGGGGTCCCCTTGCCCGGCATGTCGCCGGTTGTTGTTCAGGCAGCACATAGCGCGCCGCGCCCCTCGCGGCAACCATTCCAGCCCGCGCCGGCCCGCAGATTGGCGACCTTTTCCAGATCGGTGCGTCTCTGCTAGGATGTGTGACGGCTGGGCGGTTCATCTGGGGTTCAGCGGCAATATTGGACGATGTCGATCATGATGAAAATCGTTGCCCGTACCGCTTTTGCTTCTCTGTTGCTGCTTGCGCCGGCCTTCGCCGCCGGCGAAGGAACCGCCGTGGGTGTCAATCCTGATGCCGTTTCGCGCAAAGGAGCCACCGACCGAATTCTGGTCGTCGGCTCCGACGTCTCGGTGGGCGAAAAGATCGTCACCGGCCCGACCGGACATGTGCAACTGCTGTTTGACGATCAGACCCGCCTGGTCGTGGGGCCGCGCAGTACGCTCGAAATCGAGCAATACCTGCTCAATGGCACGGGGGCAGATCGGTTTGCCATCAATGCCCTGGCCGGAACGTTCCGATTCATTTCCGGCAACAGCCCCAAGTCGGTCTATTCGATCGATACGCCCACGGCATCCATCGCCGTTCGCGGCACCCGCTTCGACCTGGCGGTGACCCGCGGCGTCACCCTGACTATGCTTTATGCCGGCGCGCTACGCTTGTGCTATGGCCCCAACTGCGTCGACCTTACCAAGCGGTGCGACATTGGCTCGAATGCCAGTGGCAGCCCGGAAATGCTAGGTTGGAGCTCCGGTGGACGCCCGGGTCTGGTGGAAATGTTCGGCTTGGCCAATATCCAGGCCGCCTTCCCTGACGAGTTCAGGGTCGCTGGCGCCCAGGCCTGTCTGGCGCCACCCCCAGAGTCATCGTCAAGTTCGCTCTCCGATTCCGTTGCCACGGAGAGCAACCAGACCTGTACCTATCCGTTCAGCAATTGCTGAGGCTCTCTTCGCAGGCGGCGGTCATAGCCCCCTTGAACCCACTGGCAAAATAGGTCTTGCTGACACCCAGTCTGTGGCCGAAACCAAGTGAGCAAGAGTGGCAAACACCGAAAGTCCGGCCTCCTCGGACGCTGAAGAATCCCGTGGCATTGATCGTCTGCGCTCAAGGCTGAGACTGCTCTATCACGGTCAATCGACCAAGGCCCTGCGTTTCCAGGCCGTCATCCTGATTGTCGATCTGGCCATCATAGCGTTTTTTATTGCCACGCCGCTCCTGAGAGATAGCGACACCTTCCTCTGGCTCGACTATTCGATTGCCGCGGTGCTGGCGATTGACCTGCTGGCGCGTGGACTGGCCTCCACCCATCCAATGCGCTGGCTGCGACAGCTGCCGGTGATCATCGACATCTTCATCCTCGTCACGCTGCTGGCCCCGACCTGGCTGTTCAACCTGGGGTTCCTACGTATCCTCAGGCTATGGACGCTCACCCGCTCCAGCATAGTCTGGCGCCCCCTGGAAAAGCGCGGCCTGGGCGACTACCGCGAGACCATCCAGGCGGTCATCAACCTCCTGGTGTTCATCTTCGTGGTGACCGGCTTCGTTTACACCGCCTTCGCCCAGCGCGAATCCGGCATCGTGGGATATGTCGACGCGCTCTATTTCACCGTGACGACCATGACCACGACCGGGTTCGGCGACATCGTGCTGCCCGGCACTTTCGGCAAGCTCACGTCCATTGTCGTCATGATTATCGGCATCTCACTCTTCGTGAGGCTGGCACAGCTGATCTTTCGGCCCGCCAAGGTCAGTTTTCCCTGTCCGCAATGCGGGTTGCAGCGCCACGAACCAGACGCGGTCCACTGCAAGGCCTGTGGGCACCTGCTCAATATTCCCGATGAGGGCCAGGGCTAGACGCGAGCGGTGCCGCTGGCCGCCGGTACGGCCTGCTTGATCACCGGCAGGCGGACCCGGAAACAGGCCCCCGGCAGCGGACCCTGAACCAGGTCCAGCGAACCGTTCATGCGCGCGATGATCTGCCGGCTGATGGCAAGGCCCAGGCCCGCGCCGCCCTGGTCGCCGCCACCCTCCACGCCGCGCCAGAATTTTTCAAAGATCAGCTTGCGGTCCGATTTTGAAATTCCCGGACCATTGTCGGCAACTTCCACGACGAAATGCCCGCTTCGCACAGCCGAGCTGACATGCACTATCGGATCATTGGCGTCATTATATTTGACCGCGTTGGAGATCAGGTTGATGAACACCTGGCAGAGCCTGTCCGCGTCACCTTCCACCATCGTGGTGTGGGCACGCTCCCCGAATTCGACCCGCATGCCCTTCTGCCGCAGCAGCGCATCGCAGACCGCCACGGCACGATCAAGCGCCTCCTCGGCGTCTACGGGAACGTTGCGCCAGCTTCGTTCACCCCGCTCCAACGCACTGAGATCAAGGATCTCGTCGAGCAGCTTGGTCAGGCGCAGGCTCTCCTGATGAATGGTGGTGATGAAGCGCTGTCGCTGGCCGTCATTGAGGTCACCAGGCTCCATCAGGATTTCGGAGAAGGAACGGATCGAGGTCATGGGCGTGCGCACTTCGTGGCTCACCTGGCTGAGGAACTCGTCTTTCTGGCTATCCAGCTCGCGCAATTGGGCATTGGCGTCCTCCAGCTTGCGTGCGGTCAGGCGGAGCTCCGCCGAGGTCTTTTCCAGTTCCTGGGAATATTCGATCACCTGCTGGGTTTCATCAGCCATCTGCATCATCTCTTCGAGCGACACATCGCCACCGGCAACCACCTTGGAGAGCATGACATGGGCCGAAGCCGCCCCGATTGACCCGGCCAATTCGCGCTCCAGCCGCCCGATGAACTCCGGGGTCGGCTCGAGTACGGCCGGATCCACCCCCGTTTCCCGCGCCGCAGACTCGAACAATGCCGCTGCCCGCCTTTCACCCAGCACGCGCTCGGCCACGAAATACAGATCATTGGCCGTTGCCGAGCCGCGCACGAAATTGCCCTGGGGGAGCCCGCTGCGCCGAAACACATCGACAAAAGCCGTCGCCTGGATGCGTTCGAGCGCCGATGGGGTGGACAGCAGCGACCCAACGGTGAGCACAACAACATTGACCGAAAGGCTCCAGAACGCGGCATGGGTCAACGGATCCCATCCCTCCAGTCCGAACATCGCCTCGGGCCGCAACCAGCTTATGCCCCATGGGCCGAATTCGAGCAGGGTGGACACCCGGGTGGACACGGAATCGAAGGAAGGCAGGAAACAGCACCAGGCCCAGAACACGAAACCCGCCAGGATCGCTGCCGTGACCGCCTTGAGCGATGCTTCGCGCCAGAAGATGGCTGCCAGCAGCGCCGGGAAGAACTGGGCTATGGCCGTGAAGGAAATGAGTCCGATCGGGGCCAAGGCGTCCGAATCGCGGGTGAAGAAGAAATAGAAGAACCCCAGCGACAGGATAAGCACGATGGAAAACCGCCGCGCCACCAGAAGTAATCGGCTCACGCCCTGCCCGTCACCCGATTGCTGGCTGGAACTGAACCGCAGCACCAGCGGCATGATGATGTGGTTGGACACCATGATCGAGAGCGCTATCGACTCGAGGATGATCATCGAGGTCGCCGACGAGAAACCCCCGATAAAGGCGAAAAGCGCCAGCCCGTTCTGCCCTGCGGCCAGGGGCAGTGTCAGGGCGAACATGTCCGGATTGGCGCCTGCAGGCATCGCCGTCAGCCCATAGACAGCTATAGGCAGGATGAAGATGCTCATCAGCATCATATAGGCCGGAAAGGCCCAGCCGGCGACGCGCAGGTGGCTCTCGTCCGAATTCTCCACCACCGTCACCTGAAACTGGCGCGGCAGGCAGACAATGGCGGCAATCGATAACACCAGCGTGGTGATCCAGCGGCTATCGAAGCTGGCCGAAGTGTCCACTTGGACGCCCATGTCCAGGGCCCGGGTGAAAATGGCGTCGAGCCCCCCGCCGATATAGACCACAAAGACTCCCACCGCGACCAGGGCGGCCAGCTTGACCACGGCCTCGAAGGCAATGGCCGCCACGACGCCATGGTGCTGTTCCTTGGCATCGACGTGCCGCGTCCCGAACAGGATCGTGAACAACGCCATCGCCGCCGCCACGCCGAGCGCCAAACCGACGTCGTCGATACCGGTCAGGCTGCCCCGGCCGAACTCGGAGGCCCCGGCCACCGCCTGGATGGACGAGGTGACCGCCTTCAATTGGAGCGCGATATAGGGCGCAATGCCCACCACGGCGATACAGGTGACCAGCACGCCCAGTCGGCTGGACTTGCCAAACCGCGACGACAGCAGGTCCGCCACCGAGGTAATGCGGTGCAGGTGGCTGATCCGCACCAAGCGCCGCAACAGGAAATACCAGCCAACAAAAACCAGCGTCGGACCGAGATAAATAGTGAGGAATTCCAATCCGCTACGCGCGGCATTTCCCACCGCACCGTAAAAGGTCCAACTCGTGCAATATACCGATATGGACAGGGTATAGACCGCCGGTGAGTGCAGCCAGGACCGCTTGTTCGCCCGCGCGCGCCGATCTCCGAAATAAGCCAGAACGAACAACAGCCCCACATAGGCGACCGATGTTGCGATGACGAAATCGGCCGACAGCATCTAGCTTTCGTCCTCTTCCCAGAGGTCGGTCCGATCCGGCTCAAGCAGTCGTGCCAGCAGCACCGTTCCCACGATCAGCACCAGCCACACGCCGAACAGATAGACGACGATCTGAGGCACGCCGCCAAAACGGATGTCATGATTGAACAATTGCACCAGCGGCGGCACCAGCAACAGCAACCCGGCCACGGTGAGCACGAACATGCCGCCAACGACTTTGCGCCGGTCAGGCATCTTTGCCCAGCAATTGCCGTACCGCGCCTACCACTTCCGCATTGGAATAGGGCTTGGTCACGAAGCCATCCGCGCCCAGTTCTTCGGCAATGCGCCGGTCCTGCTGCTGCCCCTTGGCCGTGAGGATCAGCACCGGCAGGTCGCGCGTCCCGCTATCGGCGCGCAATTGCTTGAGTACGTCAAAGCCGCTGCGCTTGGGCAACATGACGTCCAGCACCAGTACACGCGGCCGGCTGCGGCGCACCTTTTCCAGCACTGCCTCGCCGTCCGTGGCCGAATCTATCGTCCACCCCGCGCGACGCAGGATGAAGTCCAGCGACTCCAGAATACTCGGCTCATCTTCGGCGATCAGAACATCGACTGCCAAAATTCCCCCCAATGACCCGCAGTCTCCCCACTGCGAATAGCGACACTAAATCCCAATCAGCCACGATCGCCAAGCGCAAAACCCTTGGGCACCAACGCCGCCCGCAGATCGGACCGGCCCGGCATGGGTGCAAGCGGCTCCTCCTGGCGGCTGGCACAGTCCGATCGCGTGCACAATCTGCAGGTCGGGCCGACCTGCACATCTGCATCGGTATCGGCAAGGTTGAGCCCCTGCGCATAGATCGTCTGGTCGGCATGCAGCACATTGCAGGCCAGCATGACGGAGGCCATCACCGGTGGCTCGTGGAAGGCTGCGGCCCGCCTCTGCACCGTCCGCGCCACGAACAGGTAACGCGAACCATCGGAAAACCTCACGACCTGGCGCACCGGCATGTCAGGCGTCCGGAAAGCCCCATAGATCGCCCAGAGCGGGCAGGCATGTCCCGAATAGGGCAGCAGCAGGCCGGGCAGCGGGAAGTGCTTGGTCAACCGCCCCGCCGGATCGGATCGCAGAAAGCCGAATGGCACCCCCTCCTCGCCCGGACGGCGCAGCGACACCAGCCGATGCGCCACCTGCTCATAACTGGCATTGTAGATCTGGCGCAGCTGGTCGATGTCATAGGACGCAGCCACCGCCGCCTCCAGAAAGCTCGAATAGGGAAAGACCAGGGCACCCGCGAGATAGGAGCCCAGCGCCCGGCGCGCCAGCCGCTGCGCGGTTGGCGAGCCAAGCGCAGCCTCCTCAAGTTCAGCCTCGATCACATCCCCGGCCGCGATCTCGCCATAGAGGCGCGCCAGCTGGAACTGGCGGGTCGCCAGGGTTGTGGCGCCCTGCAGCCACATGGTCGAAATGTCCGGAAAGTAGCGATATTGGCCCGCAAAGTTTCCTTGCCCGCCCGGCGGCCTGCCACCGATCTGAATCCGAACGCCGTGCCGGTTCTCCAGCATTTCGGTCAGGGTTCGCACGCCAAAGGCACCGCCCGCCTCGATTTCCTGTCGAAGCCGGCCCGCGGCCGCTTCCAGCGAGGGGAAGTAGTTTGCCTGCTCCACCAACAGGTCGTCGATCTCCCGCGCAGGCGAGATGCTGCGGCGGCTGGCACTGGCATTCTCGAAATGGCCAATGAGATTGCGCGCCACGGCGCCCAGGTTGCGCGTCTCCCGGCCGATGGAGGATACAAAGCGCTGCCGCTCGCCTTCATCCAGGTCCGTCACCTCTTCAAGAATTTCAGCGCTCGAACGCACTGCGGTGACCCCGGATAGCACCTGGTGAAGCAACTGGCCCAGCAACGGGTCGGACCGCAGCCGGTCAGCATAGGCGTCCGCGCTGGCAACCGCGTCCGAATAGGCGCGGTGCAGCCGGGCCAGGGCCAGGGCGCTGGCAGGATATTGGGCCACCATCTGCCGCCGCTCATCGGGCTGGAAGGGCAGCGACTCGATCATGGGGTCGGCATAGGCCTCTTCGAGGTCTTGCAGCAGTTTCTGCTCGGCTTGGCCGGTCAGGTCGTCGATGCTGATGTCGAGATGAAGCGCCACGCGCTGCAACAGGGCGCCCCCGACATCGCGTTTGTTGTTCTCGATCAGGTTCAGATAGCTCGGCGATATCCCCACCAGCCGCGCCAGAGCCGCTTGGGAAATCCTGAGTGATTTCCGCCTGTTGCTGATGCGAAACCCGATGGGAGCACGCATGGCTTCCTCCTTCCACGCGACCGACTTGTCAACACATTGACAGCCGATAGCCGTTTCAAGATCAACTATTTACAATTTTTTCTAGTAATTACAATGCCCTATTGCTGTCATTTTCAAATGTGTCGAATAGTAGGCACGCGGTGAGTGGCTGGCAATGTATCAGTCGCCCCGCGCCCAAAGGAGGAGACTTATGACAATTTTGAAGCGCGGCTTGACCAGGCGCAGGGTCCTGCAGACCGGCATGGCTGGCATTATTGGCACCGGCGTAGCTCCCATGATGTTTACCAAGGGGGCCTGGGCGCAGGAGTTCTGCAACAACCCCACTGGCGATACGGTCACCATCGGCCTCAACCTGCCCCTCACCGGCGCCTATGCCGAGGAAGGCGCAGACGAGCAGAAGGCCTATGAACTTGCCGTCAAGCACCTCAACGGCGAAGGCGATGGCGGGCTCATCAATGTGCTCACCCCCTCTGCCCTCAAGGGCAACGGCATTCTTGGCAAGAAGGTCGCGTTTGTGACCTCCGATAGCCAGACGCTCAGCGACGTGGCCCGCGCAGGCGCCACCCGCATGATCGAGCGCGATGGCGCCATCATGATCACTGGCGGTTCATCCTCGGGCGAAGCCATTGCCGTGCAGGGCCTCTGCCAGGAAATGGGCGTCATCTTCATGGCGGGCCTCACCCATTCCAACGACACCACAGGCAAGGACAAGCGGCGCTACGGCTTCCGCCACTTCTTCAATGCCTACCAGTCCGGCATCGGCCTGGCCCCGATCATTGTCGACACCTATGGCGCCGATCGTCGTGCCTACCACCTGACCGCCGACTACACCTGGGGCTGGACCCAGGAAGAGTCCATGAAGAATGCGACTGAAGCCCTGGGCTGGGAAACCGTCGAGGCCGTGCGCACCCCGCTCGGTGCCGGCGACTTCTCGCAGTTCCTCACCCCCGTGCTGAATTCGGGTGCGGACGTCCTTATCCTCAACCACTACGGCAACGACATGGTGAACTCGCTCACTCAGGCGGTTCAGTTCGGCATGCGTGATCGCCAGGCGAACGGCAAGGACTTCCAGATTGTGGTGCCGCTGTTCTCCGAACTGATGGCCAAGGGTGCCGGCGAAAACATCAAGGGCATCTTCGGAACCTCGAACTGGCACTGGAACCTGCAGGACGCCGGCTCGATCGCCTTCACCAAGTCCTTCGGCGCCGCCTATGGCTCCCCGCCGTCCCAGGCCGCTCACACCGCCTATGTGCAGACCCTGCTCTATGCGGACGCCGTGGAACGCGCCGGCA
>CBFGTF010000105.1:0-9393 GCA_965651655.1 uncultured Devosia sp.
CTTCCTGGAACAGGCGCTTGCGGTCCGAATGGGTGGCCAGGGTCGAGCCATTGCCGGGCAGCGACAGGCCCAATGCCTCGGTCAGGCAGTTCATGGAATTGGCAGTGAACATGCCCGAGCAGGAGCCGCAGGTGGGGCAGGCGGCTTCCTCGACGGCCTGCACCTCCTCGTCGGTGTAATGGTCATCGGCGGCCATCACCATGGCGTCGACCAGGTCCAGCGCCTGCAGCTTGCCCTTGACCAATGCCTTGCCCGCTTCCATCGGCCCGCCCGAGACGAAGACCACCGGAATGTTCAAGCGCATCGCGGCATTGAGCATGCCGGGCGTGATCTTGTCGCAATTGGAAATGCAGACCATGGCGTCGGCGCAATGCGCATTGACCATATATTCCACCGAGTCCGCGATGATGTCGCGGCTGGGCAGGGAATAGAGCATGCCGTCATGGCCCATGGCGATGCCGTCATCGACCGCAATGGTGTTGAATTCCTTGGCGACGCCGCCGGCCGCCTCGATTTCGCGGGCGACGAGCTGGCCGAGATCCTTCAAGTGCACGTGGCCGGGCACGAACTGGGTAAACGAGTTCACCACCGCGATGATGGGCTTGCCGAAATCGCCGTCCTTCATGCCGGTAGCGCGCCAGAGGCCACGCGCGCCGGCCATGTTGCGGCCATGGGTGGTGGTGCGGGAACGGTAGACGGGCATGGCTGATTTCCTCGGTCTAATGCCGGTGGGGCCGGAATTTGTGTTGCCCTTCAATAAACCCATTCCCGGACGGCGGCAAGAATTTTCCGTACCGTACCGTACGGTACTCTCTGGGCTGTCCCAGAGGGGAAATCTCCCCACTGGGGAGATTTCAGGGGAGGAGGCCATGAGACTTCGACCCGTCCCGAAGGGCAGATGGCTCCGGTGGAGCCATCTGAGGCGAGAAGGCCGCGAAGGCTATGCCTGAGTGGCAGCTCGAATGGCGCGGCTGTCCCGCAGGGCCGGTCGCGTCAGCGGTGCGGAAGGCGGCGTGGCGCACCAAATGAGGATGGGGCGAATGCATGGAGACAGCGGGTTGTCGCCCTTCGGCCCTCACCGGGACAGATCCCGAACCGGGCGAACATGATCCTCGAATGGCACGTGCCGTCGCTGAAAGGGTGGGCCCGCGTCGATTTCCGGAGTGCTGATCCGGTCCATGCGAAAATGGCGAAAGCCTTCGCGTGATGGGTCCCAGGCCACCAGGTACCAGAGCGGCGGCAGGATCAGCATGGCTTGCGGCTCGACATGCCGGCGGGTCACCGCCCCTTTTGCGTCACGGTAGCGGAAGTGCAGGCGCTGCTTGTGGAGAAAAGCTGTCTCGAATGCGGGCAGCAGCGCGGGGTCTATTTCACCCAGGTCGGAGATGTCGACCTGCGGCGACAATTGCCCGACGAACAGGCAGTCCAGAAACCGGCGCAGGTCGCGCAGTTTGTCCGTTGGCAAGGCTTTCTCGATTTTGGAAAGCCCGGCATCCGCGAGCGCCGAGAAGGGCAGGTTTCCGGCGGCCCGCATGGATGCCACGCTGATGAGAAGCGCAAAGATTTCGGCGACCGAGAGGCGTGTGGTGGTCTGGACCGATTGTGGGTCCAGTTGCAGGCCACCCCCGCGGCCGGGTTCGGAATGGATGACAAAACCTGCATCGCGTAGCGCGCTGATGTCCCGCAACACGGTGCGCCTGGACGCGCCAATAGCCTCCGCAAGGTGCGCGATAGTCGAGGTGCCGTTGCGTCGGAGGCTGCGCACGATGGCGTCTTGGCGGAGGCGAGCGTTCATCGGGTAAACCTGCCCACCTATGGTGTCAGATCCTGGCACCATTCGCCTTTAGCCAGCGCCTGTACGTGTCAGCAAGGCGAATAATCAATGCTCAATACAACCGACTTTCCCAAGCCCACCCTTATCGCCGTCAATGGTGTGGACCTCGAAGTCTTCGAGGCCGGCCGCGAAAACAAAGGAAAACCCATCGTGCTCTGCCATGGCTGGCCCGAGCATGCCTATTCGTGGCGCCATCAGGTGCCCGTCCTCGTTGCTGCGGGCTATCATGTCATCGTTCCCAACCAGCGAGGCTATGGCAATTCGTCCTGTCCGAGCGATGTGACCGAGTATGACATCGAACATCTCGCGGGCGATCTCGTCGCGCTTCTCGATCACTATGGATATGACGACGCCACCTTTGTCGGACATGACTGGGGCGCCTCGGTCGTGTGGGGGCTGACCCTGCTGCATCCCGGCCGGGTCAAAAGGGTGATCAATCTCAGCCTGCCCTATCAGGAGCGCGGCGACATGCCGTGGATCGAGTTCCTCGAGATGATCCTGGGCAGCGACTATTACTTCGTTCATTTCAACCGCCAGCCTGGCGTGGCGGACGCAATCCTCGACGAAAACGCGTTCCGGTTTCTTCGTAATCTCTACCGGAAGAACCTGCCGGTCCTGCCGCCCGAGCCGGGCATGGCCATGATCAACCTCGCCAGAGCGGAAACCCCTCTCGGCGAGCCGGTGATGAGCGACAGCGACCTGGCCGTCTATGTCTCGGCCTTCGAAAAATCCGGGTTCACCGGCGGCATCAACTGGTATCGAAACCTCGATCGCAACTGGCATCTGCTGGGAGAGGTGGACCCCATCATCCATCAACCCACGCTCATGATCTATGGCGACCGGGACGTAATCCCGAAATCTGAAAATCTGGCGGATTTCGTGCCCAATGTGGACGTGGTCAGCCTCGATTGCGGCCATTGGATCCAGGAAGAAAAGCCGGAGGAAACCAACCGGGCCATTCTTGACTGGTTGCAACGGCAGGACGCCGCTGCCGGCTGACCCATCATGGCCCTCGGGCTCGACCCGAGGGCCACAAGCGAGCAGCACGGGTTGAGGCGTGCGCCGCTGTGTCCGGCCCCGAGATCAGGGCGCCTCAGAACTTGTAGCGCAGGCCAACGGTCAGGGCATTGGAGCCGTCGATATGGGCGATGGTGCCAAAGCCGCCGGAGCGGTGCTGGATGCGACCAAAGGCTTCCCAGTCCGGGTGGTCGTCATGGGAGATGGCGATTTCGGGGGCCAGGTAATAGAGAAGCGCCGCGCTCTGCCCGGCTGCGGCCGTGCGGGTGGTTTCGGCCCCGATCGTGTCGGTCACCACAGAAAGTCCGCCAGTCACCGAGGGGGTGATATTGATGGGGCCGAATTCGAACTCGGTCAGCCGTCCCACAAGTCCTGCCCAGGCCTCGCCGGAAACCGGCGTACCGATGCGCACACCAAGGCCGGCTTCGACGCCCAGCGCAAAGCTTTCATATTCGTAGAAGAAGCGCTGATAGCCGACGCCGACAAAGGCATTGGATTCCAGCTGCCAGGCCCAGGGCTGGATGGCGTCACTGAAATAACCACTGGTCAGCGGGCCACCAAAGACAAAGACGTTCTGGGTGGACGGCGACGAAGGCGCTTGGGGGGATTGGGCCAAGGTGGGCGCGGCAAGGCAAAACCAGGCTGCACCCGCGCAGGCGAGCGCGCGGAAGATGGCATTCATCGGCAAATTCTCGAATTATCTCTGAGCCCCAATGCATTTTCGGCGGTTTGGTTCACGCCTTCGCGATCACGTTTTCCGGGCGGGGGCGTGTCGTGCAGTGCGAGAGCCTGGAACAAGCGCCGGGGGACGGCGTTTTGCCTTCACAGCATCAGGAGGAAGACATGCAGGCCATTCCCAACACCATCCACGAAGGCATGAAGGTTCTCGACAGTGCCATGCACGCTATCGGAACCGTCGAGAGCTTCCGTGTCACCGACGAGGCACCCGGCAATCCGGAAATCGACGCGGCTGGGGTCAGTCCGGCCCTGGAAACGGAGCGCAACAATTTCGCAGCGCTGCTCGCCGATGTGTTCAGCGGAGACAAGGATCTGCCGCGCGAAATGCAGGAAAAGGCATTGCGCGAAGGGTTTGTGCGCCTCGATGCCGATGGGCTGTTCGCGGCGGACCGCTACATTTTCCCAGAGCATATCGATCGCGTCGAGGGCGACCATCTGGTGCTGTCGGTGCGCAAGGACGACCTGCTCAAGGCCTGACCGGGTTCACGAGAGCAGGCTCGATTCATATGGTTACCGAAAGAAAAACGTGGATTTTCAACACCCGAAACTGCGTTTAACCACATGGGTTTACCACCCCAGCGCTTAGCCGGCGCGGCGTAAGTAGAAGGCCGGATTTCGGCGCCGGTCGTTCGCCTGATCATCCCAATCACGGTGGCAAGAGCCATCGCCTTTTTGGGAGATGATCATGTTGTACAAGCGTATGATTGCGGCCGTCATGGTGTCGGTCGTGTTGATGCCGGCGCTGGCCTCGGCCAATGGATTGCTCGGCGGGGTCCTGGGCGGCGGCTCGGATGGTGGCGGGCTCCTCGGTGGCGTGCTGGGCGGTTCGGACGGCTCCAGCGTGCTCGGTGTCATCGGCGACGGTGATAGCGGCGCCCTGGTGACGCTCGAGTCGGGCAATGCCGGCAATTCGGGCCTGGTCAATGTGGGCCTGGGTGGCAGCGATGGCGTGGTGACCGCCAATGTCGGGGCCAATGATCCGGTCATCGGGGCGCAGGTGCTCGGCCCGCAGGGCATACTGGATGTCGATGTGGACCTTGGCGATGTCGGCGCCAATGTGAATGTCGGCGGCCCCAATCTCATCGATGTCACCCTCGACCTGCCCAATGGCGGCAATGGTGGGAATGGCGGAAATGGTGGGAATGGTGGAAACGGGGGCAATGGCGGCGGCGGCAACGGATCCAACGGCTCGAACGGGTCCAATGGTTCCAATGGCGGAGGCGGCCTGTTCCCGATCTTCTCGAACAGCAGTTCCAGCTCAAGCTCTGCCATTACGGCGGCCTGCGCGGGACAAAGCTCCAACCAGTTGCTGGCGCTGTTCAACAAGAGCACGGTCCGCGGCTGGAATCGCGCCACCGGTATCCAGCTCATTCCGATCAGGGTCTGCGCCGACCTGCGGCGGCAGATGGCCAATTGGCTCCAGGGCAATGGTGACTATCACCGGCTGCTCGGCGCCGTGGCGCAGGACCCCCTGATCAACGCTGCCCTCAGCCGCACCCAGTACCGGCCAGGCCATGTGCTTGGCGTTCACCGGCAGGGGTCGACGCTGATGGTCTACGTGTTCTGATCCTGCCTCCGATCAGACCGTAGAGCGGGCCGGCTGTCTTCCCCAGGACAGCCGGTCTCTTGCCATCAAGCGGCCGGCCGCTCTGCCAGCACCATGTAATTGACCGCGAGATCGGTGGAGATGCGCCATTCATCGGCCAGCGGATTGAAGGTCACCCCGGTCTGGTCAATGACGCGGAGGCCATTGCGGCGCAATTGCGCGCTGATCTCTTCGGGGGTGAGGAATTTCTTCCAGTCATGGGTGCCGCGCGGCAGCCAGCGCAGCACATATTCCGCGCCGATGATGGCCAGGGCCCAGGAGCGGGCCGTGCGGTTCAGCGTGGCGGTGAACATCAGTCCGTTCGGGCCCACGAGGTCTGCACAGCTCTTCATATAGAGCGGGACATTGTCGACATGCTCGACCACTTCCATGTTGAGCACCACGTCGAAGCTTTCGCCCGCCGCGACCAGGGCTTCGCTGGTGGTGGCGCGATAGTCGATAGCCAGGCCGGACTGTTCGGCATGAATTTTCGCTATGGCGATATTGCGCTCAGCGGCGTCAATGCCGGTTACGCTCGCCCCCAGCCGGGTCAGCGGCTCGCACAGGAGCCCACCGCCGCAGCCGACATCGAGAATGCGCAGGCCCTCGAAGGGCCGGATCGAACCGGCGTCGCGGCCGAAATGGCGGACCAGATGCTCGCGGATATAGGAGAGGCGCACCGGGTTGAACTTGTGCAGCGGCTTGAACTTGCCTTTGGGGTCCCACCATTGCTCGGCCATGGCGGTGAACTTGGCGATCTCGGCGTCGTTGACGGTGCTGGCGGTATCGGTCATCGGGCGCTCCTTGTCGCCCCCTTATCGCGCCCCGTCCGGTCGCGGGCAAGGCGCGGCCTGTCGCAGGCCTATGGCCCTGCGCTCAGATACTCCTGCCGGGCGCGTACCTGGTAGGAATAGCCGGTCTGAATGGCCGGGTTGTCAAAAGCCGGTGGAGCGACGTCAGCCTGGCTGGAGAGGTAGAAGCGGAAACTCTGCTGCTGTCCGCCCGCCAGCAAGGCATCGACGATGTCCCGGGGCATGGCGAAGCAGGGGCCGCCCAGGCAAGCTTCCGAAACGAGTTCTCCCCGGAACTCCCTGGCCGTGTCCCACCACTCCTGGCTCGTGAGATGGGCATAGTTGCTGGCCAGTTCGGGGGGCAAGGCCTCGGGCTGAACCATCAGGACAACGGAGCCTGCCTTGAGTTCGGCCGCCTCCTGGCCAAAGGTCATGACCCTCACCTCGCCATCGGGCCTGATCACCATGACGATCTGGACCTCCGGCCCCCCTTCCAGTTGCACATAGGGCGCAGGCTCGTCGATCAGGTCCAGCTGCGGAGCGAAGTCGGCATTGACCAGGCTTTCGACATAGCCAGGCCGTCCTGGCTCCCGACGGGCAATGAGCCTCAAGCCTTGGCTTTCCGCCACGACCTCGAAAAGAATATCGTTGACCACGCGAACGGAGCTTTTGACCTGGAGGCCGAAATTCCAGTTGTAGTTGATGCCAAAATCCATGCCTGCGCTGGCGCCGTCCGCGTAGGGGTCGGCAAACAGACCACTCAGTCCGGTCGAATCTGAAAACATGCTGAAGCCGTAGATGTCGTCGGCAGCGTCCTGCTCCTGGGCGGCCTCAAGCATGATGCGTGCGTGATTCTGGGCATATTGCACGAAGCCCTGCCAGTTCTGGGCGTAGAGAGGCGCGATCATGGCTTCGTAGCGCCGCGCCGCCTCCTGCTGTTCGGGCGTGAGGTGCCCATGTTCAAAGGCTATGAGCAGATTGGCATAGATGGCGCTGGCCAGTTCGCCGCGCAGCGGCACGATATAGCGCGCAGCCGTCTGCTGGTCAGTGCAAGCGATAGCGGCTGCGGCAGCCGCTGCCTGTTCCTCGATAGCCCGATATCTGGCGTCGTATTCTTCCTGCGCGAATTTGCCCGAACTGAAGGCAGCACCCCAGCTGGTGCTGTCTATGAGATTGCTGGAAACGGGATAGGTATGATCGAGTTCGAAATGCTTGAAGAAGTGGCATTTGGCGTCGATGGCCATGGCGATTTGATAGTCGAGGAGTTTCTGTTCGGCGTCGTCCAGCGCGAGTGCTGGAGCGGCCTGCAGTGTCAGGCCGAGGGCAAGGCAGGTCAGCAGGCGGCGCATTTGGGTTTCTCCAGACGGGATCGCAATTTAGTCGCGCCACCGTCCGAGCCTATCCCCTTAACAGGGGAGAAGTCTGGCCCCGGCAGGGCGTCCCATATGCCCGCGCCGGGCGGGGATGCCCATTGATTGCGCATGCGCTTTGTGGCATGTCCGCGCCGAGCAATAAGCGTACCGCCGGGTTCGGCGGGTCAGCGGGGAAAAAGAGTGGCCCGTATCGTCGTCAAGTTCGGTGGCACTTCGGTGGCCAATGTCGAGCGCATCCGCAATGCGGCGCGCCACGTCAAGCGCGAGGTCGAGGCCGGCAATGAGGTGGCCGTGGTGGTTTCGGCCATGAGCGGCAAGACCAATGAACTGGTCGGCTGGGTCAATGAAGCCTCCAAGTTCCATGATGCCCGCGAATATGATGCTGTGGTCGCCTCGGGCGAGCAGGTCACCGCTGGCCTCATGGCCATTGTGCTGTCGGAAATGGGTATCCAGGCGCGCAGCTTTGCCGGCTGGCAGGTGCCGATCCATACCGACGATGCCCATGGCGCGGCCCGCATCACCGAGATCGAGCCGACCGAGCTGGACAAGCGCATGAAGCAAGGCTGGGTGCCGGTGATCACCGGCTTCCAGGGTATTTCGCCCCATGGCCGCATCACGACACTGGGCCGCGGGGGCTCGGATACGTCGGCAGTGGCGGTTGCGGCCGCGGTCAAGGCTGATCGCTGCGATATCTATACCGATGTGGACGGCGTCTACACCACCGATCCGCGCATCGTGCCCAAGGCGCAGCGCATGACCAAGATTTCCTTCGAGGAAATGCTGGAAATGGCGTCGCTCGGCGCCAAGGTGCTGATGATCCGTTCGGTGGAAATGGCAATGGCCTATAAGGTGCGCCTGACCGTTCGTTCCAGTTTCGATGACCCGGACGCGCCGCAGATCGCGCCCGATGGTACGCCAGGGGTTCCGGGCACGCTTGTCTGCGATGAGGATGAGATCATGGAAAAGCAGATCGTTTCGGGCGTGACGCTCGCCAAGGCCGAGGCCAAGATCACCCTGCGCGACGTCAAGGACAGCCCCGGCGTGGCTGCCGCGATTTTCGGTACGCTGGCGGACAAGGGCATCATCGTCGACATGATCGTGCAGAACATCGCCGATGATGGCGCCACAACCGACATCACCTTCACGGTGCCCGACAGCGAGTATGAAAAGGCCACCCGGGCTCTGGAGGACAATGGCGGGCGCTTCGAATATGCGCGCCTTTCCGGCTCGCGCGGCGGGGCCAAGGTGTCGGTCGTGGGTGTAGGCATGCGCTCTCATGCCGGCGTTGCCGCCTCGATGTTCAAGGCCCTGGCCGACAAGGGCATCAATATCCAGCTGATCACCACTTCGGAAATCAAGACCTCGGTGTTGATCGATGAAGAATATGCCGAGCTTGCGGTTCGGGCGCTCCACACCTATTACGGTCTGGACAGACAGGACGCCTGACCCAGTCGAGGGGACACGGGCCGCGTCCTTTCAAGAAGGGGGGCGGCCTTGCGAGCCGCCTTGATGAGGCATGGTCACGACCATAGGCGGCCCGAGGGTGCTGCTGCGGCAATTGCGCGAGACGATGGCGGAGCCTCTGGCGTCGCAGGATCGGCTCGACAAGATCGTGGGCCTGATCGCCGAAAACATGCGGGCCGATGTGTGCTCGTTCTATGTGCTGCGCGATGACGGCGCGCTTGAACTGTTTGCCACGCGCGGCCTCAAGGCCGAATCGGTGCACCTGACGACGCTGCGCCTGGGCGAGGGTCTGGTGGGCCTGATCGCGGCCGAGGCGGAGCCGCTCAGTCTTGACGATGCGCCCAGCCATCCGGCCTTCGCCTATCGCCCGGAAACCGGCGAGGAAAAATATAATTCTTTCCTGGGCGTGCCGGTGCTGCGCGCCGGCCAGACGCTTGGCGTCCTGGTGGTGCAGAATGCCGACCGGCGCCACTATGGCGAGGATGAAGCCGAGGCCATGCTGACCACGGCCACAATCCTGGCCGAGATGATCGCTACCAGCGATTTCGACAATCTGATCAAGCCCGGGTCGGATATCGATCTCAGGCGACC
>CBFGTF010000106.1:0-9393 GCA_965651655.1 uncultured Devosia sp.
TGGGCTTCGTCGCGCAGGCGCTGGACATAGTAGAGCACCGGATCGCGGTGCGGGAGCATGAAGGCGTCGCGGCCCTCGATGAAGAATTTCTCGCGCCCCGCGTCGCGCTCCTCGCCCTTGGCGATGCCGACAAAAGTCACTTCCCTGGGCAGGTTCAACTCAGCGATGACCTCGCGCACCGCATTGAGCTGGCCCGCGCCACCGTCGATGAAGACGACATCGGGCCAGTCGGGCATGCCGGTGTTCTCGTCCTCCGCGTCGGTCTCGCTTTCTGCGGCAAGGCGCGAGAAGCGGCGGGTCAGAACTTCGCGCATCATGCCGAAATCGTCGCCGGGGGTGATGTCGGTCGATTTGATGTTGAAGGTCCGGTAGTGCTTCTTCGAGAAGCCCTCCTCGCCCGCCACGATCATGCCGCCCACCGCATTGGTGCCGGAAATGTGGGAGTTGTCATAGACTTCGATACGGCGCGGCACCTCTTCAAGACCGAAGGTCTCGGCCACGCCTTCGAGAAGGGTCCGATTGGAAGCACCTTCGGCCAGTTGGCGACCCAGGGCCTCGCGGGCATTGTTGAGAGCGTGATTGACCAGGTCCCGCTTTTCGCCACGCTGTGGCACTTCGATGCGCACCTTGCGGCCGGCGCGACTTGAAAGCGCCTCCTCGATCAGGGCCGGTTCGGCCATCTCATGGCTGAGAAGGACCAGGCGCGGCGGGGTGCGGTCTTCGTAGAACTGCACGAGGAAAGCTTCGAGCACCTCGGCATCGGTGAGGCTGTCGTCCGCCTTGGGGCGAAAGGCGTGGTTGCCCCAATTCTGGAAGGCGCGGAAAAAGAAGACCTGCACGCAGAACTGGCCGCCCTCGTGGTGGATGGCAAAGACGTCGGCTTCTTCGACGGAGCGGGCGGTGGCGTCGCCCTGCGACTGGATCAGGGCGAGGGCCGAGAGGCGGTCACGGATGAGGGCGGCGCGCTCGAAATCGAGATCTTCGGCAGCCTTGTTCATGTCGGACTGGAGATGGTTGCGCACTGCGTCGGACTTGCCCGAGAGGAACTGGCGCGCGTCCTCTACCAGTTCGCCATAGCCTTCAAGGCTGATCTCGCGTGTGCAGGGGCCGGCGCAGCGCTTGATCTGGTATTGGAGACATGGCCGGGTACGGGCAGCGTAGAAGCTGTCCGAGCAATTGCGCAGCAGGAACGCCTTTTGAAGGCTGGCAATGGTACGACTGACGGCGACCGCTGAGGCGAAGGGGCCGAAATAACTGCCCGGGCGGCGGCGCGAGCCGCGATGCTTGGTGAGCTCGGGCGCCTCGTGGTCGCCGGTGATCAGGATATAGGGGAAGCTCTTGTCGTCGCGCAGCAGCACGTTGAAGCGAGGCTTCAAGCGCTTGATCATGTTGGCTTCGAGCAGCAGCGCCTCGGACTCGGTCTCGGTGCGCACGAATTCCATGCCGACCGTGGCCGCGATCATGCGCTGGATACGCACCGGGAGGCCCTCGGGCCGAGTGTAGTTGGTGACGCGTGCCTTGAGGCTCCTGGCCTTGCCCACATAGATCACCGCGCCTTCGGCATCGAGCATGCGATAGACGCCAGGCGCCGCCGGCAGGGTGCGGACAAAGGCCCGGATGACTTCCGGGCCGGACTGAAGTGGGGTGGTCGCGTCTGTCATGATCGGGGTGTGGGGGCGCGGCGGGCGGAATAGCTCAGGTGCTGCCCGCCATCGAGCGCCAGCATCTGTCCTGTGAAGGCCGGCATCGAGAGAATGTTGAGTACGCCCTGGGCAATGGCGTCGGGGTCGGCATGGCGCTTGAGCGGCAGGTTGTCGACGGACTTGTCGAACTCGGCCTGGCTCTGGCGGGCATGGGGCAGGACCGGGCCGGGACCGATCGCATTGACGCGAATGGCCGGAGCCAGCGATTGCGCCAGGGTCTGGGTGGCCGTCCAAAGTACGGACTTGGAGAGGAAATAGCTGAAATAGGCCGGGCTGGGCCGCAGTACGCGTTCATCGACGATATTTATGATATTGCCCTCGACGCCATCGGGGAGCTGGGCTGCAAAATCGCGTGCGAGAAAGACCGGTGCTTCTGCATGGATGACGAAATGGGCATCCCAAAGCGCTTCGTCAACATCATGAGCACTATCGGGCTCGAAGGTGGAAGCGTTGTTCACCAGGACAGTCAGGGGACCGAGCAGGGCCGCAGCGCGGGCGATCAGCTTGCGGCGCTGGGAACGGCTGGCAAGGTCTGCGCGAAGGATCTCGGCCCGACCGCCAGCAGAACGGATCCGGGTGCGCAAGGCTTTGGCGCCGTCTGCGTCCGAACGAAAGTGGATAATGACCCCATGGCCGGCCCGGGCCAGGGCCAGGGCGATCGCAGCGCCGATTCGGTCTCCCGCACCGGTGACAAGCGCCACCTGGGGCAGCTGATTCGACAGGGTTTTGTTCGTCTTGGACATCGGTCAGACCATAGGCCGGAACGGGTCCGGGCATCAATCAGGCTTGCGGGGCCGGCCAACGATAGGTTCGGCGCGCGTCACCCATTGGCAGCAGGGTTTTATGCTTTGCCGGAACTTAAAACGGGCGTAGCCTCATGTCGTGGCGGGACGGGAGGTTCCGCGCAAGAAGAGGGGGACTAGTTATGGACGTAATTGTGCCCATTCTGGTGCAATTGATCGCTGGCGGTGCCGGCGGCAATGTTATCGGACAATTGGCAAAGCAACTTAATCTCGGCACGGCCGGCAATACGATTGTCGGCGCTATTGGCGGACTGGCCGGAACCTGGCTTGCCGGCATGATCCCGGGCCTCGATACATTGGTGGGTGCAGCCACCGGTGCGGCGGGGACTGCTGGGGCTCTGGACCTGGGTGCATTGGCCGGTCAGGGCGCAACGGGTCTGGTTGGCGGCGGTCTGCTGACGGCCATCGCGGGCATCATCAAGTCGACCATGGCGAAGAGCTGAGGCTTGCAATAGGCTCACAACGCCCCGCGACCAAATCGTTGCGGGGCGTCCTGCATTCGAGTCTTCTTCATGTCCCTGATTTCCGACGCACAGCGCCCTGACCAGGTCGGGCGCGCCATTCTCCTGACTCTTGTCACCATCGGCGTCTTCGGCGTCCAGGATGCCATCGCCAAGGTGCTGGTGCAGGATTACTCCCCGTTTCAGATCACGATGATGCGCTACTGGGGCTTTGCCGCCTTTGCGCTGTTGCTGGTGGCCCGGCAGGCGCCGCTACGGCAGGCGCTGCGGTCGAGGGCGCCGAAACTGCAATTGCTGCGCGGCGTCCTGCTGATGGCGGATATCTGGTTCTTTGCGCTGGCGCTGCAAACAGTGCCGCTGGGCGAATTGCAGGCCATCGTCATCGTCTATCCGCTGCTGGTGACGCTGTTCGCCATCCCGGTGCTGGGCGAGAAAGTCGGTGTGTTTCGCATTGCTGCCGTGGGGGCCGGCTTTGCCGGGGCGCTGATCATCATGCGGCCCGGCGGGGTGCCGCTCGACTGGGGCGCCGGGTTTGCGCTGGCCTCTTCGGCTCTCTATGCGCTCTATATCGTGGTCACGCGCAAGGTCGGGGCCATCGACAGCGCGGCGACCAGCATGACCTATGCGGCCCTGGTGGGCCTTGTAATGTCGGCGGGCGTGGGCGTGTTCTTCTGGCAGAACATGGGTTGGGTGGACTTTGCGCTGGTCGTGATGGTCATGATTACCACCTGTGCCGGCCATGGGGTGATGACCATCGCGCTCACCATGGCGCCGGCCAGCGTGCTGCAGCCCTTCAACTATTTTTCGCTGCCCTGGGCGATCGTCCTCAGCGTTGTGGTGTTCGGGCAGTGGATTGATGCGATCTCGCTGTTCGGGGCCGCCATTATCGTCGCTGCGGGATTGGTGGTCATGGCCCGCGAGAGAGCGAAGCGGGTGCCCAAGGTGGGGCAGGAGGCGCTACCGGCCATCGAATAGCCCAGGCCTTGAACTCGAAAGCCCCAGAGGGCATGTGTGCTTCAGAACGGATTTTGGCTGGTCGCGCCAAGGGGAGGCACGCAATGATCTGGCTCATCGAGATAGCCCTGGTGCTGTTGCTGGTCGGCGGTGGCTGGACCATGTTGACGCGCGGCAGGCAGAGCGAAAAGCGCGAAGCGCTGACCATGCGGCGGGTCGATGCCTATATCGAGACCATTCGCCGGGAGCGTCGCGTGCCCGAACTCGCTGCCATGAGCGACACCGAACTGCGCGACCTACTGCATTCGGGCGCGCGGAACCTCAAGGCCGCCGAGCAGCGCCGGGGCTGGACTGTGCTCGGGATCGGTCTGGCCACCGTCGTTGCGGCGTCGATCGTGGGGAGCCAGGAAGGCGGCTGGCTGGGCTTTGCTGCGGTCGCCGCCCTCGGCGCCATTGTCGGTTATGGCACCAATGAATATCTGGCGCGGCGTATGCGGGCGCCATTGGAGCGGCGTGGCGTCGATATCGACCGGCTGATGGTCGAATAGGGTCAGCAGAAAGCGGAAGCGCCGCCCTTGCGGGCGGCGCTCAAATTTGGTGGCCGGCGATCAGTTGCCGACGCAGAAATATCCGTTGGGACCATTGAAGCAGAAGCTGGCACTCGGATTGCTGGGGTAGATCGGCTGCGGGCGCGGCGGACGCGGATTGTTCCAGTGGGGCGGACGCGGCGGGCGCGGATTGTTCCAATGCGGGGGACGGGGCGGACGCGGGCGCTCCCAATGATCGTCGTCCCAGTCATTGTCCCAACTCGGACGGCCGCTGCTGAGGTAATTGGCTGAAACCCAGCCATCGGGGCCGCGCTTGTCGATGAAGCACCAGCTGCCGCGGCAATATTGCACGTCGACCTGTTCGCCGCGACGCAGCGTATCAACGACGCGGAAGCCCGTGCCGGGGCCGGAGCGGACATTAACATTGCCGGTGGCGACGGCCGGAGCCGCGGATGCAGCAACGGTAGTGGCGATAACAGCCAGCGTAGCGAGACCGGATGCGAGAAGTTTGTTCCGGAGGGTCATGGGTAAGGTCCTTTCCCTTTGGGTTGGCTTTGACGCCTTGCCCATAGAAAAGCCCATGGCGGATGAACCCAAGCTGAACGAAGCCTTAAGGTTGCCGTGGTGGCAGGGCTAGAGCCGCAGCAGGTCGACGAACCGGCCCAGGGCCTCGGCAAATTTCTTGCGGTGCTTGGGCTTGAGTTCGCCCATCAGCGCCTCTTCGACCTGCGCCCAGTGTTCGGCCAGGGCATTGCGGATGCGCACGCCGCGCTCGGTCAGGGCCAGCCCGGGTTCGAGTTCGGGCCCCACCGCCTGGCGGGTGATGAAATCGCGGCTGGCGAGGCGCTCGAGGCGGCTGGCGAGCATGTCGGCTGTCAGTCCCAACTCAATGGCCAGGTCGGCCTCCGTTGTGCCTGACCGGCCGAGCACGAACAGTATGGCATCGTCGCCCGGCTCGAGACCCTTCTCGACTACGGGCACCAGCAGTGCCTTGTGCGCAAGTTGACCGGCCTGGATGAGCCGGTAGAGCGCGGAGTGGGGAGAGGGTCTGGACATGGGCGGGAAAATAGTCCGATCTCCTTGTCGCCGTCGATTGCGGTTCCATCCTATCGTTAATCGCTGAACGACCAAGAGGCGTTATTGTTCACCCCACGCAGATGAGTTATGCGTCTATTGACCATCTTGGGCTGAACGGACACGCCATGTCGCAGGACCTTTCTCGCATCCGCGCCTTCGTGCAGGTCTTCGACGCCGGCGGGTTTTCGGCCGCCGCCCGCCAGCATGGCCGCTCCAAGGCGCTGTTGAGCAAATATGTGACCGATCTCGAGGACTATCTCGGGGTCCGGCTGATGAACCGCACGACGCGCCGGCTGAGCCTGACAGAGGCCGGAGAGGGCTATTACCGGGAGGCCTCGGGCCTCTTGCAGCAGCTCGACGACCTTGACGCCAATATTGCCGACCAGACCACCGAACCGCGTGGCCTGCTGCGCGTATCGGCGCCGCGCAATTTCGGCGAGCGCACACTGGCGCCGGCGATCTTCAGCTACCTGAGCAAATATCCCAAGGTGACGCTCGATCTGCGGCTGGAAGACCGCTATGTCGACCTGGTCGACGAGGGGATCGATGTGGCGCTGCGCATCTCCACATTGGCCGATTCCTCGCTGATTGCCCGCAAGATCGCCGACATGCATGTGGTGGTCGGCGCGGCGCCAGCGCTGATCGAGAGGGTCGGCACCCCTGTGCATCCCGAGGATTTGCGGCACCTGCCCTGCATTGTCGACGTCAATTTGCAGGGGCAGTCGAACTGGCGCTTCACCGAGGATGGAAAGACCATCTCGGTTCCCGTGACGGGACCGGTTCGGGTCAATTCGCCGCTGGCGGCGCGCACCGCAGCGGCGATGGGCCTCGGTTTTGTCGTATTGCCCTCCTATCTGGCCGAACCGGCGGTGAACCGGGGCGAGCTGGTGCCGGTGCTGGCGGACTATCTGCCGACCGGACAGACCCTGCAGGCCGTCTATCCGCACCGGCGGCATCTGGCCGGCAAGGTGCGGGCCTTGATCGATCACCTGGTGGAGTGGTTCGCCACCCATCCCGTCCACTAGAGGCCCTCGTTGACGCAATTCCTGGTCAGGTTGATCGGTGCGGCGCTGCTCGCCCTGATATCTGCGCAGCCCACGCTGGCGCATCCCCATATCCTGATCGATGCCCAGACCAGGATCACCTTTGATGACCAGGGCAGGATTGCCCAGCTGCACCATAGCTGGACATTCGACACAGCCTTTTCGGTATGGATGGTGCAGGGACTGGATACCGACGGCGACGGATCGGTGAGCCCTATCGAGATGCAGGACCTGGCCAATGAAAACATGCTGGGCCTGGCCGATTACGGGTTTTACACCTATGCCGGCGACGGCATGCGGTTCACGGCCGTCGGCGACCAGGGCATGGTCTATCAGGACAATCGCGTAACCCTGGACTTTTCCATTGCGGCCGTGGATCCGCAGGGCGTGGGCGAGCGGTTCGAACTCGGCGTCTATGACCCCGAATATTACGTGGCGATCACCACCAGTGACGCCACCGACGTGACCCTGGACAATGCGCCGGAGGGATGCGTGGTGCGGCTCGAGCCGCCGGTGCCGATGGCCCCTGAGGTCGAGGAAAGGCTCTATGCGCTGGGTCCGGAGGTGCTGGAACTGCCCCCTGACCTTGCCGCTGCCATGCGGGGCACGCAGGGATTGGCGGTGGTATCGTGCGGGGCCGCCGCCGTGCCGACAACGGCGGTCGAAGCGGTCACCGACGTGGCCAATGCCCGTCCGGCCGCCCCCTTTGGCGGACCGCCGCCGGAAGTGGGCATCAATCTGCCGCGCAGCGGATTTTTTGGCTGGCTGCAGGCCCAACAGCGCGATTTCTACGCAGCGCTGACGGCGGCACTCGATGCCTTGCGCACCGACTGGACCGCCTTCTGGGTGCTGGGCGGGCTGAGCTTTCTTTATGGCGTGTTCCATGCGGCCGGGCCGGGTCATGGCAAGGTGGTCATTTCGTCCTATGTGCTGGCCAATGAGCAGCAATTGCGGCAGGGAATCGTGCTCAGCGCGTTCTCGGCGCTGATGCAATCGCTGGTGGCTATCGGCTTCGTGCTGGTGCTGGCGGGGCTGCTCAATCTGACCAGTACCGCGCTGGGCGAGGCGGCGCATTGGGTGGGTGTCGTCTCCTACGCCATGGTGGCTCTGCTGGGATTGTGGTTGATGCTGCGCAAGATGTTCGGCTGGGGCCACAACCATGGCCACGACCACGAACACCACGATCATCATGACGGGCATGGCCATAGCAGCGATCACGCTCATGACCACCATCATCACGACGATCATCATCATTCCCATGCGCATCACGACCATGGGCACAGTATGCATCATGCGATTGCCCCCGGGGATATAAGCGGCAATTGGCGGGAGCAGCTCGGCGTTGTCCTGGCAGTGGGGTTGCGGCCCTGTTCAGGGGCGCTGGTGGTGCTGGTATTCGCCTTGTCGCAAGGGCTGCTGGCAGCGGGTATTGCGGCCGTGCTGCTGATGGGGCTGGGGACGGCGATCACCGTGGCGGCGCTGGCGACGCTGGCGGTGACCGCCAAGGGGCTGGCCGGACGCATCGGCGGGGCCGACAGCACCCTTGCGCGGACCCTGGTGTGGTGGGCGGAGATGGCCGGTGCCGTCTGCGTATTCGCCTTCGGGGTCTTGCTGCTGGTGGCGAGCCTCTAGCCGGGGTCACCGGTTGCGGCGCGACCCATCGCCGCCTTGCGATCAAATGGCAAACGGGTATGGTGCCGCCAACTCTGGAACATTTCCAAACTGGCCCCCCATGTCCGCACATCTGCCTCCCGACCATCCGCCCGTGCCCCAGCAGAAGATCGGGGTGCTGCTGCTCAACCTGGGCACGCCGGACGGGACCGATTACTGGAGCGTGCGGCGCTATCTCAAGGAATTCCTGTCCGATCCACGGGTGATCGAGACCAACAAGTTCCTGTGGTGGCCGATCCTCAACCTGGTCATCCTCTCGTTCCGGCCGCAAAAGAGCGGGCATGCCTATGCCCAGATCTGGGACAAGGAAAAGAACGAAAGCCCCTTACGGGTGATCACGCGGGAGCAGACGGAAAATCTAGCACAGCGCCTCCAAGGCGAGGATATCGTGGTGGACTTCGCCATGCGCTATGGCAATCCCTCGACCCAGTCGGTGCTGGAGAAGATGCAGAAGGCAGGGTGCCAGAAGATCCTCCTGGTGCCGCTCTATCCGCAATATTCGGCGACGACGACGGCGACGGCCAATGACAAGGCCTTCGACGCGCTCAGGACCATGCGCTGGCAGCCGGCGGTGCGCACGGCCCCGGCCTATTTCGAGGACCCGGCCTATATCAGGGCGCTGGGGGACTCGATCCGCGATGGCGTGGCGGCGCTCGATTTCGAGCCCGACCTCGTCATCACCTCCTATCACGGCATGCCGGTGGAGTATCTCAAGCGCGGCGACCCCTATCACTGCCAGTGCTTCAAGACCACGCGGCTGCTGCGCGAGTATCTCGGCTGGGAGAAGGACCGGCTGATGGTCACCTTCCAGAGCCGGTTCGGGCCGACCGAATGGCTGCAGCCCTATACCGACAAGACGCTGGAAGCGCTGCCGGGCAGGGGCATCAGGCGCGTGGCCATTCTCGCCCCGGCCTTCCATGCCGATTGTATCGAGACGCTGGAAGAGATCGCCATGGGCGGCAAGGATACTTTCATGGAAGCGGGCGGGGAGAAGTTCGCCTATATCCCGTGTTTGAATGCCTCGCCCGGCGGCATGGATTTCGTGGAAGCCATGGTGCGGCGGGAATTGGCGGGGTGGCTTTAGGCAAGTCCACAACCCTCGCCTCCTACGCCCCCTCGCCCCTCAGGGGAGA
>CBFGTF010000107.1:0-9389 GCA_965651655.1 uncultured Devosia sp.
GCGTCACAATATTGCTACAGACAGCGAACCCAAATCAGCCTAGCCTCGTTGTGGTCTGGGCGACGCGCTCCGCTTCGCCCCCTTCGGGAGCCGAGAAAGTTTGAGCAGGCACTTGCCACCCACCGCCGATAACGCCCTCGCATCGCAACTCGAACTCGCCTTTGAAGACAATCGCCTGGCTGCCCAGCTCTATGGCGATTTCGACCAGAACCTCGCCCTCATCGAACAGCGCCTTGCCGTCAGCGCCACGCCGCGCGGCAATCACGTATTGCTCAAGGGTGCGGCCAGCAAGGTCGATCAGGCGCGCCGGGTATTGGAATCGCTCTATGCCGGCCTCGAAGAGGGCCGGAGCATGGACATTGCCGATGTCGATGCGGTCATCCGCATGATCGAGACCGAGGACAGCCAGCTGACCCTCCCGACGCTCGAGCGCAAGGGCAAGGTCCGCATGGCCCAGATCGCCACCCGCAAATCCACCATTGTCGCCCGTACTCCGGCGCAGGACGCCTATATGCGCGCCATGGAGCGCGCCGAGCTGGTCTTCGGCATCGGCCCGGCCGGTACCGGCAAGACCTATCTGGCGGTCGCCCACGCCGCCTCCCTGCTCGAGCGCGGCGACATCAACCGTATCATCCTCTCCCGCCCCGCCGTGGAAGCGGGCGAGCGCCTGGGCTTCCTGCCCGGCGACATGAAGGAAAAGGTCGATCCCTATCTGCGTCCGCTCTATGACGCGCTCTATGACATGATGAAGCCCGAAAATGTCGAGCGCTGCATCACCTCCGGGATCATTGAAGTGGCCCCGCTCGCCTTCATGCGCGGGCGCACCCTCTCCAATGCCGTGGTCATTCTCGACGAGGCGCAGAACACCACCTCCATGCAGATGAAGATGTTCCTCACGCGCCTGGGCGAGAACTCCAAGATGATCGTCACCGGCGACCCCACCCAGGTCGATCTGCCGCGCGGCGAGAAATCCGGCCTCGTCGAAGCCGTCAACCTGCTCGATGGCGTCGAGGGCGTCCATGTCTCGCGCTTCAACGACAAGGATGTGGTGCGCCATGCACTTGTCGGGCGCATTGTCAGGGCCTATGAGGCCGATACTGCGCGGCGCCTCGCCGAAAAGGACGGGGACAAGGAAGGCCTGGCGCGGACACTGGGCCTTGCGCCCCGGAGCTGAGCCAAACGCCAATGCCTGCATCGCCGCCCCTGGAAATCGCCGTCATCCGCAATGCGGAGGGCTGGCCCGAGCATTTTGACGCAATTGCCGAAAAGGCGGTGCTGGCGGCACTGGCCGGCGCCAAGGCCCGCATCAAGGGCGCTGCCGAAATTTCGGTATTGCTCACCGACGATGAAGAGCAGCGCGAACTCAATGCCCAATGGCGCGGAAAAGACAGCGCCACCAATGTCTTGAGTTTCCCTCAGATCGAACCCTTCGGCCCGGTCATGGGCCTTTTGGGGGACATTACCCTGGCGCGCGAGACGCTGGAGCGCGAAGCGGCGGATCTGGGCAAGAGCCTGGATGACCATTTCACCCACCTTATGGTGCATGGCTTTCTCCACATTTTAGGATATGATCACATTGATGAGGCAGAGGCCCTTCAAATGGAGGGGCTCGAGACCCAGATATTGGCAGGGCTCGGGATCGACGATCCTTACGCCGATTAGGTTTCTGCCAGGAACCCTCGGATGGTCCGGGGCATTTCCGGTCTCATCAGGACAGTCAATGAGCCGCCATGCGCGGCGCGAGATGAATGAACGACACCGACAGTAGGGCCCTCCGGGTGGCCGAAAACCCCGAACCTCCTTCTAGTCCCGCCCCCGCCGCGCCGCGGGGGCCTAGCCTGTGGCACCGCATCCGCAGCCTGATGGCGCGGACGACGGTTTCCCTGCGCGACGATTTGCAGGTCGCCCTGGAGGAAAACGGCAGCCCTGAATCCGCCGACTTTTCCGAAAGCGAGCGGTTGATCCTGCAAAATGTCCTCAAGCTCTCCAAGGTGTCGATCGACGACGTCATGGTGGAGCGGTCAGATATCCAGGCGGTGCCCTCCGACATCAATCTGGGCACGCTGCTCGCCCGCTTCCGCCAGGTCGGCCATTCGCGCCTGCCGGTCTATGAGGACGGGCTCGACAATATTGTCGGGTTCATCCACATCAAGGACGCGCTGCAAAAGATCACCGAGCCGGTCACCGATCCGGAAAAGGAGGTGCCGGTCAAACTGCTTTCGACCGCTCTCCGGCAGAAGATCGGCAAGCTGGGCATCCTGCGCAAGGCCATGTTCGTGCCCACCTTCATGCCGGCAGCCGATCTCCTGCAATCCATGCGCGCCAGCCGCACCCACATGGCCATCGTGGTCGATGAATATGGCGGCACCGACGGCCTGGTCACTATCGAAGACCTGCTCGAAGCAGTGGTGGGCGAGATCGAGGACGAACACGACGTCACCGAAGCCGCGCTGATCCGCAAGGTCGGCGACGATGTCTTTGTCGCCAATGCCCGCGCCGAACTGGAAGACGTGCAGGCCCTGATCGGCCCCGATTTCGATCCCGGCGACCATGCCGAGGATGTCGACACCATCGGCGGCCTGGTTTTCGATCTGGCCGGCCACGTGCCCAAGCGCGGGGAAAGGATCAATGGCATCAAGGGCTTCGAATTCGAAGTCCTGGCCGCCGACAGCCGCCGCGTCAAGCGCCTGCGCATCCACCGCAAGCGTGACGAGATCGTGGCCATCGAACCCCTGGCCATCACCGACCAGCGCCCGGCGCTGGAAAAACAGGCGGCTGAGTGAGGTCGAGTTCGGTGCCTGTGTCCCCTCGCCCCTTCAGGGAAGAGGGTAGCGGCGCCGGGAGCGAAGCGACCTGGCAAAGCTAGGGTGAGGGGTGCATGCCCCTCATTTGGCCCCTGGTCCGAGCTGCATATCCGGCGTTTCGCGCCACCTTCTCCCCGCAAGGCGAGACGAAAACTTCTACCGGCTGGCCCATTCCAATAGGCTGGCCAGTCCCACAAACGGCACACCGGCCCGTTCGCTCAGCCCCGACGCACAGCTCGACACCGTCGATACGCCCAGTTCACAGCCCTGCGGAACGTCTTGGCCCACCCGCCGGGTGGCATGCGCGTTGAGCTCGGGCAGGAACAAGCCCTTGTCCCCCGCATAGCCGCAGCAGGTGATCGATGAGAGCACGGCCACTGTTTCCGCGCAGGCCGCCGCTACCGCTTCGGTGCTCGGTTGCTCGAACAGCCGCTGGGCCGAACAATTGTGATGGACGGCCACGCTTTCGAGCTTCTGCGTGATCGTCAGTTTCGGCAGCACCTGCTGGGCCAGGAATTGCGCCGAATCCACCACTGCCGCATCGCCGGGAAATTCCTTGAGATGCTTGGCGCAGGTCGAGGCGTCCGTCACCACCTGCAAGCGCCCGGCATCCGAAAGCCGCGACAATTCGCTTTTGAGCGCCCCGCCCACTTCGGCGGCCTGCTCGGGAAAACCCTTGGATTGAAAAGGCTGGCCGCAGCATTGGCCATTGAGCTTGTCCGGCACGATCACGTCATAGCCGGCCCGTTCCAGCAGCGCGACCATCGCCGCCGGCGTGTCGAGCAGGCCATGCTGGGTCTTGGGCGCACCGAACATGCGGCTGGGGCAGGCCGGGAAATAGACCACGCTTGGCCGCCCACTCTGGGCGATCGGCACCGGAAACCCGCTTTTGCGCGGGTCCTGCCGAGTGTCGCGCGCCCTGGGGGCTCCTGGACCATGATGCAGCGCCCGCGAAACCCTGGGCACCCGTTTCCCGCTCAGCCGCCGCGCCGTGTCGGTTGCGGTCTCCAGGGCCGGCGCGGGAATGATGGCACGCGCCGCATCGGCCAGGCCCAGTCCGCCGCGCATCATCGTCTCGACCGCGCCCCGATGGTCAGCGGCAAACCGGGCCAGCGACTGCGCCGTGGCGCCGCGCCGCCGCGCCCGCTCGCCCAGGATCATCGTTCCGGTCTCGATCCCCACCGGGCAGCGCAGCGAGCAGAGATTGCAGGCCGCGCAGGTGTCCATGCCGGCATATTGGAAATCGGCTTCGAAACGCGCCAGCCGCGCCGGGTCTTCTCCGGTTTCGCGCAGCCGCGCCCGTTCGCGCGTCACCGCAATGCGCTGGCGCGGCGTCAGGGTCATGTGGTGGCTGGGGCAGGCCGGCTCACAGAAGCCGCATTCTATGCACAGGTCCACCAGCTCGTCGCTGAGCGGCATGACCTTGAGGTTCTTGATATGCACCTTGGCATCATCATTGAGCAGCACGCCTGGATTGAGCAGGTTTTCCGGGTCGAAGATCGCCTTGATCCGGCGCATGATGGCATAGGCCGACCGGCCCCATTCGGCCTCCACAAAGGGGGCGATGGCCCTTCCTGTGCCATGCTCGGCCTTGAGCGAGCCGCCATAGCGGACCGATACGAGGCCGGACAGCGCTGCGGAAAATCGGTCGAACTTCTCCGCCATGCCCGGCAGCGAAAAATCATCGCTCATCTGGAAATGCAGGTTTCCGGCCAGCGCATGGCCGAAAATGATCGCATCCTCATAGCCATAATCGTCGAGCAACTGCCGCATATCGACGACGAAGCTGGCCAGGTGCTCGATGGGCGCGGCCACGTCTTCGGTGAGCATGATCGTGCCCTTGGCCCGCGCCGCGCCACCGGAGGCAAAGAAGCCCTTGCGGATATCCCACAGGGCATGGCTGCGGTTCGTATCGGTCGAGAGGTCGATATGGGTGGCGCCATGCCGGGCCAGCAGCGCCTCGGCCTTGGCCATCTCGGCGGCCAATGTCGCCGCATCCGGCGCGGTGACGTCGATCAGCACAGCTGGGGAATGCGCTGTCAGATAAGGCAGGAGCGGGGCCATCGGGGCCAGGTGCTCCACCGTGGCCAGGGCCCTTCGCTCGATATATTCGGCCGCCGTGATGCCGGTCGTCACCTGTACCCCGCCATTGGCCATTTCGATAATGGCGCGACCGGCCGATTGCGGATCGGGGAAGGGGACAAGGCCCGTGGCCTTGAACGGATGCTCGGGCACCGTGTTGTAGGTTACCTCCGAGACAAAGCCCAATGTGCCCTCGGAGCCGACCATGAGGTGAATGAGAATGTCGAGCGGGTCGTGATAATCGACCAGCGCATTGAGCGAATAGCCCACCGTATTCTTGATCCGGTATTTCTTCTCGATCAGCGCCACGAGTTCGGCGTCGTCCATCACGTCATGGTGCAATTGGTGCAGCGCCGCGAGCATGCCGGCATGGCTTTGCCGGAAGGCCGCGCGGCTCTCTTCATCGCCTGAATCGAGCATGGTGCCGTCGGTGAGCACGATCCTGAGGCGCGCCATGGTGTGATAGGTGTTCTGCGCCACCCCGCAGCACATGCCCGATGAATTGTTGTTGACCACCCCGCCGATCTTGCACGTCGCCTGCGATGCCGGGTCCGGCCCGATCTTGCGGTCAAACGGCTTCAGCGCCCTGTTGGCTTCGGCCACGATGATGGCCGGCCCCAGGGTCACCTGGTCGGCCCCGGGATGGATATCGAGCTTGCGCCAGCCATCGCCCAGCACGGCCAGCACCCCATCGGTCACCGCCTGGCCCGAAAGCGAGGTGCCCGCAGCCCGGAAGGTGACCGGCAGCCCCTCGTTCCGCGCTGCCGCGAACACTGCGCGCACATCGTCCTCGGAATTGACGAAGACCACCACAGCCGGGATCAGCCGGTAGGAACTGGCGTCGCCACTCCAGGCATAGGTCATCAGCGGATCGGTATGAATGGCCCCGGAGATTGTGCCCTTGAGGCGGGCGGCGACACGCTCTCCGGCGGCGAGGCGCTGGGGTTCCGGGGCGCGGGGCTGAAGCGAGAACAGGGGGGCTTGCTGCATGCAGGGACACTAACATGTTAGTTTGCGCCCGCGAAGGCTCAATATTTGATGCCCAGCATGCCCCAGCCCAATGCCCTACGTGCCGCACATCCTGTTCATGAGCCCGCTCCTGGCCCCGTGGCACCGGGCCGGAAGGGCGGCAGCACCGCATGCGCCGCCACCGTGATGCGGCTGATCAGCTCTTCCACCCGTTCCTCCCTGCGCCGCTCCGACAGGGCATAGATGCCCATCACGCTGACGCGGGGCGGTTCGAGCTGGATAACCTCCTCCAGCCCCCGCCCCCGGAAATCTTCCGCCATGATATGGGTGTGGCGCAACACCGCGTCGGTGGACAGCACATAGTCTATGCAGGCCGCCAGCGAATTGGAGCTGAAGGCGAAATTGGTGTGATCGAAGACGGTTTCAAGCCGGAGGCGAGACTTTGAGGGATCAAAGAAGCGCTGATGCCGTGTCTCGGGCGGGGAACTGGAAACCATGCCGTATTCCGCCAGTTCCAGCGCACTGCGTGGCTGCCCCAGCAGCGGATGCCCCCTGCGGACGAAATAGGCATGATAAACGCGGCTGAGCGGGATGAAATCGGTGCCTATTGCCGAACTCAGCCCCTCGATTTCATGGGCCAGGAACATGGAAATATCGCCCGAAAGCAATTGATCCATGCAGCGCAACTGATTGCCGAGACTGACATTGACCGGCGCCCTGGGATGCTCTTTCTGATAGGCCACGACCATGTCCTTGAGGAACATGGTCCACCACGAATAGCCTGAGCCGATGGAAATGCCCCGTTCGGTGCCGCGCTGCTGGTCGGCAATGGCGTTGAGCGTATTGTCATAGAGGCGCCGCATCAGGCGCGCATTTTCATAGAGCGTTTCGCCATAGCGCGTCAGGCGGACCCCGCGCGATGACCGCTCCAGCAGCGGCGCGCCGATCAGTTCCTCCAGTTTCTGCATGTTGAAGCTCAGGGTCGGCTGGGTGATGAACAGGGCCGTGGCGGCGCCGCTCAGGGAGCCCGCATCGGCCACGGCCAGGAACTGCGAGAGAAGTTTGTCCATGCATGCCTCCGGCAAACCAGCCATATAGATTTTATCTATAGTATCATCGAAATTTCGTAGTTTTCCAATCGGCGTTTTTGCGCCAGTGTCCCAGTCACGAGAGGAGATGGCAGTCGCCTGAGGAAATCGGCAACGCCACGCAGCCCGCTATTGGAATGGTCCGTGACCCTTTGGGGCAAAGGACATGTTTTTGTGGCGGATTAACTTCCATACAAGATGTTGCCGCCGGCGCGGCTTGTATGGTAAGGGCGTAACTGGCTGGTTATTTGTGCTTAGGCTTTGCCTTCACCGGCACGAAAATCGGGTTCAATGATGATTGACAACCCCATCAAAGAACCTAACGTAGTAACCAGTTGGTGACTTAGCGGCGGGGAGGTCGCTGGTCGCACCTCCGTTCCGCGCAGCGGTTCGGCAACTGTTCATGGGAGGAAAGACATGACAATTCGACTCGATCGCCGTCAGTTTCTGATGGGCTCTTCGGCCCTCGCGGCCGCCGCCACCTTTGGCGTCAATCCGGCCTGGGCCCAGTCGGCCCTGCGCCTCATCTTCTGGGGCGGCCAGGCCCGCGCCGACCGCACCTATGCGGTGACCGACCTTTATGAAGGCGCGGGCCACCCCGCCATCGAGGGCGAGTTCCTGAGCTGGAACGACTACTGGCCCAAGCTGGCCACCCAGACCGCCGGCGGCACTGCCCCCGACGTCATCCAGATGGACTATCGTTACATCGTGGAATACGCGACCCGTAACGCCATTGCCCCCCTCGACGACGTGATCGGCGACCTGGGTGAATTCGACGCCGACCAGCTCGAAGGCGGCAAGGTCAATGGCCAGCTTTATGGCATCTCCCTGGGCGCCAACTCGGTGGCGACACTGGTCAACAAGGCGGCATTCGACGCCATTGGCGAGGCGGCTCCGGACAATTCCTGGACCTATGCCGATCTCGAGCGTCTGGGCGAAGCCTTCAACTCTGCCGGCAACGGCATGGTGGCCTTCTCCGACGGTTCGGGCACCGAGCCCATGCTGGACAACTGGCTGCGCCAGCGCGGCCAGGCTCTCTACACGGCCGACAACAAGCTCGGCTTCACCGCCGATGACATGATCGAGTGGTTCCAGATGTGGAACGGCTTCCGCGAGAAGGGTTATATCGTCGACGCCGAAACCCAGGCTCTCGATACCGGCACTCCCGAATCGAGCATGGTGGCCACCAAGAAGGCCGCGATGATGCCGTCCAACTCCAACCAGCTCGTGATCCACCAGTCGATCAACGATGATGAGCTGACCATTGCCTCCTACCCGCGCATTGCCCCGGGCGTTGGCGGCGGTCACTACCGCAAGCCCTCCATGTTCTTCTCGGTGGGTGGTGCCTCGGCCGATCCGGCAGCGGCAGCGGCCTTCATCAACTACTTCGTCACCGATCCTGCGGCCGGTGAGATTCTCGGCGTCGAGCGCGGTATTCCGTGCAATGCCGCCGTGCGCGAAGCTATTTCGCCTTCGCTGACCGCGCAGGACCAGATCGCTCTCAACTTCGTGGCCAATCTGGGTGACCTGGTCGGCGCCCTGCCGCCGTCCCCGCCGGCAGCCGCCGGTGAAATCGACCTCAACCTGCTCCGCGTCATCAGTCAGGAAGTGGCCTTTGGTGCCCGTTCCGCCGAAGACGCCGGCAAGGCCTTCGTCGATGATGCGACGGCCATCCTCGAACGGGCGAATGCATAACAAATGACCGTGCATGCGGCAGACGCGGCTCCGCTTGACGCCGCATCCGGCACAACGAAGTGGTCGAGGGCGTGGCAAAACCACGCCCCCGGCTACCTCTTCCTGTTGCCCTGGTTCATCGGGTTTTTCGGCCTCACCATCGGCCCGATCATCTCGTCCTTCTATCTCAGCTTTACCGACTTCGACCTTCTGACCTCACCCGAATGGGTGGGTACGGCCAATTATGTGCGCATG
Organism: uncultured Devosia sp.; assembly: GCA_965651655.1. Classification (GTDB taxonomy): domain Bacteria; phylum Pseudomonadota; class Alphaproteobacteria; order Rhizobiales; family Devosiaceae; genus Devosia. Next base: position 8,873 of record CBFGTF010000107.1, read on the forward strand.
TTCACCAATGACCGCGCCTTTGCCCAGTCCATGCAGGTCACCTTCACCTTCGTGCTCTTCTCGGTGCCCTTGAAGCTCGCCTTCGCGCTGGCCATCGCCATCCTGCTCAATCGGGGCATGCGCGGCCTGCCGCTCTATCGCGCCATGTTCTATCTGCCGAGCCTGCTCGGCGCCTCCGTCGCCATCGCCATTCTCTGGCGCCAGATTTTTGCCGGTGACGGCCTGGTCAATCAGTTCCTGGCCAATTTCGGCATCATCGGCCCCAGCTGGATTTCCAATCCGCGCTATTCGCTCTGGACCCTGATCATTCTTTCGGTCTGGCAGTTCGGTTCGCCCATGATCATCTTCCTGGCCGGCCTTCGCCAGATTCCGCAGGACATGTATGAGGCCGCCTCGCTCGACGGCGCCAGCAAGTGGCGCCAGTTCTGGAAGATCACCCTGCCGCTGTTGACGCCGGTCGTCTTCTTCAACGCCATCATCCAGACCATCGAGGCCTTCAAGAGCTTCACCCCGGCCT
>CBFGTF010000108.1:0-9297 GCA_965651655.1 uncultured Devosia sp.
GGCGAGCCCCCGCCACATTGACTCTCCTGCATACCCGCGCCACAACCCGCCTGCCTTTGCTCCTACGGATGTGTTCCATGACCAAGAAAATTGCCTTCCAGGGCGAACCCGGCGCCTTCAGCCATGCGGCGGCGGCCAATGTCTTTCCTGGCGAGCAATATCTGGGCTGCGTCACCTTCGAGGAGACGCTCAACGCCGTTCAGTCCGGCAAAGCCGACTACGCAGTCGTCCCGGTCGAAAATTCGCTCTATGGACGCATCACCGACATTCATCACCTGCTGCCCGAGAGCGGGCTGCACATTATCGGCGAGACCTATCTGCGCGTGGAAATGACCCTGCTCGGCGTTCCCGGCGCGCGCCTTGAGGATATCAAGGCGGTGCAGTCCCTGTCTGTGGCCCTTGGCCAGTGCCGCAAATTCATTTCCGCCAATGGCCTGAGGACCATCAACGCAGTCGATACCGCCGGCTCCGCCCGCGAAATCGCCGAAAAGGCCGATCCGTCAGTCGCCGCCATCGCCTCGCGTTTCGCCGGGGAAATCTATGGCCTCGAAGTCCTTGCCACCAATATCGAGGACGCCGACCACAATACCACCCGCTTCCTCGTCCTCTCCCCCAGTGAGAAGCTGGCGCCGAACCAGGGCAGCGTGAAGACCACCTTTGTCTTCCGCGTCCGCAACGTCCCGGCCGCGCTCTACAAGGCCATGGGCGGGTTCGCCACCAATGGCGTCAACATGACCAAGCTCGAAAGCTACATGGTCGGCGGCGCCTTCACCGCCACCCAGTTTTACGCCGACATCGAAGGCCACCCCGACGATGTGGGTGTCCGGCACGCCTTCGAGGAACTGGGCTTCTTCACTGATTATTTCAGGATTTTGGGGGTCTACCCGGCTGCCGAAGCCCGCTGAGGCCTGGACCTCTCGGTTGACTTGCGGACCGCCCCGGCTATGGTCCGCGCGAACAAAATCTGCCGCCCAGGACCTTCCATGTCGCACGCTCAACTCGCCCAGATCATCGAAACCGCCTTCGACAACCGCGCTGAGGTCAATCTTGGGACCCAGGGCGAGATCCGCGATGCGGTCAACCAGGCGCTGAACCTGCTCGATAGCGGCAAGGCCCGCGTCGCCGAAAAGATCGATGGCACCTGGCAGGTCAATCAATGGCTCAAGAAGGCCGTGCTGCTTTCTTTCCGCCTCAATGACAATCAGCCCATGACCGGTGGCGCCGATAATTCCACCTGGTGGGACAAGGTGCCCACCAAGTTCGAGGGCTGGAGCGAGAACACCTGGCGCGAGGCCGGCTTCCGCGCCGTCCCCGGCGCCATCGTCCGCAAGTCGGCCTTCATCGCCCGCAATGCCATCCTCATGCCCAGCTTCGTCAATGTCGGCGCCTATGTCGATGAGGGCACCATGGTCGATACCTGGGTCGGCGTCGGTTCCTGTGCCCAGATCGGCAAGCATGTGCATCTGTCCGGCGGCGTCGGCATTGGCGGGGTGCTTGAGCCCATGCAGGCCAATCCCACCATCATCGAGGACAATTGCTTTATCGGCGCCCGCTCCGAGATCGTGGAGGGCGTCATCGTCGGCGAAGGCTCGGTCATCTCCATGGGCGTCTTCATCGGGGCCTCAACCAAGGTGATCAATCGCCAGACCGGCGAAGTCCATGTCGGCAAGGTTCCGCCCTATTCGGTCGTGGTCTCGGGTACGCTGCCCGGCAAGGCGCTGCCCGATGGTTCCCCCGGCCCCGGCCTCTACTGCGCCGTGATCGTCAAGACTGTCGACGCCCAGACCCGCTCCAAGACCGCCATCAACGACCTGCTGCGGGATTGAGTATCCAGCTGGCGCTGGCCCCCGCCGCGCCGGCGTCCTACTCTGTGCGCGGCCGGGCTGATTCCGGCCTATTGAGGGGGACAACATGGACAAGATAATATCGCTTCTAACGACCACCGATGGCCGCATCGGGCGCCAGCAATGGTGGATCGGCGTGGTCGCGCTCATCGTGGTGTCGATCGTCGCTTCCATCATTCTGGGCATCATCAGCTTCGGCAATGCTGCCGTCATGGCCTGGCTGGCGGTCGTGCTCAATCTTGTGTTGATCTGGCCCAGCTACTGCATCGGCATCAAGCGCCGCCACGATCGCGACAATGACGGCACCGATCTCAAGATACTGATCGCCGGCTCTGTCATCATCAACCTGCTCCAGGCTTCCGGCGTAGGGGTCTCGATGACGGATATGGGTGGTGTCATGGTGCCCGTGCCGGCCATCTGGCTCGGCATCATCAATTTCGCCTTCGCGATCTTCGCAATCTACATGCTGGTCCAGCTCGGCTTCCTCAAGGGAACGACCGGCGCCAACACTTATGGTCCCGATCCATTGGACGCAGCCGCCTGAAACGCACCTGGAGACCTCGTGACCGTCGACCCGCAAGACCTGCTCTCTCGCCTCATCGCCTGCCCCTCGGTGACCCCCGAGGAAGCCGGGGCGCTCGACCTGCTTGAAACCGAGCTGACTGCGCTCGGCTTTGCGGTAACACGGCTACGGTTCGACGGCGATGGCTCCTATCCGGTCGACAATCTCTTTGCCACCCGCGGGCAGGGCGGTCGCCGCCTGCTCTTTGCCGGCCATACCGATGTGGTCCCGCCCGGCGACACCGCTCATTGGACCACCGATCCGTTCACGCCCCGCATCGCCGACGGCCGCATCTATGGCCGCGGCGCTGCCGATATGAAATCGGGCATTGCCGCATTCGTCGCGGCCTGCGCCCGGATCTCGCCCGAGGCCGGCACCATCCAGCTCGCCATCACCAATGACGAGGAAGCCGACGCCATCAATGGCACCGAAAAGCTGGTGGCCTGGATGGCCGCCAACGGGCATCACTTCGATTTCGCCATTGTGGGCGAACCCAGCTCCGCCGAACGCCTGGGCGACAGTATCAAGATCGGCAGGCGCGGTTCGTTCTCCGGCAAGGTCACTGTCACTGGCACCCAGGGTCATGTCGCCTATCCGCACAAGGCCAACAATCCGCTCCCCGTCCTGGCTTCCGTGGCCACCGCACTTTCGTTCGAAGGCCTTGACCAGGGCACGGACCACTTCCCGGCCAGCAATCTCGAGCTGACCAGCATCGATGTTGGCAATCCGGTCTCCAATGTCATTCCCATGTCCGGCACGCTGCGCTTCAACATCCGATACAATGACCGCTGGACCCCCCAATCCCTGACCGACTGGGTGCGCGACCGCATCGCCGGCGTCGACGCCAATGGGACGGAGATCGCCTTCGAAGTTTCGGGCGTGCCGTCCCGCGCCTTCCTCTCCCCGCTCGGTCCCGACATCGACATCCTCTCGGCCAGCATTGCCGCGATCACCGGCAAAGCCCCCGAATATTCCACCGGCGGCGGCACCTCAGACGCGCGCTTCATCGCCCAATATGGCCCGGTGGTCGAATGCGGCCTGGTCGGCCCCTCCATGCACAAGGCCGACGAGCATATCGCCCTTTCCGACCTGACCGGCCTTGCCGAAATCTACGCCGCTTTCATGCGCCGCTATTTCGCGGAGGCCCCGGCATGAAGATCGTCAACGCGTTGCGTCAGGCCGTCTATGGCTGGATCATGATCCTGCGCGGCGAGGCTGGCTGGCGCGAGCGTTTTCGCTTCACTCCGGCCGGTCTCATGACAGCGCTGGTGCTGTTCTACTTCTTTGCCTTCCTCGCCGTGGTGTTGGCCTCGCTCGATGTCGGCGTGCCGACCCTGCAGGGCATGGCCGATATCATGGTCATCCAGTCGCTCTGGCTGCTCGCCCTTGTCGCAGGTGTCTATGGCACCCGCGCCGCCCTGCGTGATCCGGTGCCGGTCCTGCCCCTGCTGGTTCCCGGCATCTATGCGCTGGTGTTCTATCTCGTGCTGGGGGCGCTGATTTCCCTCGCCATGGGTTTCCTGCTGCCCCTGCTTTGGCTGGCCCTGGTCTGGCTGCTGTTCCGGCTTGGCCGGCTGGCGGGCGCGTGGACAATCGGCGTCTCGTCGGCTTTCGCAGTCTTGACAGTGGTACTCCTTGTCGGCACCCCCATCTCGCTCTACATCCTTACCGCGCCCCCTCCCGCCGCCTGAGACGAGACAGATCCTTGCCCCAGCCTTCCCAGACGTTTTTAGAAGAAGCACTTGATGCCGCTCGCGGCGCCTGGGCGCTGGTACTGGGGCGTCCCGATGCGGCCCGGTATTTCGATTTCTCCGTGCGCGGCGTCATCGGCAGCTTCATCGCCCTGGTGCTGGCCGTTGGGGTCAGCGTCTTTGGGCCGCAATTGTTCGGGGTCCCCTCGGCTTCCGGCGCCGCAGCCACCATGACGCTGCTCTCCGTCCTGCTGTTCGGCCTGCAGATCGGTGCCGCCTATATTGTCCTGCAGATGCTGGGCCGCCTCGATGGCCTGCTGCCCTATCTGGTGGCCGACAACTGGGTGAACTTCTTCGTTTCGCTCATCGGCGCCGTCAGCATCATTCTGCTGGGCGGCAGCGATGTGTTGCTGCTGGCGGTGGGCCTGCTCAGCATCATCGTCGAGATCAACATTGCCCGCCGGATCGTCACCCTGGCACCCATGCAGATCGCTATCTTCATCGTGGCCCAGATTGCCGCCCAATTGCTTGGTCTGCTGGTACTGGGTGGTCTGATTCTTCAGGCCATCGCACCGGTGGCATAGAGCGCCCTCAGGGGTAGTCGACGCCCGTCAGATAAAGCCCGCTTGCGGGGGCCATGGCCGCGCAGCGGCTGCGGTCCGCCGCATCGAGCGCCGCGCGGAAGTCGGCCGGGCTCCATCTGCCCATGCCCACCAGCTTGAGACACCCCACCATCGAGCGCACCTGGTGGTGCAGGAAGCTGCGTGCGCTCGCCGTTATGGCGATCATCTCGCCATCCCCTGCCACATCCAGCCGGTCCAGCGTCCGCATGGGCGAGTTCGCCTGGCATTCCGATGAACGAAAGGTGGTGAAGTCATGCAGCCCCAGGATCAGCTGCGCCGCTTCATGCATTTTCCCCACATCGAGCGGCTTGGGCACATGCCAGACCTGGTTGCGTTCCAGCGCCGCCGGCGCCCGCCGGTTGAGAATGCGATATTCATAATGCCGGGCCAGGGCAGAAAACCGCGCTTCGAAATCGCCGCTGACCGCATCGCATTCGACGATCACCACCGGAAATTCCCTCAGGTGATAATTCATCGCCTCGCGAATGCGGAACGGGTCCCAGTCCTTCGAAAGGTCGATATGGGCCACCTGGCCCAGCGCATGCACGCCCGCATCGGTGCGTCCCGCCGCCTGGCTGGTGACCGCTTCCCCTGAAAAGCGCTCCACCGCCTCTTCCAGCGCCTGCTGCACGCTCATCCGGTCCGCCTGCCGCTGCCAGCCGCAGAAGGGGGTTCCGTCATATTCGATCGTGAGTTTGTAGCGCGCCATCAGCTGACCGCGTCGGGCATGGTCCCGGCGCCGCGCAGAAACGTCGCCGCGTCCATCACGCCCTTGCCCTCGCGCTGCACCTGCGTCAGCCGCACCGCACCCGATCCGCAGGCAATGGTCAGGTCCTCGCCAACGAGCGTTCCGGGCGCCCCGGAGGCATCAGCCACAGTCGATCGCAGCGCCTTTATCCGCACCGGCTTGCCGCCCAGCTCCATCTCGAACCAGGCGCCCGGGAAGGGCGAGAGACCGCGGATGAGGTTGTGCACCTCTTCTGCAGATCTGGAAAAATCGATCCGTGCCTCGGCCTTGTCGATCTTGGCGGCATAAGTCGCACCTTCGGTGGGCTGCGGGGTGAAATCGAGGCTGCCGCGCTCCAGTGCCGCCAGCGCCCGCCCCATCAGGTCCGCCCCCAGCCGCATCATCTGATCGTGCAGTTCCCCTGCCGTCATGTCGGGTGAAATGGCTATGATCTCGGTTGGGCCCATGGCGCCGGTATCGAGCCCCTCGTCCATTTGCATGACCACAATGCCGGTCTGCCTGTCACCCGCCATGATGGCCCGCTGGATCGGTGCCGCGCCACGCCAGCGCGGCAGGAGCGAGCCATGCAGGTTCAGGCACCCATTTTCGGGCGCGTCGAGAATGGGGGTGGGCAGGATCAGCCCATATGCCACCACCACCGCCACCTCGGCGCCAAGCGAGGCAAACTGAGCCTGCTCGGCCTCGCCCTTGAGCGATCGCGGCGTGAACACGGGAATGCCGAAGGCCTCGGCCGCGTCATGCACCGGGCTTTTGCGCTCGGCCTGGCCACGGCCGGCGGGCTTGGGCGCCCGCGTATAGACCGCTACCACCTCATGTCCCGCAGAGACGATCTCGGTCAGCGTCGGCACGGAAAATTCGGGCGTACCCATGAAGACGACGCGCATTGTGGAGTGCCTCTCTTATTCCTCTCCCCCTCGGGGAGAGGGTGGATCGCCCAGGGGCGAGACGGGTAAGGGTGCATTCTCCACCAGGCTGAAGGTGTGGCACCGTCCCACATCCGGCGCTACGCGCCACCTTCTCCCGGGGGGAGAAGAACTAGCTCGCCGCGCGCTTCGCCTGCTTCTCGAACTTCTTGATCACCCGGTCGCGCTTGAGCCGGCTCAGATAGTCGATATAGAGCACGCCATCGAGGTGATCGAGCTCGTGCTGGATGCACACGGCAAGCTTGCCCTCGGCCTCCTTGGTCACCTGCTTGCCCTCGAGATCGGTGTAGCTCACCGTTACGTCATTGGGCCGCTCGACCTCGTAATAGAGCTCGGGGATGGAAAGGCATCCTTCCTCGGTCACCTGCATCTGGTCGCCGAACGCTGTGATTTCCGGATTGATCATCACCAGCGGGGCCGGCGGCTCGCCCTCTCCGGCCAGGTCCATCACCACGATGCGTTTCATCACCCCGATCTGGGGTGCCGCCAGGCCAATGCCCGGCGCGTCATACATGGTGTCCAGCATGTCCTTGGCCAGCACCTTGATCTCGTCATCGACCTCGATGATCGGGTCGGCAACAGCGCGCAGGCGCGCATCAGGAATGATCAGAATGGGGCGGATGGCCATGTCAGAAAGTCCGGCGATGAATGGATTGCCCCCGATATGGCCATTTCCGGCCCTGCGGTCAACTCCAGGCCCGGTCAATCCGCAATCCAATGTGGAACATTTTGCGAACAGAAGAATCGGACTAGACTGCGCGCATGCGCGAACTCGACACCATTCTCTTCACCCTGGGTGACATCCCGGTCTCCCTCGCAATGGCCCTGCTGGCCGGGGGCGCCCTGCTGCTCGTCCTGCTCGCGGTCTGGCTGGTGGTTTCCGCCCGTGCCAATGCCGGGCGCGCCGAGCTGGCAGCCCGGGAGGCCACCGAGGGTCTCAGGGCCAATTTCCTCGAACAGATCGCCGGGCGCGACGGCCGCATCCGCGACCTTGAAGCCCAGTTGGAGCGCGACCGCGACCGCGCCGCTGACCAGCTCACCACCGAGCGGGACAAGAACACGGAGCTGCAATCCGAGCTGGCAGCCATGCGCACGCGGCTCGACGAGCAGGCCCGCCAGAACGAGGCGAACCTGAAGCGCTTCATGGAAGCGCGCCAGCAGATGACCGATGAGTTCAAGGCCATTGCCGGCGATGTGCTGCGCAGCCACAGCGAGACCTTCACCAAGCAGAACCGCGAGCAGGTCGATACGCTGCTAAAACCCCTTCAGGACAAGATCACCGAGTTTCACAAGAACCTGGTGGAGGATCGCTCGGCCATGGGCGAGCGCATCCGCGCCCTGGCCGAAAGCAATCTGCAGATCACCACCGAGGCGCAGAACCTCACCCGTGCCCTCAAGGGCTCGTCGCAGACCCAGGGCGCCTGGGGCGAGATGATCCTTTCCACCATTCTCGAGCAATCCGGCCTGCGCGAGGGCGAGCAGTATTTCACCCAGCAGAGCCATACCGGCGAGGATGGCCAGCGCCTGCGCACCGACGTCGAAATCCTCATGCCCAATGGCGACAGGCTGGTCATCGATTCCAAGGTTTCGCTGACCGCCTTCGAGGCCTTCGTCAACAGCCACGAGGATGACCGCGACCAGCATCTGCGGGCCCATATCACCTCGGTACGCGGCCATATCACCACCTTGGGCGACAAGACCTATCAGCGGGCGGCCAAGTCGAGCCTGGATTACGTGATGATGTTCGTGCCCATCGAATCCGCGCTCGCCACCGCCATCCAGCATGATGCCAAACTGGTTGAATATGGCATGGGCAAGGGTGTCATGCTGACCACCCCGACCACGCTGATGACCGTGCTGCGCACCGTGCGCAATGTCTGGGACATCGAAAAGCGCCACCAGAATGCCGAGGAAATCGCCGAGCGCGCCGGCGCCCTCTACGACAAGGTTGCCGGGTTCCTGGGCACCATGGACAAATTGGACGGACATCTGGACAAGGCACGGTCGAGTTTCGACGAGGCGCGCAACCAGCTGTCGTCCGGCCGCGGCAATGTCGTCCGTCAGGTCGAAATGCTGCGCGAACTGGGCGCCAAGTCCAGCAAGCCCCTGCCGGCGGGTTGGGAGGGCGGCAGCGACGAGCCGCCGGCCCTGTTTCTGGTCAAGGACGAGCCCGGCGATCTCAACTAAATCCGATCCGTGATCGAACCCGGCCGCCAATGGCGCGTTTCTTTCTCGTGCAACTGCCGAGGGAGAAGTGACCATGGCGCAGAACCACGACCATCCGGGGAGCCTCGTGCCCCAGGAAACCAGCTTCGACAATGCCGACACGCCGGGCATTGCCCAGCCCTACAGCCAGAGCGAAGTCGAGGACCTGCTCTATGGCAGCGACCGGCCGGCGCGTGATCGCCTGGAGCGGTTGCGCGAAATGCGGGTTGAAGCGGCTGAACGCGAAAGCGGCGATTTCGGCGGACAGGACCCGGCATTCCTGCTTGATGAACTGGATCGGGCCATCGAGGAATTGCAGCGCGACCTCGACAACACGGATGACACCGGCAATGTCGATGCCTCCATGTCGTCCGACCCGGCCGACCATCTCGACGCGCTCTCCCCCGACGATACTGACGCCCGCGAAGCGCTGATCGGCGAGGAGGAGTTCTATAGCGAAGACGAGGATGGCCCGGCCGATGACGACAATGCCTGGCACGGCAGCGACGAGTTCGACCCCAAACTGCATTAGTCTTGCAGCACTCTTGGGCCAGCTTTCACCCCACTCATGTTGCCCATCAAGGGGCAGGAGGCGCAGCTTGCGATGCCGGTGTTTATCCACTCCCTCCCCCTTGTGGGGAGGGTAGTGCAGCTAGCCCCAGAGGGGCGTAGCGAAACTTGGGTGGGGGTATGCTTCTCGG
>CBFGTF010000109.1:0-9291 GCA_965651655.1 uncultured Devosia sp.
GAGGTCAATGCCCTCCTGGCAGCGCACAATATTGCCCGGGTCATTGCCGACACGGTCGAGAACCCGGGCCGAGACCTCACCGCCGATTTCGCCTATTGCCGCCTTCAGGGTCCGGCGCGGCCGGATGCCGAGGGCTATGGCGCGGCGGACATCAACGATTGGGCCCGGACCATCGCCGGCTGGCGCGACGGGGGCCGCGATGTCTTTGCCTATTTCGTCCATGAGGACAAACTCCACGCCCCCGCCAATGCCATCGCCCTGCGCCAGGCTTTGGGGATCACCTTGCCCGGCGATTGATCACAGCTCAGTTTGCCTCTGGATTTCGCCACAGCCGCGTCCTATTGCCTTCCCATCACAAGCGTCACCACGAGTTGTTCATGACTGCAGCCCGCCCCCTCGACAAGATCGCCGCAGGTCTGGCCTTTGTTCTCGGCCTTGCCACCATTCTGGGCGCGCTGGGATCGCAGTTCATCGGCGGCTTGCAGCCCTGCGAACTCTGCCTCGAGCAGCGCCTGCCCTATTACTGGGGCCTGCCGCTGCTGGCACTGGTGCTGCTCCTGTGGAACCGGTTGCCGCTACCGGTCTGGTATCTGGCCATGGCCATTGTCGCGGCGCTCTTTGCCTGGGGCACCTATATGGGCGGCTTCCATTCCGGGGTCGAATGGGGCTTCTGGCCCGGCCCGACGGCCTGCACCGGGGTGGGCGAATCCCTCTCCATGGACATGCTCGACAATCTCCAGCCGGTCATCGGCTGCGATGTGGTGCAATTCCGGTTTCTCGGCATTTCGCTGGCCGGCTACAACGCGCTGGTGTCGCTGGCCGTCGTCGCTCTGCTGATTGCGGCGATGGTGTTTCAGATGCGACGGGGTCGGAGCTAGTCGCCCAGGTCGCTGCCCAAGAGAAAAGACAAGTCCTGCGCTGCATTCAGGATACGATGAATGGTGACCAAGTTGTCCCCTACATCATAGATGATCAGGTAGTTGCCCACGGGCCGGCGTCTCAGACCTCTGTTTTCAAAGCCGCTGAGATAACTGTAACGCATGGGGTTATCACGCAGGGAAACGCACGCCTTGCGCAGGTCCAAAACGAACGAACGCGCCCGGCCAGGATTGTCGAGGGCAATGAAATCGCCGATTCTGATAAGGTCGCTTCGTGCGTGTGCCGCAAGAACAACCTTCATTCAGCTGCCCTGCCTGCCTGGTCCGGGTATCGGTTCAAAAGTTCCTCGAAAACCTCTTCCGCGTCATGAACGCGTCCGGCATCGATGTCTGCCTGCCCTTCGGCCAGCATGGCATCAAGCTCGCGCAACCGCGCCTCGCGCTCCTGCACCAGCCGAACGCCTTCGCGCAAGACTTCGCTCTTCGAATTGTAGCGGCCGTTCTCGACCAGGTCCTTGACCACCTTCTCGAGAACCTCGCCCAGATCAGCACTGATCGCCATAAATCCTGCTCCTGTTGCCAGATCACCAATAATAGTTATTGGCGCCAAGCCTGGCAAGGATCACGGCTCCAGTTCGATGTCCCAGTAGAGGTAGTCGAGCCAGCTCTGGTGCAGATGGTTGGGCGGGAAGGCCCGGCCATTGTTGTGAAGATCATGCACACTTGGTGCATAGGGCGTCTGATGCGGGAACATGCGAATTTCGCTCGGCAGCCGATTGGCTTTCCGCAGATTGCACGGCGCACAGGCAGCCACGACATTTTCCCAGGTGGTCAACCCGCCCTTGGAGCGCGGAATGACGTGATCGAAGGTCAGGTCATGGGTGCTGCCGCAATACTGGCACTGGAAGCGGTCGCGCAGGAACACGTTGAAGCGGGTAAAGGCCGGATGCCGGGCCGGCTTCACATAATCGCGCAGCGACACGACGCTGGGCAGCCGCATCTCGAAGCTGGGCGAATGGATGACCGTGTCATATTGCGAGACGATGTTCACGCGGTCCAGGCACACCGCCTTGATGGCATCCTGCCAAGACCACAATGACAGCGGATAGTAACTGAGCGGCCGAAAGTCGGCGTTCAGCACAAGGGCGGGACAAGCCTCAGGCGACACATGGATAGTCACTTGAGTCTCCCGAAACGGGAATCGCGTAAGTCCATAGCCCCTTTATACTAAGCCCTTTGTGTCGGGCGTGTGAAGCGGGGGCGGAAGGCTTATTTTTGGCTCACCCGCGCGATGAAATCGGTCGCGAAGGTCAGCCCATCTGGCGCAATGCCATGCGCGACGCCGCGGCTGACGTGATAGCTGACATCGAAACCGGCCCCGCGCAGGGCGGCATCGGCCTCGGCACTGAGATTGGGATCGACCACATCGTCCATGTCTCCATGCACGAGGCAAATCGGCGGCTGCGCCAATTGCCCGGCGCCGAAGCCGTCCGGCGGCAGAAAGGCGCCGGAGAAAGCGATGATTCCCATCAGGCGCTCGCTGGCCGGCAGCGCGGTGCCGACATGCAGCGCCATCATCGCCCCCTGGCTGAACCCGCCCAGAATGGTACGCTCTGGCTTTATGCCTGTCTGGCTCCAGAGATCGCTGAGAAAATCCGTCAGCACGGGACGCGCCCGAGTGACACCGGTCTGGCGATTGGCGAGGCGATTGGCCGATGGGTCCCAATCCACCGCAAACCACTGAAACCCGCCCATGCTGGTTCCTTCCGGCGCATGAGGCGACACGAACAGCGCGCCGGGCAACAGGTGCTGCCAATGCGGCGCCAGCCCGATCAGGTCATTGCCATCGCTGCCATAGCCATGCAGCAGCACCACCGCGCTGTCGGGCGCCTGCCCATTGGCCGGTGCAAGCATGGGGCCGGAAAGTCTGGTCATAAAAGGCTCGATTCCCTTTGCTTGAGCGCCGCGAAATAGCGCCAGAGCAGGAGCGCGGCCGCCGAGCGATGAGGAGACCAGTCCTGCGCCAGGCTGATCATCTCCTTGATCGTGGGGCGGGCGTCAAGGCCGAGGCCGTGATGGGCAGCCTTGAGCAGCGCCAGGTCGCCGGCCGGAAAAATGTCGGGATGGCCGGCACAGAACAGCAGATAGACCTCTGCCGTCCAGGGCCCGATTCCCTTGAGTGCCACCAGCCGGGCAATCGCCTCTTCGGCTGGCAGGGCGTCCACTTGTGCAAAATCGAGTTCGCCTGCCACGACGGCCTCGGCCACGACCCGCAACGCCAGGAACTTGCCGCGCGAAAACCCCGAACCGCGCACGTCTTCTTCGCTCAGCCTCAGATAGCTCTCCGGCTCCAGTGCTCCCGGCAGCACTTCGAACCGCGACCAGATTGCCGCCGCACTCTGCACCGACAATTGCTGTCCGCAGATGACCTTGGCCATGCCGGCAAAGCCCTTGGGATTGACGCGGGGCAGCACCGCGCCGACCGCTTCGTGCATGGGCCGTAGCGCCGGAACCAGTCCGGTCAGCGTTTGCAGATGCCAGGCCACGCCCTCCTGGGTGTCGATGGTGGGGATGGATGCTGTCGTCGGGGTCATGCCTTCTTCTTTCACCGGGTCATTCCCGCCGGGGCGGGATTCTCCTCTTTCGGGAGGTCTGGCGACAGGGTTTCCCGCTTTCGCACGAAGGACACTGTGGCTATGACTTGGACCCATGTCCAAGCCCCGCCTCCGTTTCGCTCCCAGCCCCAATGGATATCTCCATCTCGGCCACGCGCTCTCCGCCCTCATCACCTGGAACGCCGCAGACCTGCTCGGCGGCACGGCCCTCCTGCGCATCGAAGACATCGACCTTGCGCGCTGTAAACCCGATTTTACCCAGGCCATCTTCGAGGACCTCGCCTGGCTTGGTTTGACCTGGCCCATTCCGGTCATGGTCCAGTCCGAGCGGTTCGAGCTTTATGCCGAGGCCGCCAATCGCCTGCGCAATGCGGACCTGCTCTATCCCTGTTTCTGTTCGCGCTCCGACATAGCTGAACTTGCCAGGGGTGCCGATCCGGACGGCGCCCCGCTTTACCCGGGCACCTGCAGGCATCTCTCAAATGCCGAACGCATCGAGCGGCTGGAACGGGGCGATCCGGTGCAGTTCCGCCTCGATACCGAAGCGGCCCGGACGCGCACGGGCCTGCTCACCTTCTCGGTCATCGGCCCCACTATGGGCGACCGCCCGCAGATCCGCTATGCCCGGCCCGAGCGCTGGGGCGATGTGGTGCTGCAGCGCAAGGACACGCCAACCAGCTATCACCTGAGCGTGGTGGTCGATGACGCCGACCAGGGCATCACCCATGTCACCCGCGGTCGCGACCTGGAAGCGGCCACCGATATCCATGTGCTCATCCAGATGCTGCTGGGCCTGCCGACCCCCCTCTATCATTTCCATCGCCTGCTGCTGGGCGACGATGGCAGCAAGCTCGCCAAGTCCAGGGGCTCGCAAAGCCTGCGGGATTTGCGAGCCCTGGGCTGGACCCCCGAGGATGTGAAAAGGGCCGTTTCCCTTCTCCCCTGAGGGGAGAAGGTGCCCGGAGGGCGGATGACGGGTTCAGCATCGGTGGTTGGCCGATGAGCCTTCACCCCTCACCCTACCCTCTCCCTGTGTCCAATCAGGCTCCGTTCTTCCCGATCCGCCCCAGATGCGTGTCCTGGAAACTGCTGCCAGCCTTCAGCCCATAGCCCAGCATGCGGTCAAAGCCCGAATGGGCCAGCCATAGGGCCCCGAGCGCCGCGACAATCGGCAGGCCCAGCAGGCCACCCAGGGCAAGCAGTACTGCGCCGAATGCATAGACATGCACGACATTATAGATCACGGACCCGATGCGCGGCCCTAACCCATAGGCGGCAAAGCTGAGATCAGGCGCAAAGAACAGCAAGAGCGCACCCCACCAGGGCAGGTCGGCCCCGGCCAGCCAATAGAGCCCCAACCCGGCGGCGAATACCAGCGCGCCTTCGACGCGCTGCCAGACAATAAGTTCACGCATTTCGATAATCCTTTCCCACCCGCTCATGCCGCTTTCCGGCTCTCGACCAACTCGCTGACGGTCGCCGCCACGGCCGTCTCGAATGGTGTGGCGAAATCCTCGCCCAGCAGCATGTCGAGCCTTGGGTCCACCAGTTCCATTTCATTGTTCCACAAATAGCGCATGCGGTAGATATCCCGCATCACCGGGTCGACCAGGCCCATGGCCCTGAGCATCCACCAGGGGAGCGGCGCCACCTTCATCTGCCGGCCGAGGCCCTCCTGGATCGCCGCCATCAACTGGCCATGCGACACCCAATAGCCGGCAAAGTGGAAATTCTCGAAGCTGGCAAGGCTCTCGCGTTTCTCGGCCATCACCGCAAAGGCCCGAGCCAGGTCCGGAAGATAGGCCCAGCTATGGCGCAGCTTCAGGTCGCCCATGTGATAGAGCCGGCCCTTAGCCTGGTCCATCAGCATGGCGCTTTCGAACCACTCGCCGCGATTGCCCGGCCCGAAGAAGTCCCCGGCGCGAATGATGATCACCTTTATGCGCTCCGAGGCCGCCGCGTCCTCGAGCATCTGTTCAAGCCTGATGCGGATTGCGCCCCGCGGTTTTTCCCCGCTCTGGCGCAGGCCCGGTGAAACGGTGCGGTCGCCGGCCCGATAATTGTAGATCGTGCCGGGAAACAGCAGCGTCTTGCCCGAATTGCCTATGGCGTCGAGCACCACCTGCAATTGCCTTTCGGCGCGTCCCCCGCCCCATTGGTCATAGCGCAGATGCAGGCCATGAACCACCACATCGGCCTCGGCGATCGCGGCCCGCACCACCGCGACCTCGTCGGCATCGCCGGCGACGAATTGCGTGCCATTGACCGGCTTGCGATTGGTTCGGCCCAGGCCCGTCACCGCCCATCCCGCATCGCGAAACGCGATCATTGCCGCATTGCCGATATGGCCATTGCTCCCCAGAACCGTAACCTTACCCTTGGACATGTCATGCTCCTTTGCTGTTGCTGGAGCCCAAGATTGTCGATACAACGATGAATATCGATTGGCATTTATTCTGGGTTTGACATTCAAAAATGAATAGAGAGCCAGACTGGGCGCTCTGGCGCAGCTTTGCCGCTGTCATCCGCGAAGGGTCGCTTTCGGGCGCCGCCCGCAGTCTCGGCCTCAGCCAGCCGACAGTGGGACGCCATATTGAAACGCTCGAGGCCGATCTCGGCCTCAGCCTCTTCGAGCGCAGCCTCACCGGCCTCAAGCCCAATGCCACCGCACTGCGGCTCTATGCCCCCGTCCAGTCCGCGCAGACGGCTCTCGCCGAGGCAGCTATCCTCGCCGCCGGGGCGCAGGACGAGAGCGGCGGCACGGTGCGGCTGACCGCCAGCACCATGATTTCCAACTATGTGCTGCCCTCCATCCTGGTCAATGTCCGCGCCCTCCATCCGCGCATCGCCATCGAAACCGTGCCCTCGGACTCGGCCGAGAACCTCCTGATGCGTGAGGCCGACATTGCCGTGCGCATGTTCCGCCCCACCCAGCTCGAATTGGTCACCCGTCATCTGGGCGACATCCCGCTGGTGCCGGTGGCGCATGAACGCTATCTCGCCCGGCGCGGCAGGCCGATGACCCTGACCGAACTCTGGCAGCATGATCTTTTGGGCTTTGACCGCTCCGATGCGATCATCCACCATGCCCGCAGCCTGGGCTTCGACATCTCCCGCGAGCAGTTCATGCTGCGCTCGGACGATCAGCCGCAACTGTGGGAATTGCTCAAGGCCGGGCTCGGCATCGGCTTTGGCCAGAAAAACCTGGCGCAACGGACCCCTGGCCTGGTCATCCTGCCCATCGACCTCGCCATCCCGCCGCTGCCGGTCTGGCTCACTACACACAGGGAATTGTTCACCTCGCACCGAATCCGTGCCATCTATGATGCTGTGGCCGAGGGTCTCACCGCCTATATAGCAGGCGAACCCTCCGCCTCCTCTTCTCGACAGGGCTGACATGCAGACCATTTTCAATATCGGCATCGCCCTGGCGCTGCTTTTCGTCGTCATCGTTCTGGGCATGGGCCTGTGGAACATGCTCAAGGGCGGGCCCGGCAATACCAGCCAGCGCCTGATGCGCCTGCGCGTCATCGGCCAGGCGGTTGCGCTGGTCCTGTTGCTCGGTGCCCTGTTCCTGTTCGGGCGCGGCTAGGACCAATCCGATGGTCAAGCTCAACGTCATCTACACCCGCACTGGCGATAGCGGCACCACCGGCCTTGTGCGCGGCCCGCGCCGCGCCAAGCATGACCTGCGCATCGAGGCTTATGGCACCACCGAGGAGGCCAATGCCTTTGTCGGCCAGGCCAGGCTTTCGACCACCACCCAGCCGCGCATCGACATGGTGCTGGGCCGTATCCAGAACGATCTCTTCGATGTCGGTTCGGATCTGGCAACGCCCGGCGCCGATGATCCCGATGCCGAATATCCCAGCCTCCGGGTGCGCCCCGTCCAGACCGAATGGCTGGAAAGGCAGATCGACCATTTCAATGCCGATCTCGCCCCGCTGACCAGTTTCATCCTGCCCGGCGGCACCCCGCTTTCGGCCGCTCTGCATATTGCCCGCACCGTTACCCGCCGCGCCGAACGGCTGGTGGCCGCGCTTCTTGAAGCTGAACCCGAGACCAGCCCCGAGGCCCTGCGCTATCTCAACCGCCTCTCCGATCTGCTCTTCGTGCTGGGGCGCGTGGCCAATGCCAATGGCACCAGGGATGTCTTGTGGGTGCCGGGCAATTATGGTGACGTAAAGAAGGCAGACTAGGCTCGGCTTGGCGGGTAGCAATGAAGCCATCGATGGAACAGGGGTGACCAAGGCGAAAAATGTTTCTGCCCCTCCATGACAGCAATCCAATCCGCCATGTCGACTTCCCCTTCATCACCTATGGGTTGATGGGCCTGACCGCGTTCATCTTCCTGGTCCAGGCCCTCCTGCCGCCCATGGCCTTCGACCAGGCCACCGTAAATTTCGGCATGATCCCCATCGTGGTGCGCGACCTCTATCCGCAGCCCGTCGCCTGGCTGCCGGACTGGGCGAACCTGGTCACCTATGCCTTCCTGCATGCCGACTGGCTCCACATGCTCACCAACATGCTGTTCCTCTGGGTCTTTGGCGACAATATCGAGGATGCGCTGGGGCATTGGAAATTCCTCTTCTTCTATCTCGCCTGCGCCGTCTTTGCTGCCCTGGCCCATCTCCTCTTCAACCTCGATGGCAATGGCCCGCTGATTGGCGCATCAGGCGCCGTCGCCGGGGTGATGGGCGCCTATATCCTGCTCTATCCCCATGCCCGCGTCTTCGTGCTCGCCCGCATCGTCTGGCTGATCCCATTGCCGGTGCCCGCCTTCTGGATGTTGGGCTTCTGGATCGCCACCCAGCTTTTCTATGTGGTCATCGGCTCGGACGAACCCGTGGCCTGGTGGGCGCATCTGGGGGGCTTTGCCGCCGGTCTCGTATTGGCGCCACTCTTGAAACGGCGGAACGTTCCCCTCTGGGGCGGCCGATAGGGACAATTTGAAGACAAGTTGTGTCCCCGGACAAGCTTGCGTTAACGCGGGCGGGTTAGGGTCCAATAACCGTCAACCCGTCTGGGCGTGCCCATGAACTCCGACCTTTCCACGAATTTGCTGACCGCCCGCACGGCGATGACGCAGAATTCCGTGCAGATCGCGGTATTCAAGAAAGCCCATGAGATGGAGGCGAACCTGCTCAATTCATTGATGCAGACGGCTCTGAGCCCTCCCCCGCCGGGCCAGGGCACCAGGGTCGACAAGCAGGCCTGAGGCTGCGCCATGGGAACCGGCATCGGCATTGCCCCATCCGTGATGATCAACCGCATGGTCCACCAGGCCAATGTCCCGCAAGCCGGGCATTTGCTGGAAGTCGCCCGCCTGCGCGGGGAAATGATGCGGACACAGTCCGAAAATGCCGCCTCACCCCTGCCGACCTCAGGGCCAAGCGAGCCCCCGATCAACGGCGCCGAAGTCGATTTGCTGATCTAGCCCCTCAATCCGATCAGCGCCTCGATCACCGCCTTGCCGTCATCGCTATGCCACTCGGCCGGCCCCTGCAGCACCGCCAACTCGCACCCTTCCGGATCGAGCAGCAGGGTCGCCGGCAGGCCAATGGCCACCGCCTCGCGCTTGAGGCGCTCGAAGGCCGCGAAAGTATTGTCGGCATAGAGGGGCAGATTGGCGAACTGCCCCTCCTCAAGAAAGTCCTGCGCCTTTTCCAGCCCACCCTCGCCAATATCGAGATTGATCGGCAGCACCATGAACCTGTCCGAATTGTACTGGGTCGCCACGGCATCGAGCGCCGGCATTTCCTCGCGGCAGGGCACGCACCAGCTGGCCCAGAAATTGA
>CBFGTF010000110.1:0-9288 GCA_965651655.1 uncultured Devosia sp.
CGGTCGGCCGACATCGGGTTTTCCGGCGGCTCGGGCTTGTCCTCGCCGGTGGCCAATAGGGCATTGATGACGTCGTCTGCATCGGCGGGCTTGCTGAGGTAATCCATCGCCCCAAGCTTTACCGCCGTCACCGCCGTGGCGATATTGCCATAGCCGGTCAGCACCACGGCGCGGGCATCGGGCCGCTTCTGGTGCAGGGCCGAGACCACGTCCAGGCCATTGCCGTCTTCGAGCCTGAGGTCCACCACCGCATAGGCAGGCGGCCGTTCGGCGACCGCGGCAAGGCCAGCGGCCACAGTGCCGGCAATGCGCACCTCAAAACCACGGCGCGTCATGGCGCGTTCGAGGCGGCTCAAAAAGGCTGCATCATCATCGACAAGCAGAAGGCTCGGATCGGCAGCCAGCAGATCTTCAATCGTGTCCATGGCTTCTCCAATATTCTGTTGCAGGCATTACGTCAAAACCCAGCGCGCCGATCACTCAAGCGTGCTGCGGTGCCAGGTGATGCGCACGCGTGCATGGCCATTGGGGCTTGCATTGTCGAAGGTCAGCCGGGCGCCCGTGCGCTCCAGCAGCGTCTTGGCAATGAAGATGCCCAGCCCCAGGCCACCGGCCTGGTGGGCGTCGCTGCCGGCGGGGTCGCGCGGGCGGCTGGTGAGATAGGGTTCGCCCAGGCGTGCAATCAGTTCCGGGGCAAAACCCTTGCCATCGTCGGTGATCGAAACGCTGATCCGGTCATCGTCCCAACCGCTTTCGATGCGCACCGTCTGGGCGGCAAAATCGGTCGCGTTTTCAATGAGATTGCCCAGGCCATAGAGGAGCCCCACGCTGCGCGGAAAAACGGGGGGCGGTCCCGAGGTCTCGGCAGCGTCGAAGAGGATGACCTTGCCGCGTCCCTCATGGGGCCGCGCCACTTCGTCCAGAATATCGGTCAGCGGTGCTTCGGCAAACAGGTCCGCCGGCTCACTGCCCAGGTTCCGGAGCTTGGCCAGGATCGCCCGGCAGCGGGCCGATTGCGCGATGATCAGTTCGACGTCTTCGGCCAATTGGCTGCCTGCCTCGACCTCGGCGCGCATTTCCTTGGCGGCCAGCGCGATGGTCGAGAGGGGTGTGCCCAGTTCGTGCGCTGCCGCCGCCGCCAGCCCATCGAGCGCGGAAAGCTGTTCGCGCCGCGACAGGGCCAGCTCGGTGGCTGCCAGCGCATCGGCAATCTGACGGGAATCATGGGCGACGCGATTGGTATAGGCGGAGATGAAGACCACGCCGCAGATGATCGAGACCCAGATGCCGATGACATAGATGCGATTGAAGACTATGCGCTCGCCCGGCTCCCAGGGCAGCGGCAGGTGCAGCACCGCCAGCACCGAAGCAATGGCCGCCGCCAAAAGCGCGATCAGAAAGGCCTGGCGCTGCGGCAAGGAAGTGGCCGAGACCGAAACGGGGGCCAGCAGCAGCAGCGAGAACGGATTGTGGAGGCCCCCGGTCAGGGCCAGGAGGCCGCCGAGCTGGCAGAGGTCAAAGGCCAGTTGCAGGGCGGCGATGCGCGCCGAGAGGCGGTAATGCGGGCCCAGGCGCAGCACCAGGCCGAGGTTGAGCGCCGCCGACAGGCCGATCAAGACCAGGCATTCGATCAGCGGCAGCGGGAAGCCCAGCCCCAGATTGACAAAGAGCACGCCAATGGTCTGTCCGGCCACCGCCAGCCAGCGCAGCAGCACCAGGGTCTGCAGGCGCAAGGGCCGCCAGCTCGATGGCAGGGGCAGTGGGGACAGGGTCTGCTCGCTCATGCCGGGCTCGGGCCTCTTGTCTGGTCGTGCCATCCATCCGGACGGCGTTCAAATATGGCGCATAGGTAGGCTGCCGGGCCATTTCAAGCACAAAAAAACGACGGGCACATGCTTGATCCTGCCCCTGGACGGACCATTTGAGTCTCATCGTGACTGGGAGACGACAAATGAACACTGCAATCATCAAACCGCAATGGTCCCCGCTGACCATTGGCCTCATGGTCCTTGGCTTCGTGATCTTCTGGCCGCTGGGCCTGGCTGTCCTTGGCTACATCCTCTGGGGTGAGAAATTCGGCGGCTCTGCCGAAAAGGCACAGCATTACTGGAACAAGGGGTGTGGCTATATGCGCAACAATTCCAAGCATCACGGCTTCGGCCGCTCCGACTTCACCTCGTCCGGCAATGCCGCCTTTGACGAATACCGTGCCGAACAGCTCCGGCGCCTGGAAGAAGAACGCGCCCGTCTCGATGCCGAGATCGACGCCTTCCACGAATATATGGCCAATCTGCGCAAGGCCAAGGACCGCGAGGAATTCGACCGCTTCATGGGCGAGCATCGCGGGTCGCGCCAGGGTTTCGGCGACAAGCCCAATCCCGAGCAGAACAATTGGGGCGGCAACAATAACGGTCAGTGACCGCCGACTTTCCCGAACTTCCCTGCCTCCAACGGCACACTGGCGTCCCGCAAGGGGCGCCTTTTTCATTCAAGCATCGTCATTGGGTTCGGTCGCTCGCTCTCCCCTGAGGGGAGAGGTGTTCCCGTGCAATATCCGATGATTCCGTTCGGCACCCGAAGCCGGTACACTTGTCCCATCGATTCCCACTTGGCGGCCCATGTTTTCCTTCCTGCGCCAGCGCCCCGCGCCCCCATCGGTGACCCATCTCACGCTCGACGGCGTGGAGGTTGCGGTGACGGTCAGGGTGTCCAGCCGCGCCCGTAGTTTTCGCCTGTCGCTGCCGGGTTCGGGACCCTTGCTGACCCTGCCCGAAACGGCGCGCTGGGCCGATGCCCAGGCTTTTCTCTATCGCCACCGCCACTGGCTGGCCGCGCGGCTGCCGCGCCTGGCGCAGGGGCAGCAATTGGCGGCCGGCATGCAGGTGCCCTTGCGCGGGGTGCCGCATCTGGTGGTGCCGACCGGGACGCTGCGGGGACGGGTGGAGGTGGCGGACACCGCGGATGGACCGGTTCTGCGGGTCCCGGGCGATGCGGCCCACCAGCCCCGCCGGCTCTATGACTGGCTGAAAACCGAGGCACTGGCCGATCTCAGCGCGCAGAGCAGTTTCCACGCCGCAAGGCTTGGCGTCAGCGTCGCGCAGGTGCGCCTCAGGAGCCAATCCAGCCGCTGGGGGTCATGCTCGTCGAGCGGCAATATCAACTACAATTGGCGCCTCATCCTGGCGCCGCCGCATGTGCTGGATTATGTCGCCGCCCATGAGGTGGCACATCTGGTGGAGATGAACCATTCCCCGGCCTTCTGGGCCACGGTCACCCGGACCCTGCCCGACATGGCGCGCGGCAGAGCGTGGCTAAAAGCACACGGTCGGGACCTGATGGCCTGGCAGGCGCCCGGCGAGGCCGGTTAAAAGCCCGACCTGCCCCGATAGTGCCGCAATCGCGGACCTATCACCGTTCCATGCAGCGCTTCGTGGCCCTCATCGTCGTGGTCTTTGCCTTCGCATCCCTTGCTGGAGCGACGGTGGCGCATGCGCATCGCTATGTGAGCACGCCCATCGTGGTGCTCAACATGGTGGACGAGGACAATCGCTCCATACCGGTGGTGGTGCAGGTCCAGCGCGGCCAGATCGACCTGGGGGCGGGCATTGTCATGCCCTGCGGCCCGCATCAGGGCATCGGCGTTTCCGGACCCCTGGTGCCCGGCGCTCCCCAGGGCGAGCAGCCCGAGCCTTTGGCCTGCCCGGTCCTGGCCGCCATGCCATCGAGCCAATTGCTGCGCCCGCCCATATCCGCCTGAGCGTCCAGAGAACTCCTCCCGCAATGCTCAGGGCCCGTTTCGGGCCAAGGATAATTTCATGTCGTTCGCAATCGACGCGACCCTGTCGCGCCGCGCCCTGTTGACTGGCCTTGCCAGCCTGGGCGCCCTCACCCTTGCCGGCTGCTCCACCACCGGCACCACGCGTGTCACCACGGCCAGCGAGCCGGCCCGGCCCGCTATTCCCGCCGATGTGCTGGCCAAATATGCCGCGCGCCCGGAAGAGGACTATCCGGTCCCGGCTGCCGATATCTCCAATCTCCACCCCGCCTATTGGCGGCAGGAAGTGGATAATGTCACGGGCGAGAAGCCCGGCAACGTCGTGGTCGATACGGCCAATTACTTCCTCTATTTCACCCTGCCGGAGGGCCGGGCCATGCGTTATGGCGTGGGCCTGGGTCGCGCCGGCTTTGAATGGAGCGGCAAGGGCCATATCGCCTATAAGCGCAAATGGCCGGTCTGGACTCCGCCTTCGGAGATGATCGACAGGCAGCCGGAGCTCGAAATGTACCGGCATGGCCAGCCGCCGGGCCTGCTCAATGCCCTGGGCGCCAGGGCGCTCTATATCCACCAGGGCAATCGGGACACGCTCTACCGCGTGCACGGCACCATGGATGTGGCCACCATCGGCAAGGCGGTGTCCTCGGGCTGCGTGCGGCTGCTGTTCCAGGACATTATCGACCTGCATGACCGCGTGCCCAATGGCGCGCCGATCTTGGTGGTGTAGGACGCAGCCTATCCACCATGACAACAAAAGCCCCGGGAGCGATCCCGGGGCTTTTCATTGTCGCAGCTGACCGAAGAGGTCAGTTGCCGAAGATCAGGTCCATCAGCGTGCGCTGCGAGCGCTCCTCCTGATAGACGGGCTGTTGCTGCTGCAGCTGCCCCGGCGGGATCACCTGGCCGCCATTCTGGGTGGGCGCACTGGGCACCCAGACCTGCTGGCCGGTTGCCGGGTCGACGATCAGGACCATGGGCAGGCCGGTTTCCGGGTCGATGGGCGCCTGGCCGAAGCCATTGGACTGCTGCTGCAGCGGGAAGCCGGTCACCGGGTCGATGGCCTGGCCATTGGCGTCGTATTGCGTGATCTGGCCCTGCTCGATGGGCAGGCCGGTATTGGGGTCGATCTGCTGGATCGGCAGGCCGGTGGCCGCATCAAGGCCATTGCCGGCCGCCAGGCCCGTGGCAGGGTCGACCATGGTGCCGGTCTGGATCGGCGGATTGGCCGATTGGCCGCCGACCGGAGCCAGGCCCTCGATGGGAAGGCCCGTGGCCGGATCGATGGCGATGACCTGGCCGGTCGCCGGGTCGGTGGTGGTCTGGACCGGCTCGCCGGTGCCGCCATCGACATATTGCACCTGCGGCTGGCCGGTATTGGGATCGATCATGGGCATGCCGGTATTGGGGTCGAGCAATTGCTGCGCGATCAGCTGGCCGGCATAGGAGCCACCGGGAATGGGCGCGGGCGAACGGCCTTCATGCGCCTTGGTCATGAACTGGGACCAGATATTGGCCGGCACATTGCCGCCCGAAAGACTGGTCTGGGTGTCATTGTCATTGCCCAGCCACACACCGGTCACCATGGCCGACGTATAGCCCACGAACAGCGCATCACGGGCATTCTGGCTGGTGCCGGTCTTGCCGCCAAAGTCCCAGCCGCCCAGATTGGCGCCACGGCCCGTGCCCACCTCGACGGCGGTCTTGAGCATGTCGTTCATCTGCGCCAGGACGCTGGGGTCGATCACCCGCCCGGGGCCGCCATCGGAGGCCTCGTAGAGCACATTGCCCTCGACATCGGCGATCCGCGTGATGACATTGGGGATCACACCATTGCCGCCATTGGCAAAGGGCGCATAGGCGCTGGTCAGTTCGAGCAGGTTCACTTCCTGGGTGCCCAGCGCGATGGAGGGCACGGGCGTGAGATTGGAGGAAATGCCCATGCGCATGGCCACTTCCACCACCTTTTCAGGGGTGACATCAATGGCCAGCCGCCCTGCAATAGTGTTGAGCGAATAGGCCAGACCCTGGCGCAGCGTCACCGTGCCGGCATATTTGCCGGTGGCGTTGCGTGGGCTCCAGCCATTGTATTCAAACTGGGCATCCTCGGCCAATGTGTCGGGCGTATAACCCTTTTCCATGGCTGCCAGGTAGACGAAGGGCTTGAAGGTCGAGCCCGGCTGGCGCCGCGCGGTGACCGCCCGATTATACTGGCTGGCCTGATAGTCGACGCCGCCCACCATGGCGCGCACGGTGCCGTCGATATCCATGGCGACCAGCGCGCCCTGGGTGAAGCCACGCTTGGGCCCTTCCTCGGCCACCGCTTCCTTGACGATGAATTCGGCGTCCTTCTGCATCTTGTAGTCGATGGTGGTCTGCACCACGACATCGCTCTTGATCTCGCCGATATAGGCGGTCATCAGGCTCTCGACCCAGTCGGCCACATAGGATTCAGAACCCCGCACGACCGTGCGGACGGTCTGGTCGGGATCGATGCGGGCCGCATTGGCTTCTTCGGCGGTGATATAGCCTTCCTGCGCCATGAGATTGAGCACGATGCGCTGCCGCTCGCGGGCGCGGTCCGGATTGGTCTTGGGATTATAGACCGAGGGGGCAGGCAGGATGCCCACAAGCATGGCGGCCTGGCCGAGCGACAGGTTGCGCGCCGAGACGCCGAAATAGGTCTGCGCCGCGGCCTCGATGCCGGTGGCTCCCTGGCCAAAGAACACGCGGTTCATGTAGAGCTCGAGGATTTCCTCCTTGGTGAAATTCTGTTCGAGCCACACCGCCAGAATGGCTTCCTGCACCTTGCGGCCGAGGGTCTGGTCGGGCGTGAGGAACAGGTTCTTGGCCACCTGCTGGGTCAGGGTCGAGGCGCCGCGGGTCACTTCGCGCGCCTGCACCGATTCCACCGCCACGGCCAGCAGGCCGATCGGGTCCACGCCGAAATGGCTCATGAAGCGCTTGTCTTCCGAGGCGATGAACGCAGCGGGCACATAATGGGGCAATTCACGGAAGGTCACCGCTTCGCCGCCGGTCTGGCCGCGATTGGAGATCAGGCTGCCATCGGCCGCCAGGATGCGGATATTGGGCGGGCGCTCGGGAATGGCCCAGGTATTGGCGGCAGGGAGCTGGGCGCCGTAATAGACGACGACGCCGATGGCGGCCAGGCCGCCCCAGAGACAGGCGACAAAGCCCCACCAGAGCAGGCCCATGAGGAAGCCGCCGGAGCGCTTCTTCTTGCGCTGGCGGGCCGGCTCGGCCTTGCCCTTGCGGGGTGGCTGTTTCTTCGGGCCCTTTGGGGGCTTGCCGCCGCCGCCGGCGCCACCGGGGCGCTCCGTGTCGACAGAGAAGGACATGGTCTGGCCCATGCTCGGTTCGACGCGCTGTCCCTTGGCCGCGGGGCGGGCCTGGGGCTTGTTCTGGCGTCCATTGGGAGCGCCCACGCGGTCATCGGCCGAAATGCGAAAATCCATCAGGCAAACCTGTCAGTGAAACGGATCACGCTGCTTCTACCCTGTTCGTCCCTCCAGGGAAACAAATGGTAAGCAAGAGGTTAAGACCAGGCCGGTGGACATGGCATGATCGCCCCTCGCCCCATGCAGCGCGTTGCCATTGCTTCTCCGCGCCAAATGTGGCCGGTTTATGGGGCATTTGCACGCGAACTTGCAGGTGTGGCCGGTCGATCACAGCCCTTGTCTGCGCCCGAATTTGACGGCACCTAGGGAAGATGACTATTCGCACCGGCCTTTGCCTGGCCCTGACAATGCTCTGCGGCATCTCGCCAATACGTGCCGATGCCGTCGGGACGGCGCTCAACGACGCCATTATTGCCTTCGAACGAGCCCGGCCGGGGCTGGGCATGGAGGCCTTCGGCGTCGATGTCGCGGCCTATGGCGACGCGCTCCTGCTGGGGCGGTTCTCCTCGTCCCATTGGGGCGGCACCGTCGTGCTCGATCTGGAACATCCCGACGAACCTGCCGGCGCCTGCGCCCGCTTTGCCGCCTATGTCCGGCTGCCGCCGCAGAATGGCACCGTTACATTGGTCACCTGCCCGCAATTCCGCACAGACGGCACGAATGCCCTGCGCCGCCTCACATTGCTGCATGAGATGGTGCATGTTGTGGCCGGGCCCGACGAGTGCCAGGCCATGGCCTTTGCGGCGCGTGTCGAGATGCTGGCGACCGGCAGCTTCACGCCGGTCGAGCGCTATTGGCGGGCCAATGATTGCGACGCATCGGGCTATGAATTGCCCTAGCGCCAGCCCAGGCCCGGAGCCACGTGCTTGAGGATGCTCTCGATCACATGGGCATTGTAGTCGACACCAAGCTGGTTGGGCACGGTCAGCAGCAGGGTATCGGCCTCGGCAATGGCCTCGTCGCGCTTGAGCTCCTCGATCAGCTTGTCCGGCTCGGCGGTATAGCCACGGCCAAAGACAGCGCGCTTTTCCGGTTCGATATAGCCGAACTGGTCTTCCTCGGGCCGGCCGGCGCCGAAATACATGCGGTCCATGTCATTGACGAGCGCGAAGATCGAGCGGCTGACCGAAACGCGCGGCTCGTGCTTGTGTCCGGCTTCTTTCCAGGCCGCCCGATAGGCCCGGATCTGTTCGGCCTGCTGGATATGGAAGGGTTTTCCGCTCTCATCGAATTTGAGCGTCGAAGACTGCAGGTTCATCCCCATCTGCGCCGCCCAGATGGCGGTGGCGTCGCTGGCGGCGCCCCACCAGATGCGCTCGCGCAGGCCTTCGGAATGCGGTTCGAGCCGCAGCATGCCGGGCGGATTGGGGAACATGGGGCGCGGATTGGGCTGGGCAAAGCCCTGGCCGCCCAGGGCCTTGAGGAAGATCTCGGCATTGAGGCGGGCCATGTCGGCATCGGTCTGGCCCTCGGCCGGCTCATAGCCGAAATAGCGCCAGCCATCGATCACCTGTTCGGGCGAGCCGCGGCTGATCCCCAATTGCAGCCGCCCGCCCGAAATCAGATCTGCCGCACCGGCATCCTCGACCATGTAGAGCGGGTTTTCGTAGCGCATGTCGATGACGGCCGTGCCGATCTCGATCTTTCGGGTCCGCGCGCCGACTGCTGCCAGGAGCGGGAAAGGCGAGGCCAGTTGGCGCGCAAAGTGATGCACCCGGAAATAGGCGCCATCGGCGCCCAGTTCCTCGGCGGCCACGGCCAGGTCAATCGACTGCAGCAAGGCATCGCCCGCCGTGCGCGTGCCCGATTGCGGCGAGGGGCTCCAATGCCCGAAAGAGAGAAAGCCGATCTTTTTCATTGAATGCGCCTCGCTATGCTTTGCCCCAGGCTATGTGGTTTGCCCCGCACAAAAAAGCCAGCCCGCTGGAACGGACTGGCGTCATTGGGTGAACGATGGGGGATCAGCACCCTCTGCAGAAAGGCGGTTCGCTATTCTGCTGCCTGGCAATATTTCGCCGAAGGCCGGATGACTGCCACCACGGCATCGGCTGCATCCGTCAGAAAACCGGCGTCCTGCCGCAAGGCTTCAAGCGTGCG
>CBFGTF010000111.1:0-9270 GCA_965651655.1 uncultured Devosia sp.
ATGGACTTTCTCTATGACGTGAAAACCAGCTTTGTCCGCGAGATGAAGCCGCTGATTTCAGGCTGGGTCTGGCTGGCCTTCGGCCTGGTGCAGCCCCTGCTCTATATCGGGCTCTTCGTGCCGCTGCTGGGCAATGTGGGCATCGAGGGCGTTTCGCCGCTGCAATGGTTCATCCCCGGCATGATGGTGATGCTGACCCTGTTCGGCACCGCCATGGTGGGCTGGAGCCTGACCGAGGAACTGCTTTCGGGCGTCCTCGAACGTTTTCTCGCCACCCCCATGAGCCGGCCCGCCCTGCTGATGGGGCGGGCACTCAAGGAAATGTTCCCGCTCTTCTTCCAGGCCGTGGTGATGATCGTCATCGCCATTCCCTTCGGGCTGCGGCTCTTCCCGGTGGAGATGCTCTATGGCCTCCTACTGCTGGGCCTGTTCGGCGTGGGAGTGGCGGCGCTGTCCTATGCCCTGGCCATTGCCGCCAAGAACAATACTTCGCTGTTCTACATGGTCAGCCAGTCGGTGGCGCTGCCACTGATGCTTCTTGGTGGCGTGCTGCTGCCGCTCGATACAGGACCGGGCTGGCTCTACATTGCCAGCCGCTTCAACCCGCTGACCTATCTCATCGAGGCCGAGCGGGCGCTGTTCGTGGGCGAATTGTTCAGCACAACAGTGCTTTATGGCACGCTGGTGGTGGCAGCGACGCTGGTGGTCGGGCTTGCCGTGGGCGGCACGATGATCCGCAAGGCAAGCATATAGAGAGTAGGGCAGGGGACAGGAATGCAGGACGAGCTTTACGGCGCCATTGTCATTCGCGGCGCACGCGAGAACAATCTGAAAAATGTCTCGCTCGACATTCCCAAGCGAAGGATCACGGTGTTCACCGGGGTCTCGGGCTCGGGCAAATCCTCGCTGGTCTTCGGCACGATCGCGGCCGAAAGCCAGCGTCTGATCAACGAGACCTATCCCGCCTTCGTGCAGCAATTCATGCCCAGCTATGGCCAGCCCGATGCCGACCAGCTGGAAAACATCTCGGCCGCCATCATCGTCGACCAGCAGCGGCTGGGCGGCAATTCCCGCTCCACCGTGGCGACGGTGACCGACGCAGCGCAGATGCTGCGGGTGCTGTTCTCGCGGCTGGGTGAGCCGCGCCTCGGCCCGCCGGGGCTCTATTCCTACAATGACCCGCGCGGCATGTGCCCCGATTGCGAGGGCATTGGGCAGGTGGCGGCCATGGATATGACGGCGGTGATCGACGAAACCAAGTCATTGAAGGGCGGCGCGCTGCTGCCCAAGGACTTCGCCGTCGACAGCTGGTACTGGGAAATCTACGCCAATTCGGGGCTCTTTGATCTCGACAAGCCGATCAATAAGTACACCGAGGAGGAGCGGGAAAACCTCCTCCATCTCGACGATGGCCGCAAGATCAAGGTGGGCAAGATCGGGCTGACCTATGAGGGTGTGGTCGCAAAATTGAAGAAGGGGCTGGGCTCCAAGGACCCCGAAAGCCTGCAACCCCATGTGCTGCGCGAATATGAAAAGATCTTCACCCGTGCGACCTGCCCGGCCTGCCAGGGCACGCGGCTGAACGCGGCGGCGCGGACGAGCCTGGTCAATGGGAAATCCATTGCCGAGCTTTCGGGCATGCAGGTCTCGGACCTCGCTCCCTTCATCCGTGCCATCGACGCGCCGCAGGTGGGGCCCATGCTCGCGGCGCTGGCGGCGCGGCTGGAAAACCTCGTCACCATCGGGCTTGGCTATCTCAGCCTTGATCGCGAAAGCTCGACCCTTTCGGGTGGCGAGAGCCAGCGGGTGAAAATGGTGCGGCACCTGGGGTCCTCGCTCACCGACATCACCTATGTCTTCGACGAGCCATCGGTGGGTCTCCATCCCCATGATGTGGGCCGGCTGGCCGGGCTGATGACGCAATTGCGCGACAAGGGCAATACCGTGCTCATCGTCGAGCACAAGCCCGACATGATCGCCATTGCCGACCATGTGGTGGACATGGGCCCCCTGGCCGGGTCCAGGGGTGGCGAAGTGGTCTATGAGGGTGATTATGGGGGCCTCCTGACCTCGGGCACGCTGACCGGCAACCACATCCGCAAACACCAGCCCATCAAGGACAAGGTGCGCCAGGCCAGGGGCGAGGCGCTGAAGATCGCGCATGGCAAGGTCAACAATTTGCGCGATGTGTCGGTCGACATTCCGCTTGGTGTGCTGACGGTGGTCACCGGCGTCGCGGGATCTGGAAAGTCGAGCCTCATCCAGGGATGCCTGCCCACGGCCTATCCCGAGACCATCATCATCGACCAGAACCTGGCGCGTGGGTCGCGGCGCTCCAACACGGCGACCTATACCGGCCTGCTCGATGGCGTGCGCAAGGCCTTCGCCAAGGCCAATGGCGTGGAAGCGTCGCTGTTCTCGGCCAATTCGAAGGGCGCCTGCCCGGACTGCAATGGCTTGGGGGTGATCTTCACCGACCTGGCCCATCTCGACCCCATGGTGACCACCTGCGAGACCTGCGAGGGCAAGCGCTTCCTGCCCGAAGTGCTGGCGCACCAATTGCGCGGCAAGTCGATTGCCGATGTCTATGAGATGAGCATCGAGGACGCGGCGGGTTATTTCACCGAACCGGCCCTGGCCAAAATCGTCCAGGGGCTGGCCGATGTGGGCCTGGGCTATCTCACCCTGGGCCAGCCGCTTTCGACCCTCTCCGGGGGCGAGCGGCAGCGCCTCAAGCTTGCTGCAGAACTGGGCAAGAAGGGCAATATCTATGTGCTCGACGAGCCGACCACCGGGCTGCACATGAACGATGTCGACACCCTGATCGGCCTCTTCGACCGGCTGGTCGAGGCCGGTTCGACCGTGATCGTCATCGAGCACAATCTCGACGTCATCGCGCGCGCCGACTGGGTGATCGACATGGGACCCGGCGCCGGCCATGACGGGGGCCGGGTGCAGTTCGAGGGCGTGCCATCGGCGCTGGCAAAAGACCCGGCCTCCCTGACCGGCCGATACCTGGCGCAGCGCAACGGGATCTAGACCCGGCGCCGGCCACATCGTTCTCCCTTGCATCGGTTATAGTTATGCGTCATAACTAAATCCGTGGGGAGGACACTCATGGACGTTCATACTACCCCGATCCGCCCGGTGCGGCTCGGCAATATGGCAGCGGCCGCTGAACAGCGCGCCGATGGCAGCACCATCATCCGCTCCGTCGAGGAGCTTGGCCCCTATCCCCGCGCCATTGTCGATGCGCTGGAGGCCTGGGCGCACAAGACCCCTGACGCCATGCTGATCGCCGATCGCGAGGGCGAGGGCTGGCGCAAGCTCAGCTTTGCCGATGTGCTGGCGCGCATTCCCCCGCTGGCCCAGGCCCTGCTCGATGCCGGCCTCTCGCCCGAGCGGCCGCTGATGATCCTTTCGGGCAATGAGATCGAGCATTTCCTGCTCGGCATGGCGGCGATCTGGGTGGGCATTCCCTATTCTCCCATCTCCCCCGCCTATTCGCTGGTCTCCACCGATTTCGGCAAGCTGCGGCACATTGCCGATCTGCTCACCCCCGGCATGCTTTATGCCAGCGACGGGGCGAAATTCGCTCCCGCCATCGACGCCGTTTTCGGCGCCGATGTGCCGGTCATCGTGCGCACCAATCCGCTCTCGGGGCGCAAGTCGAGCCTCTTCGATGACCTTTTGCAGACGCCGGTCACCCCCGCCGTGGCAAAGGCCCATGATGCCATCACCGCCGATACGATTGCCAAGGTCCTGTTCACCTCCGGCTCGACCGGCCTGCCCAAGGGTGTCATCACCACCAATCGCATGATGGCCTGCAACCAGCAGATGATCCGCCAGGCGCTGGCCTTCGTGGCCGACGAGCCGCCAGTGCTGCTCGACTGGATGCCCTGGAACCACGTGGCCGGCGGCAGCCACAATACCGGCATCGCCATCTATAATGGCGGCAGCTTCTATATCGATGACGGCCAGCCCACCCCGGCGCGCATCGGGCGCACCCTGGAAAACTTGAAGACGGTGCAGCCGACCTTCTTCACCAATGTGCCCAAGGCCTATGAATTTCTCGTCGCCGCCTTTGACGAGCATCCCGAGGCGCGGCGCAACCTCTTTGCCCGCCTGAAGCTGCTGCAATATGCCGGCGCCGGGCTCAGCCAGCATGTCTTCGAGGGCCTCGACAAGGCGGCCCGGGCTGAGACCGGCGAGCGGGTGATGATCATCACCGGCTATGGCTCGACCGAGACGGCGCCCTTTGCCTTCACCACCACCTGGCCGGTGGAAGAGGCCGGCCATATCGGCCTGCCCGCCGCCGGCATCACGGTGAAACTCGTCGCCAATGGCGACAAGACCGAACTGCGCTTGAAGGGCCCCAATGTGACCCCCGGCTATTGGCGGGATGCGGACAAGACAAGGGAGGCTTTCGACGAGGAAGGCTTCTACCAGATCGGGGACGCCGTGCGCTTCGCCGATCCGGACGACCTGACCAGGGGCTTCGTCTTCGATGGCCGTGTCACCGAGGACTTCAAGCTTTCCACCGGCACCTGGGTCAATTTCGCCGCCGTGCGCGGCGCCGTCATCAGCGCCTGCGCGCCGCTGATCCGCGACGTGGTGCTGACCGGGCTCGACCGCAATTTCATTGGCGCCATGATCTTCCCCGATCTGGCCGCCTGCGCCCGCCATGCCGGCCTGCCCGGCGACGCCGATGCCGCAACGGTGTTGCAGCATCCCGCCGTGCGCGAGAAATTTGCCGAGAGCCTCGCGGCACTGGCACAGAAGTCGACCGGCAGTTCCACCCTGGTGGCCCGCGCCCTGGTGATGCTCGACCAGCCTGATATCGACAAGGGCGAGGTGACCGACAAGGGCTCGATCAACCAGCGCGCCGTGCGCACGCACCGGCCGGACCTGGTCGAGAGCCTCTATGCCGATACGCCCGGCCCCGACATTTTCGTTCTTTCCAAGAAAGGCGCCTGACCCATGAGCAAAGGCCTTCGCCTCACCTTCGACGACGCCTTCCTGCTTGGCGGCGCCCGCACCCCCTTCGTGGACTATCGCGGCGCGCTGAGCGAAGTTTCGCCCATCGATCTCGGCATCAAGGCGGCCCGCGCCGCGATTGAGAAGACCGGCGTCAAGGCGGCCGATATCGGCCATACCATTGCCGGGTCCATGGCCCAGGCCTCGTTCGATGCCTATGTTACCCCGCGCCATATCGGGCTCTATGCCGGCGCTCCCATCGAGGCGCCCGCGCATCTGGTGCAGCGCATCTGCGGCACCGGCATCGAGGTCATCGCCCAGGCCGCCGATTCGGTCTCGCTGGGGCGCGTCGACCTGGCGCTGGCGGCGGGCTGTGAATCGATGAGCCGCAATCCCATCGCCGCCTATACCCACCGCAATGGGTTCAACATGGGCAAGGTCGAGTTCAAGGACTTCCTCTGGGAAGCGCTCTATGATCCGGCCGGCTGCGTCAATATGGGCGATACCGCCGAGAACCTGGCCAAACAGTACAACATCCCCCGCGAGCGTGTGGACCGCTTTGCCGAGCGCAGTTTCAACCGCGCGATCGCCGCGCGCGATGCCGGCATCCTGGCCGAGGAAATCGTGCCGGTGACCAGTGAGACATTCGAGATCGAGACCCTCGACAAGCGCGGCATCAAGCTGCCGCGCGGGGTCGAGAGCGTCGACACGGACAGCCATATCCGCCCCTCGCCCTATGAGATCCTCGCCAAGCTGCGTCCCGCCTTTGGCGGCGTACAGACCGGCGGCAATTCCTCGGCCATCGTCGATGGGGCAGGGGCGGTGCTGGTCGCGTCATCGGCCTATGCCAAGGCCAATGGTCACAAGCCGCTGGCGCGCATTCTTGCCAGCGCCGCTGTCGGCGTACCGCCCCAGATCATGGGTATCGGTCCGGCCCCGGCCATTCGCGCCGTGCTCGAAACCGCCGGCATGCGGCTGGACCAGATCGGCCGCGTCGAGATCAACGAAGCCTTTGGCGCCCAGATCCTGGCCTGTGTGGATGAACTGGGGCTCGACGAGGACAAGCTCAATGTCAATGGCGGCGCCATCGCCATCGGCCATCCGCTCGGTGTCACCGGCATCCGCCTTGGCCTGACCCTGGCGCTTGAACTCAGGCGCTCCGGAGAACGCTATGGCATTGCCTCGGCCTGTATCGGCGGCGGGCAGGGCATCGCCCTCCTCATCGAAAATCCGGAGGCCGCGTGATGGATATTGCAGGCAGGATCGCCTTCGTCACCGGCGGGGCCTCGGGGCTCGGCGCGGCCACGGCGCGAGCGCTGAAAGCATCCGGCGCCACGATCGGCATTTTCGACCGCGATGCGGCAAAGGGTGAGGCTGTCGCTGCCGAACTGGGCGGCAAGTACTTCGCCGTCGACGTGTCGGATGCGGCAAGTGCCGAGGCCGCCGTCGGCGCAGCCATCGCGGCGCTGGGCACGCCATCCGTGCTCGTCAACTGCGCCGGCATTGGCACGGCCGGCCGCATTGTCGGCCGTGACGGACCCATGGCGCTCGATACGTTCAGCAAGGTCATCAACGTCAATCTCGTGGGCAGCTTCAACATGATGCGGCTCTGCGCCCATGCCATGTCGCTGGCCGATCCCGATGCCCATGGACAGCGCGGGGTCATCATCTCCACCGCTTCGGTCGCCGCCTATGAGGGCCAGATCGGCCAGGCCGCCTATGCGGCGTCCAAGGGCGGCATCGTCTCGCTGACCCTGCCGGCGGCGCGCGAATTTTCGCGCTTCGGCATTCGTGTCCTGGCCATTGCGCCGGGCCTGTTCCTGACCCCCCTGCTCGAAGGCCTGCCGCAGGAGGCCCAGGACAGCCTGGCCGCAGCCATTCCCAATCCCGCCCGCCTCGGCCGCCCCGATGAATTCGCGGCGCTGGTCGGAGCCATGGTGGAAAATGACTATCTCAATGGCGAAGTGGTGCGCATCGACGGCGCCCTGCGCATGGCCGCGAAATAGGAGGGGCCATGTTTTCGCGCACCACGAGGGTGGAAATCCAGTTCGGCGACTGCGATCCGGCCGGCATTGTCTACTACCCCAATTATTTTCGCTTCTTCGACAACGCGACGGCAGGCCTGCTTTCGGCGGCCTTTGCCATGCACAAGCGCAATTGGCTCGACCACTATGGCATTGCCGGCATCCCCATGGTCGATACCGGCGCCCGCTTCATCAAGCCCTCCAGCTTTGGCGACGTGATCGAGATCAAAAGCGAGATCACCGAGCTGGGACGCTCCAGCTTTGCGGTCAGGCATAGCGTGTCGAAGGATGGCGAACTGGCCATTGAAGCCCATGAAAAGCGTGTCTGGGTGGTGCGGGGCGAGGGCGGCGCCATCCGGTCAGCGCCGCTCCCGGACGACGTCAGAACCCTGTTGAGCCAGACCGCATGACCAGCCTCAAGGATAACCCGATGACCAAGGAACAGGTTCTCGTCGTCAGCCAGAAGGGCGCGATCAGCCATCTGCTGCTCAACCGGCCCGAAAAGCGCAATGCACTCAATGACGACCTGGTGGCCGCACTTGATGCGTTTTTCGCCGCCGTGCCGGACGAGACGCGGGCCATAGTGGTCAGCGGCACCGGCGGGCATTTCTCCTCCGGGCTCGATCTGTCCCAGCATGTGGCGCGCAGTCCGCTCGACGTCATGGCTCATTCGCGCAACTGGCACCGGGTCATGGCCCGGATCGCCAATTCGCCAGTTCCGGTGATCGCGGCCATGAGTGGCGCGGTGATGGGCGGTGGTCTTGAATTCGGCGCCGCCTGCCATGTGCGTGTGGCCGAGGAGAGCGTGCGCTTCCAGATGCCCGAGGGCCTGCGCGGCATCTTTGTCGGCGGCGGCGGTTCGGTGCGGATTTCCCGGCTCATCGGGCCCGACCGCCTGACCGAGATGATGCTGACCGGCCGCACCTATTCGGGTGTCGAAGGCGAACGCCTGGGCCTTGCCCATCACGTCGTGGCAGAGGGTGCAGCCTTGGACAAGGCCTTCGAACTGGCCGGACGCATCGCCAAAAACTCCCCCACCATCAATGGCTTCATCATCCAGGCCATCGCCCAGATCGGGTCCATGCCACCCGAGGCCGGCCTTTATGCAGAAAGCCTGACGGCGGCGCTCAGCCAGACCGGGCCCGATGCCGAAGAGGGCCTCAAGGCCTTCCTCGAAAAGCGGCCGCCGGTTTTCCGTTAGAGCCGAGTGGGTTGGAGCGGCTTCTGCGTCCCCTCTCCCCTCAGGGGAGAAGGGAATGGCGCCCAATACGAGCGGGGACAATGTGCAGAAGCCCGGGATCAGATCAGCCGGTCGAGCAGCTTGAGCAATTGGGCGCGGGCGGCGGGGCCGCCCAGCCGGTCGACGGTCTCGGCTTCGAGCGCCGCATGCCGGGCCTGGGCAATGGCGAGGAATGCCGCGCCATCGGGCGTCAAATGCAGTGCATTGGCCCGCTTGTCATGCGCGGAAGGGACGCGTTCCACCAAGCCACGCTCCTCCAGCCCATGTACCAGGGTGACGAAATTGGCACGCTTGATACCCAGGACTTCGGCGATTTCGGTCTGCTTGCGGCCCGGATTGTCCGAGATCAGCACCAGAACCGAATATTCCGCCGGGCGGAGCTTCAGTTCTTCGAAGATCGCGAGGAATTTCTGGAATACACTGAGCTGGGCGCGTCGCAGGCGATAGCCGATGGCGCCCGTGGTTGTCTGGGTGCGCAGGCCCGTCTCGGTCTGTTCGGCGGATGCCGCATCTGGCGTGGAGGAAGGATTGGTCATCGTGCATCGACCCTAGCGGGACCGATAGCGAAGGCAAGGGTGCCGTTCGTGATATATGACGATGTCCGGGGGAAAATTGACGTCGGCATGAAAGAGGGCTCCGGGTCGCTTTCATTCGTTGCGGTTATTGGTTAATCCGAAATTGGCCGCGTTTGATAGGGCATATCGGCTTGTTTTATATCCCTCAGGTTATGTGATGGCGGTCATTTGTCATTTTACTTGACGAGGACCAGTGACTTAAATCGAGGCTGAAGTAGGGGAGGACCTGCGTGTTTAGAGACGAGTCCCTTTTGGGGCGCCTGATCGTGGGCCTGGCGAAATGGCTGGCCATTGCCGGCGGCCTGGTGCTCATGGCCATGGTGGCGATGATTTGTGTTTCCATCGTGGGGCGCGCCCTGCTTGCGTTCGGCCTCAAGCCGATCACCGGCGACTATGAGCTGGTGTCCATCGGCATGGGCTTTGCGGTCTTTGCCTTCATGCCCTGGGCGCATCT
>CBFGTF010000112.1:0-9230 GCA_965651655.1 uncultured Devosia sp.
AACACCAGGGCTCCGGCAGCAATGATCGCTGCGCCACCACCCACGATCCAGCGCAGGCTTTGCATCAGCACCCGGCGATCCATGTTGCGCAGGGCATAGACGAGCCAGAGCGCACCAAGAAGGCCCAGCGCCACGAGAAAAATCCAGCTCATCGTCCCTCGATCTGTAACAGCAGGTTCCGCGCGGCCCCGCTGGCCTGTAGCTTCAATTGCGCGCGCCCGCCACTGGCATAGGCGGCCACGGCCTTCAGCAGGTCGGCCAATTGCTGCGGCGCCGAACTGTCGAACCGCGCATAGGCCCCTTTTGAGAGACGGGCGAATTCCCGGAAGGCCGCCTCGACCCTGCTGTCGTGCCCTTCCTGGAACACGAAGAGCGGAAGCCCCATCAGTCCGAGCTCACCGGCCTTGGCGCAAAGGGCGTCGACATTTTCCTCGATGGCATCGCCGACATAAACCACGGCGTGAATGCGCCGCTTCTTGTGTTCGTCGCGCGCGTGGGAAAACACCTTGCCAATCTGCGTATTACCGCCCTGGCACGAGATATTGGTCATCAGCCGTGCCAGCGCCTTGGCGTCCAGAACCCATTTGGAAGCCCGGCACTCGCCCAGCCCCCGAAAATAGATCAGCTGCACCTGCAGCGCCGCGTCCCTGGGGATTGCGTCGAACATGCCCGCCTGCAATGACACCGCCATGTCCCAGGTCGGCTGCCGGCTCATGGTCGCATCCATGGCAAACAGAAGCCGGCCATCCTCCCCGGCATTGGGCCGCGCCAATTGTCCCACCTTCTTCACGAAGGCAGCCACCTCATCCCGAACGTCACCCTGCGGCGCGACGACGTCCCCCTGCCTGGTCGGTTTCTTTTCACTCATGTTTTGAATATGTGGCCCACCGAGCCTCCCGGCAAGGCAGGCACCGGAATGCCTCGATAAATTTCACTTGCTCGTGTCGAACCACCGGAGCTTCATCCGTCGCGCAGGCATAATCCTGCAAGGAGGGATCTTCCAAATGGAACGACACTATGGCTGGGTGATCGTAGCCGCGGGCGCGGTGATCACCTGCGTGGCGATGGGCGCCATGTTCGCCCTGCCCGTCTATCTCCAGCCCATGGCCGATGAAACCGGCTGGACCCGCGCCGGCATTTCCGGCGCCATGACCGTGGGCTTCATCGTCATGGGCGTGGCCGGATTTTTCTGGGGCACGCTCACCGACCGCATTGGCGCCCGCCCCGTGGTGCTGGTTGCCGCGGTGATGCTGGGCCTCGGTCTCTTCGTCGCGAGCCGTTCCGACAATCTCATTGTCTTCCAATTTGCCTATGGCGGCCTTGTCGGCGCATCAGGCGGCGCATTCTTTGCCCCGCTTATCGCCACCACGCTGGGCTGGTTCGACAAGCACCGGAGCCTGGCAGTGTCGCTGGTCTCCCTGGGTGGCGGTGTGGCTCCCATGACCATCACCCCGCTCGCCACCGTGCTGATCGAGAATTATGGCTGGCGCGACGCCATGATGATGACCGCGATTGCCGCCACCTGCCTGATCATCCCCGCCGCCTTCCTGATCCGCCGGGCGCCCCAGGCCATGGCCGCCTCGCCCAGCCCGGCGAGCGATGTCGCCCCGGCCGAGCCCCGGCCCACCAATATCGGCGCACTGTTCCGCAAGCCGCAATTCTTCATCCTGGCCGGGGTCTTCTTCCTCTGCTGCGGCGCTCATTCCGGCCCGATCTTCCATACGGTCAGTTATGCCATGCTCTGCGGCGCTTCGGCCCTGGCCGCCGCCAGCATCTATAGCGTCGAAGGCTTCGCAGGCCTGTTCGGCCGTGTCTTCTTCGGCATGCTGGCCGACAGGATCGGGGTCAAGCGCGTCATCATCGGCGGCCTCGTGCTTCAGGCCGTTGGCATCTACGCCTATATCTATGTCAGCGAACTGACCCATTTCTACATGCTGGCCGTGGTGCTGGGCCTGGTCTATGGCGGCGTCATGCCACTCTATTCCGTACTGGCCCGGGACTATTTCGGCCCCGAGGTCATGGGCACGGTGCTTGGTGGCATCACCATGACATCGTCGATCGGCATGGCCTTTGGGCCAGTCGGCGGCGGCTACCTGTTCGATACATTCGGCGACTATCACTGGCTCTATGTGGCTTCGGCTGCCATTGGCCTGGCGGCAGCCATGCTTGCGCTTGCTTTCCCGCCCAAGTCCAAGCAGACCACGCCGGCAGATGCCCTGCCGGCATAGCCTGGTTGATGCCCATCAGGCGGGGCTGGCAGCAGCAGCCTCGCCACCTTCCCCATCATCGTCCTTGCCCGCGGCATAGGCCGCCGACAGCTCGCGGTAATAGCGCGAGTTGAAGGCAATGATGGTGACGACGAGGCCGATAAAGCCGGCCACCGTGAACACCAGCGCCATACCGCGATCCGGCCCGGTTCCGAACCAGCCGCCAATGGCGTCGGCACCGGCCCCGTCGGTCATGAAGGGGATCACCAGGAACTGCGTCAGGGGACCGATCATGAAGGCAGTCAGTGGCGACGCCGACTGCTCCACCGACTGGGCAAAGCCGAACACCCTTCCCTGCCGCTCCAGCGGCACCACCTTTTGCAGCGTCGTATGCTCGGCAGCCTCGGCATAGGGACCCAGGAACATCCAGACGAAACAACCCGCCGCCAGCAGCCAGAACGAGGGCTGGATGGTAAAGACGCAGCAGACCGACCAGGTGATCAGATTGACCATCAGCAGCGTCTTGAGCGGGTTCTTGCCCAGGCCAGTCTTCGAAATGATGATGCCCGAGGCGATGAAGGCCACCGACAATACACCAAAGGTCAGGCCCCAGATTTCCACCGGCACCAGCGAGAGGCCATAGGCGTCGAGCAGCGCCATGAACACGCCACCGAGGAAATTGTTGAAGCAGGCAAAGAAAATGAGCGCGAACAGGCCCGGCACAGCGGCGATCACCCGGATCGTCCCGGCAATATCCACCCGCTTGGGTTCGCCCGGATTCTCAGCGGTCGGCTCAACCCGGCCCTCATCGATCCTGACGAGGCTGAGGTCGAGAAAGACCAGGATCGTTGCGGCCAGCGCCAACACCATGACCCCGAACATGCCGGTATAGGCCACCAGGAACCCCGAGATGACCGAGGTGGTCAAAAAGCCGATGCCGCTGACCATGCCCACGAGGCCATTTGCCTTGTCGCGGACATCCTCGGGAATGAGGATGGTCACCAGCGTCGGCAGGGCAATGGAGCGGATATTGCCGGCGATGACGCCCAGCATTACCACGAGAATGAATATCCACAGATAGGGACCATAGGGGTCCGTAAAGGCCCCTTCCGGCTCCATCAGAACCAGCGCCAGCCCGATGGCATAGAGGATGGCCGAGACCACGCTCGACCCCAGCATGGCCATCTTCTTGGCATTGTGGTCGACGATCGACCCGAACCAGAACCCGAACCCGGCGGTGAAGATGAGGTACACGCCAGCAATCATGCCGGTGGCGAAAACCGAATGTGTTTCGAGGAACACCCAAAAGGTAACCGCGAACCAGACCGTGAAATTGGTGACGTTGGCGACAAGGTTATTCGCGAGAATGCGATGAAACGGCTTCATGGCAATTTGTCCAGTGTTCAGGCCGGCGGCAGAGACTATGCGTCCGGCGGTTGATGCTCAATGATAATCAAGGGCTGATGACAGGACGTGTCAGCGTCTACTCGCCGATCCTGGCAGCATAGCTGTGGTGCTCATGGGCGATCAGCCAGCCGCCGGATTCCTTCCGCAGTCCCACCGTGAGCCTCAGGGGGCTGTCATAGATGCTCAGAATTGCCGTTACGAAGGCCACCTGTTCACTTGCCGTCACCTTCATCTCGCTCAAATTGAAGGAGCCGGGCCCACCCTTGGAATACTGGAAGAAGAGATCCCAGGTCGCGCGATAGGCCTCCATGCCCAGGCTTTGCAGCGGTTCCGGCACATCGAACATGACCATGTCGTCGGCATGGTTTGCGAGGATGCGGTCCATGTCGATGCTTCTCACGGCATCGGCCCAGTTTTCAAGCAATTCGCGGATCTCTATTTCATCGGCTGTCATGGCGTTGCTCCATCTGTTCACCAGCCTGACGACGACCGGCCTGCGATCGCTTCGACATCGGACAGTTCAGATGACTTGCGCCAACTCCCATATGTGCCCGGCCGGGTCGGAAAAGGCTGCTGTCCGTCGGCCCCAGGGCCGGTCGATTGGCCCATTGAGCAATTCCACGCCCAGCCCAGCCAGACGCCTGCACTCGGCATCCACGTCCTCGACCCGAATGGTGAGCAGCATGCGTACGCCGCTGCCACCGGTTGGACGCGGGGCAACCAGCGTCGGCGCCTCTCGATCTGCCAGCAGGTTGATCATCGTGCCCGAGAAACCAAAAACCGCCGAAACGGCATCGGCATAAACCACCTCTACCCCGAAGACCCGCTCATAGAACGCACGCGCGACAGCAATGTCCGGGACGAAAAGGGTGACAACCTCAAAATTGGACAGACCCATGGCAATCCTCCGTTTGACTGCTTCAAAGACGATCCGGAGGCATTGCTTTCGACAGGAGGGCCGGAATCCGGCGCCGAAAGGCAATTCATGGCGGGCATGCACCGGGGCCACACCCGTGTTTACCGTCCATCAACCATAGACGCGCAGGCTCATGTCCGCATCCGCATCAAGGAACGCAGCAATGCAAGAGCAGATTCAGAACCGCGCCTATGCCTTGTGGGAGGCCGATGGCCGGCCCGAGGGCCAGGATCAGGCTTATTGGTTCAAGGCCATGAGCGAACTCGCAGCCGAGGCGGCAAAGACCATCAAGCCGCCCAGAAAGCGGGCACCGCGCGCCAAAAAGGCCGCCTGAAGCAGAGCGGGCTGCCGGTCACGCCACCTACCACGTACGCGGCCAATAGAGGTCGTCCGTGTAATCGCGCGGGATTGGCGACAACCTGGCGAGGGCTTCGGCTGCCAGGTCGATCTGACGACACATCTGCACAATGTGATCCGGCACCGGACGGTCAGTCACGTATTGACGCAAATGCCACTCATCGAGCTTGAGTAGCGCCTTGCGCCGGCGCGCCTCGTTCTCGACCGCATCGGTATCGATGATCGGTCCGGCTCCCTTGGTCCGAGCCTCCGGCTCGCTCCATTCGCGTGTGTCCCCGATAACTGCGAAGCGCATTTCTTGCTGATCCAGATGTCCGGCGGCTTTCTGCCGTGGCCCGGGTGCTACATTAGTTCATCGCTGGTTACGGAACTGAAAATGGCACTGTGACTGGCGCGGCCCCATGCTAGGGTCTCGCCCATGTCGATCCTCTACCTCATGGCCGCCGAAC
Source organism: uncultured Devosia sp. (assembly GCA_965651655.1). Classification (GTDB taxonomy): domain Bacteria; phylum Pseudomonadota; class Alphaproteobacteria; order Rhizobiales; family Devosiaceae; genus Devosia. The sequence goes on from CBFGTF010000112.1 coordinate 5,337, forward strand.
CAGAATACGGCCCCCAGCTGCGCGCCCGCATCCAGCCGGTCATGATCGGTGTCGGCCCCGTAGAGGCGGCCGTGAACACGACGCGCGCCCTGGCAGATCGGCGTGACGACCTGCCAGGTCTGGTCGTTTCGCTCGGATCGGCCGGTTCCCGCACGCTCGAACAATGCGCCGTCTACCAGGCCATTTCGGTCAGCTATCGCGACATGGACGCGTCGGCCCTGGGCTTTCCCAGGGGCGTCACGCCGTTCCTCGACCTTCCGCCGACCCTGCCGCTCGGTCCGCTGGTGCCCGGATTGCGCCCCGCGACGCTATCGACTGGCGCCAACATCGTCTCGGGACCGGATTATGATGGTATTGCCGAAGATATGGTCGACATGGAGACTTTCGCGGTGCTCAGGGCCTGCCAGGCGTTCAACCTGCCACTCCTGGCATTGCGGGGCATTTCAGACGGCAAGGCGGAACTGAACCAGATGGCGGACTGGACCCAATATTTGCACATCGTCGATGAAAGGCTCGCCGCGGCCGTGGATCGCATCGAGGCGCATTACCGGTCGGCAGCCTGAACCTATTTCCGGTCCCGTTTGCGATCCCTCCGGGAACGCTGCCACCCCGTCCACCACCGGCCACCGCGCAGGACGGCAGTGTTGACTGGCCCTTGCAGGAAGATCAGATCGAGCGCCAGCAGCAGCAGTCCAAGCGGTAACATCCAGATGCCCAATACTGGCAGGAAGCTGAAGATGCCGCCCAGCACCAGTAGGATACCGAGTGGAATCCGCACCCAGCGTGCCTCGGGACGACGCACCCGCGCCAGCCAGCCCGCAGCCAGGCCTGGAATCCTGCGCTCGAGGCGGTCAAACAGCCGGTTCAGCCGGTCAGCGCTTTTGCTCATCAAATTCCCTCCATCCGCTCTAGATGGCGATGGCCCGTGTCAGTTCAAGGGCACGGAACCGCTCTGGTCGCTCCGCCGTTGACCTCGAAACACGGAGCGTCCCATGTCCCTAGAAACAGTCCTCAGTCAACTCGGTATTCAGCGGCACGACCCTCATAGCCTGGAAGCCCAGCTTCACGCCATGCGGCGCGACGTCCGGCGGATTGGCCGGGCCCTGTCGCAGCAGGTCAGCCACAATGCCGATGAATGGGGTGACCATTTGAATGACTTTGGCCGCGACGCGGCTCGTCATACGGCGCATTTCGCAGAACTCGCAGGCAGCCAGGCGCTTCGGGGCGCTCGAATGGTCCGGCGTGACCCTCTACCTGCCATTGCCCTGGTCGGCACCGCGCTCCTGCTCGCCAGCCTGTTCAGGCGACGTTAACCTCGCGCTAACTGTCCCTCTGAGGCTTTCCTTAAGCCTCAGCGCGCATTTTCGGGCCAAGCGACATCTTTGCCACGACCCGGAATGCCCATGCACCGCATCACCAAGAACCTGCTGCGCGTCATCGCCGTGACGACTGCAGCCGCAAGCCTCGGCGGCTGCAGTTTTCTGGGCTTGAATATTGCTATGGGCCAGATGAGCGAGAAGGAGTGCCTGATGCGCGCCATGTACTTCGAATCCAACCGCTCGAGTGCCGACGGCATGCTCGCCGTCGGCACGGTGGTGATGAATCGCGTGAACGATGCCCGCTACCCCAAGTCGGTCTGCGGCGTTGTCGGCCAGAAGAACCAGTTCGCCCAAGGTGTGCTGAGCCGTCCGATGACCGACAGCGGTGCCGTGCTCGCGTCTCAGGTGGCCGACCAGGTTATCCGGGGAGCTCGCCATCCCGGTGTGCAGAATGCCCAGCATTTCCATACCGCCGGGCTGCGTTTCCCCTACAACAACATGTTCTATGTCCTCGAAGCCGGGGGCAACGAATTCTACGAGAAACGCGATCCGCGCAGCGGGCGCTTGCTCTAGGCGCTAGAACTCGCCACCGATATCGAAGCCACCCCAATCGTCACCGCCACCGTCAAACTCTGCCTCGGACTCCGTGGCCTCAAGAGTGTCCGGCGACGCCTCTTCGGCCATTGCAGGGCCTGAAAACATGCCCGCAATGGCAGACCCGAGCAATACGCCCCCGGTGACACCCAGTGCGGTCTGCGCCGCACCGGCGAGAAACCCGCCGCCGTCCTGACGATCCCACGGGCCTGGTCGCCGCTGCTGCTGGCGCTCCGGTTCGTCGCTGCCGAAAATACTGCCCAGGAACCCGCCGCGGCTGCGCTCCAGTTCTGCCTCCAGGGCCGCCAGTCGCGCCTGCTGGTCCCGCAAGGCGGCTTCCTGCACGACAATGGTCTGGGCCATGTAATAGGCCACGGACGGATGCTCGGAGAGCCTTTGGCGGATCAACCGCTCCGCATCGACATCACGCGGGCCGCTGTGGTGCTCGACGCGGCGCAGCCGGTCGAACAGGTCTTCGATCGCACGTTCGTCTTCTGGTCTGAGCATGGCCTTCTCCCTTGTCTGCCTGGAAGACATGGGGAGACCGGGGCCGCTCAACAAGGTTCAGCGCCGCGTTTGCTGCAACACGTAACCGATGACCACGGCAATAGCGTCATAGAGTTCGAGCGGGATCGTGTCGTCCAGTTCGACCCCGCTCAGCGCTTCGGCCAGGATTGGATTGGTTTCGATCACCACGCCATTTTCCTCGGCCAGGGCAATGATCTTCTCCGCCACCAGCCCCCTGCCCTTGGCAACGACGCGCGGCGCTTCCTTGGATCCCTTTTCATAGTGCAGCGCCACCGCCAGCGCGCGGTCTGTCCTGGTATCGTCGCTCATCGGGTCGCATCCACGTAATTGCCCGCCTGCCCGGCAGGCCGGGCCTGTTGCGGCGCCGGGGCACCGGTCCGCACCACGATGGCACCGGGGATCAGGCCGACTTCCACAATGGCTTCGCGCAATCCCTCGACAGCATCCGCCAGGGACTGGGCGGTTTCGGCGTGATCGGCCCAGAGCAGGACGCCGGTATTCCTGCCCCGCATCGAAATCTGCGCCCCGACCTCCCCCCTTTCCGCCAGGTTGATGGCAAAACGGACCTGCCAGCCACGGTCCTCGGGCTTTTCCGCATCCTTCTCGGCGTCACGATGAATCTGCATCTGCAGTAGGTGCTGTTGACCCCCGACCACCACCGGCAGGTCCAGGCTCCATTGCGTATCGGGGCGGGGCGAACTGGGGTCGGGCAGCGAGGCATTCTGGTGCAGGCGAAGCCGTGACAGCGCCGCCTCGGTGCGATCCAGCAGCAGCTTGCCCACTTCTCGAGGGTCGTCCGGCAGGTCCGGCACCATGCCATCGCCGGCCCGGGCGCGCGGAACCTGGCCGCGCAAAGGCGGCGCCACGCCGGACACTTGCGCGACGGGCGCCTGATTGCCCAGCCAGTTGCCCAGGCCCTGTCGAAGGCTCAGCAGCGCGCTCTTGGCATCGCCTGCCGCCGCCTGGGTCTGCCCCGATGCCAGCAAGGCCTCCTGAAACACCCCGGACTTCTGGATGGCGGCCTTGAGCGCCGCGCCGCCAAGCCCAGCCCCGTCAAGCACCACCCGCGCGGCCAGCACCTGCTGGGCTGCCTTCGCCACCGGTTCCGGCAAGCCCACCCTGCCCGCCAAGGCAGACAAGGCCGTGGTCAGGCCCACAATGCTGTCCTGCCGGGGAAGCGATTGCTGCACCATCTGCGCCAGCGCCGCCTGCGGTGTCGCGGGCATGGGCGCGGGGGCCGCAGCTGGCGTGGGCACCGCACTGGCCGGGGCCGTTGCAGGCATTCCGGGCAGGTTCGGAGATGGGGCATGCTGGCCGGTCATGCTCGAAGCAACTGTCTGCGCCACCGGAGGCAAGGCGGTCGCCGCCGAACCGACCACGGCGCTCACCTGCGGCACCGCGGTCGAAGGTGCCGCAACGGCATAAGGAATATCCGTGCGTATTGGCATGGCAG
>CBFGTF010000113.1:0-9212 GCA_965651655.1 uncultured Devosia sp.
ATTTGCGGCCGGGGATAAAATTCGGTTTCAACCGCCGTCTTGCCGATAGGCAACAGGGCTTTTGCCCGCCCAGATCGAGAAGCGTCGAGAGAAGTAGAATGGGCTGTCAAACCCGGCTTCACCGGCGACCTGCTTGATCGGAAAGCTGGTCCGCCGCAAGAGGTCTGCGGCGCGCAACATCCGACGCTGCTCCACAAAGGCCTGCACGCTGGACCCAGTTTCATGCCGAAACAGATGCGACAGCCGGGAGGACGAAAGGCCGGCAGCGGCGGCAATAGCCGCCACGCTCAACCTTTCGGTGAGGCGGGTCTCAATGAAGGCGATTGCTTGCCTGATCCGAAAATCCACATCACCAGCGCCGCGATCCAAACGCTCGTCACAGGCCAACAGGAGAGATTCCATGGCATTCATGGCCCGCATCTCCGCCCGCCGCCCTCCGCCAGCAAGCAACTGATGCACTTGCCAGAATTGACCGGTGAGCTCGGCACCACCGCTCAGGCCGCGCAATCCACCGCCTATCCCGGGCCAGTCGAGAAGGTCATGCCAATCGGCTCTGGGTCGAAAATGCGCCCACAGCAAATCCCAGCCAGCCGCACTTTCCGCCACACCGTAGTCATGGACAGTTCCGGGCGGCAACAACACCCAGTCTCCAGCCTGCGTGACATGCAGATCGCCTGCAAATCCAAACCGTCCCTGCCCCGAAAGCGTAAGAATGAGCAACCAGTCTGCCACCCCCTTGGGGCGATAAGCCCTATAGCCCTGCTGCTCCCGAAAATGTCCGGTCAACAATGGCGCTGTCGACACATATGGTGTTTCGAGCATGTCACTCATAGCAGGATAATACATGTCGTTGGCAGGCGAGACCATGTCCATCATGCTGCGCTTGAGCATACTCTGCTCAAAAGAGGAGACAGGGATGAGCGCATTATCCATGCAGCAAAGGCAGGAATTCGAACGCGACGGCTTCATCGCCATGCGCGGACTGATCACGCCCGAGGAAATTGCCATGATCCGCGACACCTTCATGGCGCAGGCCAGCAATGGGCCGGTCCCGGGACTTTCAGATATCCGCAGCGGCCAGCCCAGCGGCAATGACCCGCTCGCTCGATATCCGCGCATGATGCACCCGCACCAGCACGACGACAAACCGGTCGGCCCACTCGCCCGGCGCTATATGTTCGACGCAAGGCTGGAGCCGATCCTGACAGAACTCCTGGGCGAAGAGCCCTATGCCTGCCAGTCCATGTTCTACTTCAAGCCGCCCGGCGCCCGCGGCCAGGACCTGCACCAGGACAATTTCTACCTGCGCGTGAAGCCGGGCACCTGCATGGCCGCCTGGATCGCCGTGGATGATGCCGATGCCGGCAATGGCGGCATGATGTGTGTGCCACAGACGGCGGGCATCGACATCGCCTGCCCCGAGCCGTCCGATCCCACGCTCTTCTTCACCAGCGAGCATGTCGAACCACCGCCGGGGCTGGAACCACAGATGATGAATCTCAAGGCCGGCGACGTGCTGTTCTTCAATGGCAGCGTCATTCATGGCTCGACGCCCAATACCAGCACCGACCGCTTCCGGCGCTCGTTGATCTTTCACTATGTGCCGGCCAGCACGGTGGAGATGAGCCATTGGTACGAGGCCATCAGCTTCGCGGGCGAGAGGCAGCACATTGAGGTCAACATGGACGGCGGCCCCTGCGGCACTGTCCAGGACCTGCCTGCAGGGCCGCACTGATCCGCTTTTGCCCGTACTGAATCAGCATCCCCGCCTTAACCGCGCCGGCCCAGGCTGGCGTGGCAGGTGGAGAGTGCCATGCGCGACAGATATTACCGGCTCGCAACCCCAACCGACCTGCTGCCCGGCGCGGCGCTGGTCCGAATCTATCGGCAGGAAGGACAGGTACTGGCGCGGCTCGAGGGCGACACCGAGCAGGTCGAAGCCGAGCCCGATCTCATCCTGTTTCGCGCTGCGCTGCTGCGCCTGCGACAGAACCTGGTGGGCATATTTGTCTGGCTCGAAGACGCAAACCTCTGGAAGGGCAATTGGGGCGATCTGGTCGACTATCGCGGCGGCAGACAAAGCAAAGGGCCAGCGCCCCGTGAGACGCCGGCCCTGACAGCCGAACCAGACGTTTTGAATGCCTGGGGCTGGAGCGACCACTTTTGCTGGAAACGCTCTAGACGTTGAACTTGAACAGCATCACGTCGCCGTCCTTGACGACATAATCCTTGCCTTCGTCGCGCGCCTTGCCCGCTTCCTTGGCCGGCACTTCGCCGCCCAGGGTGACAAAGTCCTCGTAGCCAATGGTCTGGGCGCGGATGAAGCCGCGTTCGAAATCGGTGTGGATCACACCGGCCGCCTGCGGGGCGCGATCGCCCTTGTGGATGGTCCAGGCTCGCGTCTCCTTGGGACCCACGGTAAAATAGGTCTGCAGGTGCAACAGGTCATAGGCAGCGCGGATCAGCCGGTTGAGGCCGGGCTGGTCGAGGCCGAGGGAGTCGAGATATTCGGCCTGTTCGTCATCGGGAAGCTGGGCGAGCTGGCTTTCGATCTCGGCCGAGATCACGACCATGCCCGCATCATGGGCCTTGGCATAATCCTCGACCCGTTTGGACAATTCATTGCCGGTCGCGGCCGAGCCTTCATCGACATTGCACACATAGAGCACCGGCTTGCTGGTGAGCAGCTGCAACTCGTTGAAGGCTTTCTCCTCCTCCGGGTCGCGCTTGACGAAGCGGGCCGACTTGCCGTCGCGCAGCAGCACCAGGGCGCGGTCGATCAGCTCCAGCGTCAGCTTGGCGTCCTTGTCATTGCCCTTGGCCTTCTTCTCGACACCGGCGCGGCGCTTTTCCAAGGATTCGAGATCGGCCAGCATCAGCTCGGTTTCAACGACCTCGGCATCGGCCAGCGGATCGACGCGATTGGAGACATGGATGACATTGGGATCTTCAAAGCAGCGCAGCACATAGGCGATGGCGTCGGTCTCGCGGATATTGGCGAGGAACTGGTTGCCCAGTCCTTCACCCTGCGAGGCGCCTTTGACGAGGCCCGCAATGTCGACAAAGCTCATACGCGCCGGCAGGATCTGCGCCGACTTGCCGATGGCAGCCAGCTTTTCCAGCCGCGGATCGGGCACCGATACCTCGCCCACATTGGGCTCGATGGTGCAGAACGGAAAATTCGCTGCCTGTGCGGCGGCGGTGCGGGTCAATGCATTGAAAAGCGTCGACTTGCCGACATTCGGCAGGCCGACAATGCCCATCTTGAAGCCCATGGGAGTCTCCGGGAAAATGTTGGGCTCCACTTGGGTCGGATTGGCGGAGATGTCAATCTTTGCGGCGCCGCTGCCGGCCAAACCGGGTTCCCGGCGGCCCGGGCAACCATGTATCTCTTGCCTGCAACGGCACGGCATGGCAGAAGTGGATTGACGTATAGGGCAAGTAAATGACCAATCCTGTCACCAAAGATCGGCGTCATTTCGAGGATCTCGCTGTCGGCGAGGTCATCGACCTGGGCCGGACCACGGTCTCCAAGGAGATGATCGTCACCTTTGCCCGTGAGTTCGACCCCTTTCCATTTCATCTCGACGAGGAAGCGGCCAGGGCAAGCCTGCTCGGGGGCCTCGCCTCCAGCGGCTGGCAGACCGGCGCGCTCAGCCTCAGGATGCTGGTGGACAGCTTTCTTTCCACCGTGGCCTCCTGCGGCGGGCTGGGGTTCAAGGACCTGAAATGGAAGGCGCCGGTCATGGTCGGCGATACCATCGGCGGCACGGTCACCATTGCCGAATTGCGCCGCTCCAGCACGCACCCGCATTGGGGCATCGTCACGCTCGACTTCGACATCCGCAACCAGAAGCAGAAGCCGGTGATGACCATGCGGCTGGCCAACCTGGTCGAATGCCGCAAGGCCGAGGTGCCGGCATGACCCGCTGGTTCGAGAATATCACCATCAACGAGGATTTCCCGCTCGGCAGCCACACTTTCACGGCCGAGGAAATCATCCGCTTCGCCACGCTCTACGATCCGCAATATTTTCACACCGATCCGGAGCTGGCCAAGGCCAGCCATTTCGGCGGCTTGATCGCGTCGGGCTGGCACACGGTCAGCGTGGGACACCGCAAGATGGTCGATGCGCTCTTTGCCGAGGAGGAGCGCCTGCGCAGCCTCGGGCAGGAGCCGGGCGTCTCGGGGCCCTCCCCCGGCGTCAATTCCATGGAATTCAAGGCGCCGGTCCGCCCCGGCGACACAGTGACCTATACGCTGACGGTCACGGGCAAGCGCGCTTCGAACTCCATTCCCGGCTGGGGCCTGCTGTTCAACCGCCTCGTCGCGGTCAACCAGCATGGCGAACTGGTCTATCGCTCGGACCTGGTGGGCTTTTCCAAGCTGCGAGACTACCGCATGCCATTGAAGCTCCAGATCCTGCTGGCGCTCACCAAAGTGCCTGTTCTCGGAAAGCTGATCCGTCGCGGCTCTTGAAACCGGGCGGGCGCATCGGCACTCTCCTCGCATGCGCCGATTCGCCCTTTGCCTCGCCCTCACCGCCCTTTCCGCCATGCCTGCGCTTGCACAGGCCTATCAGGGCAATTGGAGTTGCCGCGACGCCACCACCAATCGCGCCGGCATCCTGACCATCTATGGCAATGTCTATGGCTGGGCCTCGCGCACCATGGGCGACCCCAATTCGGGGACAGGCTCACTGACCGGCTACCAGGACGGCGTCGGCTTCAACGACGGCAATCTGCGCGCCAATGGCGCCATCCAGGCCGGGCGACTGATCGACGATGTCAATTTCGGCACCGCGCTGCAGCTCGAAACGGCCGACGCCATCGTCATGCTGTGCCATCCGCGCTGACGTTGAGCCGTCCCGCGGGCCAATTTGCCCGGTGTGGAGATTTGAGGCGATAGCACGCCCCTCCAAAGGTGGGGCTTGAACTTTTCGCCCATTTCCCGCATTTGTAGGGGGCAGTGCCGGGCCCCTCTGGTCATAGCCCCTTGCTATGGCGATGTCGGAACTGCTCCAATTATTCACATGGAGAAGGTCCGGCGATGGAATCGCTTCTTGCCGCCCTTACGGGCGAATTTCTCGGTACACCAATCTATTTCTGGGTCGCGTTCATCACGATCGTGATTGCGCTGCTTGTCTTTGATCTTGGCATCCTGCACCGGGATGAACACGAGATCGAAGCCAAGGAGAGCCTGCTGCTCTACGGCTTCTATGTGCTGATTGCCCTCGCATTCGGCGCCTGGGTCTGGTTCCAGCGCGGCGCCCAGGCGGGGCTGGAGTTCTATACCGGCTATCTGATCGAGCAGTCCCTTGCGATGGACAACATGTTTGTCATCGCCACCATATTCGGCTTCCTGGGCATACCCCGCCTCTACCAGCACCGCGTGCTGTTCTGGGGTATTCTGGGCGTCATCCTGTTCCGCGCCGTGCTCATCGGTGTCGGCGCTGCCCTGGTCTACCAGTTCAACTGGATCCTGTTCTTCTTCGGCGCCTTCCTGGTCTTTACCGGCATTCGCATGTTCAGCCATTCCGATGATGAACCGGATATCGAGGCCAACCCGGTCCTCAAATTCCTTCGCAAGCGGTTCCGCATCACCAACGAACTGCGCGGGCGCCACTTTGCGGTCAAGGAACCCGATCCCAAGACCGGCAAGCTGGTCACCTGGCTGACCCCGCTGGCCGTGGCCCTGATCATGGTCGAAGTCGTTGACCTGATCTTTGCCGTCGACTCGGTGCCGGCCGTGTTTGCGGTGACGCAGGACACGTTCATCGTCTACACGTCCAATATCTTCGCCATTCTCGGCCTGCGCGCGCTCTATTTCGCGCTGGCGGCAGCCATGAACCGCTTCCGCTACCTGCAGGTCTCGCTGGCCATCATCCTGGTGCTGATCGGCATCAAGATTTTCCTCGTGCCCCTGCATATCCACATCGACACCCTCCTGTCGCTGGTCATCACCCTGGCGATCCTGGCGGGCGGCGTCTTGTACTCGCTGTGGAAGACCCGCAACGAGCCTCCAATCAGCGCCGAGGACGAGCCCAAGACTGGCCAGCTGGAGCCATAAGGCCCCTTGCTGTGTCTCGAACTCAGGGCCGGCGGTTGACGCCGGCCCTTTGTCTTGCCTATCATTCCCGCACAATTTCGGAGGTGCGACACCAAAATGATCTGAGAACTCGTCCCGGACGCCCGCCCCACACCCGTTCCGCGCCCCGCGCGTGACCGGATCGTGCTGGCTGCGACCCACGGCGAGATCGTCAGAATCGGTGTCCTGAAGGCCTGATCCGGCCTCTCTCCATCTGTCTCCCAGCCTCGGCGTCCTTTCCAAAACACGTTTCATCGCGTGGCTCTGGCCGCGCTCCATTCGCCATCGCCAGCCCGCGCAATGACATAGCCGGGCGGGAAAGGAAAACTCATGCCCAAAAACCAGTTCCAACGGCCGCTTCCGGTCAATCACGGCCATCAGGTTCCCCGGCACGGCAAGGCGCCCCCGCCTGTCGTCAAATCCGGCATCAAATCGCCGCTCAAGACGCCCGCAGCCACCCTGCCGCCCCTGGCAGCCCTGCTGGACAGGACGCCGTCCAAGTAGCCGCAATGGCCCCGGCACACCTGCCGGGGCCATTGCACCAGTCTTGCCGCAATTGCTGGTTAACCAATGGTCAAACGACAAAGGAGATCGGCAGAATGGGCGCCATCCACGAAATCGTCTTTGACTGTGTCGAGCCGGCCGTTCTGGCCCCTTTCTGGGCAGACCTGCTCGAAGGCTATGCCTTGCGTGACACCGACCCCACCAATATGGCGATCAGCGCCGCATTGGGCCTCAGCCCCGAAAATCCCACCACGCTCATCATCGACGGCCCCGGCCCCTCGATCTGCTTCCAGAATGTCGACGGCCAGCGTCCCGACAACAATCGCGTGCATTTCGACGTGCAGGTCGTGGATCGTGCCGCGGAGGTGGAGCGCCTGAAGCAGGCCGGTGCTTTGGTCGATCGCGTCCTGCCCACCTATACGGTCATGCGCGACCCCGAGGGCAATCAATTCTGCCTGGTGGACAAGCGCGAGGCGATGGCTGCCTGAACGTTGTACGGGCGGCCATTGCCGTGCTGACAGAACCTGTCATCCCGAGGCCCCATGGTCGTCAAACGATCAATGGAGCTCAACCATGACCCTCACTGCATCCTGCCATTGCGGCGCCGTTCGGATTGCCCTGCCCGAACACCCCAAGGAGGGCGCCGAGTGCAATTGCAGCTATTGCGCCCGCACGGGTGCCATCTGGGCCTATTATAGCCCCGGCGAGCTGCAGTTTCTCTCGCGGGACGGGGAACGCCTCTATTCCACCAGTCCCGAAATGCACCAGCACTATTTCTGCGGCACCTGTGGCATGCAGACCTGGGGCGAATCTCCGGACTGGTCGTCCATGTACAATGATGACGGAACGCCCAAGGGCGACGATCCCCACGCCATTCCGACCGCGCGCAAGCAGGCCGTCAATCTGCGGCTGGTGGATGAGCTGGACTGGTCGAAAATCGCGGTGGCGAAGCTGGACGGCCGCAATAGCTGGTAGGGCTCAATGCCCCTCGAAGGCCATCAGCGAGGTGACACGAACGCCTTCGGCCTGGAGCTTGGCCGCACCGCCGATTTCCGGCAGGTCGATCACGAAGGCCGCGTCGTCGCACACGGCCCCGGTGCGGCGCAGCAGGCCCGCAGCGGCAATTGCCGTGCCGCCGGTGGCAATCAGGTCGTCGACCAGCAGCACCTTGTCACCCGCACCAACCACGTCGGCATGGATTTCAATCGTGTCGACGCCATATTCCAGGGCGTAGTTCTGGCCGATGGTTTCGCCCGGCAGCTTGCCCTTCTTGCGGATGGGCACGAAACCGGTGCCCAGGGCGATGGCGACGCCCGCCCCGAAGATGAAGCCACGCGCCTCGATGCCGGCGACATGGGTGATCCCCTGCCCGCGATAGACCGAGGCTATGCGCTCAACACTGTCCTTGAACCCTTCCGGATGCTCGATCAGCGTGGTGATGTCCCGGAAAAGGATCCCCTTCTTGGGATAGTCAGGAATCGTGCGGACGAGCGACTTCAGGTCGAGCGACATGGATGGCCTTGAATAGGGATGCAGAAGGTCAGGTCTTGTTGCGGCCCAGCACGTGCCGGGCAATGACACCGGCATTATAGGCAACATTGCGCGTGGTGCTGATCGCCGTTTCACGCGCCTTGGGGTTGTTGACCACCGCATGGACACCAGCCCGGACCACGGGATGGCGGCTCATGGCAATGGCCGTGCTGACCACGGTGACGGCAAGGCGAACGGCGGACATCGCGGTTTCCTTCAACAACCCGAACGTTCTGCAATATCGCGGCTACGACACGCCATGACAAGGGCCTCACGACACCGGGACCAAACAAAAAGGGCCCTGGCGGGCCCTTTTCCAATTCACGTATTGCGTTCGTCGTGAGCGTCTTGCGCTCAGTGCTCGATACCAGCCCAGAGCTTGCGCTTGGTGCCGTACATCAGGCCGGCGAACAGCACGAGGAACAGCAACACCACGAAACCGGTCTGCTTGCGGCTGACCAGATGCGGTTCGGCCATCCACATCATGAAGGCAGCAACGTCGGTTGAATACTGCTCCAGCGTCTCGGGAACGGCAACGCCATCCTCGCCCGGCACATAGGTCACCGATCCATCGGCCAGCGGCGGCGCCATACCGATGGCGTGACCGGGGAAATAGTCGTTGTAATACTTGCCTTCGGCCAGTTCGAACTCTTCGGGCGCTTCTTCATGGTAACCGTTGAGGAGCGCGTGGATATAGTCCGCGCCGCCTTCCTGGTAGCCGGTGAAGTAATTGAAGACCCAGGTTGGGAACGGATCGGTCACGCCGCGGGCCTTGGCCAGCACCGAGAAGTCCGGCGGCAGCGAGCCGCCATTGGCGTCGCGGGCCTCCTGGTCATCGGCGAAGGGCGAGGGCCAGCGGTCGGCTGGCACGGCCGGGCGACGACCACCGTCGGCAGTGGCATCGGCCACTTCATATTCGGCAGCCAGCGCCTTGACCTGCTCTTCCGAGAAGCTGGGGCCACCAGGCTCGCTCAGATTGCGGAAGGAGATCAGGTGGGCGCCGTGGCAGCTGGCGCAGACCTCGCGGAACACCTGAAAGCCACGCTGCAACTGGTTCTGGTCATAGGTGCCGAAAATGCCGGCAAAGCTCC
>CBFGTF010000114.1:0-9099 GCA_965651655.1 uncultured Devosia sp.
GCGGCATCGGCGCCTATATGGCCCGCACCGTCAAGATGACCGACATGCCCCAGCTGGTGGCCGCGTTCCACTCGCTGGTCGGCCTTGCCGCCGTCTTCGTGGCCGCCGCCGCCCTCTATGCGCCGGAAGCCTTCGGCATCGGCGTGCCCGGCGCCATCCACGCCCAGGCGCTGGTGGAAATGTCGATCGGCGTCGCCATCGGTGCCTTCACCTTCACCGGCTCGGTCATCGCCTTCGCCAAGCTCAACGGCAATATGAGCGGCAAGCCGATCATCCTGCCCGCGCGCCACGCCATCCATATCGCCTTTGGCATCGCCATCATCGGGCTGGTCTGGGCCTTCACCATCTCGGCTGATCCCTGGCTGTTCTGGGCCATCACCATCCTTGCCCTGATCCTGGGCGGGCTGATGATCATTCCCATCGGCGGCGCCGACATGCCGGTCGTGGTTTCCATGCTCAATTCCTATTCGGGCTGGGCCGCGGCAGGCATCGGCTTCACGCTGGGCAATACGGCGCTGATCATCACCGGCGCCCTGGTGGGCTCCTCGGGCGCAATCCTCTCCTACATCATGTGCCGGGCGATGAATCGCTCGTTCATCTCGGTGATCCTGGGTGGCTTTGGTGGCGACACCTCGGGCGGCGCTGCCGCCGGCGAGGATGATCGCCCGGTCAAGCAGGGCGCCGCAGACGACGCGGCGTTCCTGATGAAAAATGCCGGCAAGGTCATCATCGTGCCCGGCTATGGCATGGCCGTCGCCCAGGCCCAGCACGCCCTGCGTGAAATGGCCGATCTGCTCAAGGCTGCAGGTGTGGAAGTCAAATACGCCATCCACCCCGTGGCCGGCCGCATGCCCGGGCACATGAACGTGCTCCTGGCCGAAGCCAATGTGCCCTATGACGAAGTGTTCGAACTCGAAGACATCAACTCCGAATTCGCCCAGTCCGACGTGGCCTTTGTCATCGGCGCCAATGACGTCACCAACCCGTCCGCCAAGACCGACAAGACCTCGCCCATCTACGGCATGCCGGTCCTCAACGTCGAGGATGCAGGCACGGTGCTGTTCATCAAGCGCGGCATGGCCGCCGGCTATGCCGGCGTCCAGAACGAGCTGTTCTACCGCGACAACACCATGATGCTGTTCGGCGACGCCAAGAAGATGACCGAGGACATCGTCAAGGCGCTCGGCCACTGATCGTCCCGCAGGGCAAATCGCCCCGCAGGGGCGATTTGGGGTGCCGGGATCACGAGACGTCAGGGCGCCGCGCTTTTCCAGTCACGCCGGTGGCGTGCTCGAATGGCGCGGCAACTTGCCAGATGGTCTCGACTGCTTCCTGGCCTACCAACCGCGTTCGCGGCGGATGACGCCGGCCAGGTCGCTGTTGAGCGCCTCGCCATTCTCGCCATTGGACATGATGACATAGCCCGATCGGCTGCGCAGATTGCCGACATAGATCGCCCGGAAGCCGAAATTGACCCCGGTATGGGTAAAGCGATGACCGTCAATGAACGTTCCCAGCCCGGCCCCGTCGCGCACCGGTGTCAGCATGCGGCGGGCCAGGTCGTGCGGAAGGAAGGCGCCTTGATCACCGCCATAGGCGGCCATGATCGCTATCAACGCCTTTGCCAGGTCGGATGGGGTCGTCCATAGGCCCGCTGCGGCGAGCTCGGGGTAGTTGTGATAGCCGACATAGCTGCCATCGCCCCAATGCCCCCCCGCCAGGTTATTCATATCCGCGCCCTGCAGGCGACGTATAAGGGATCGGCCCATCCCCAATGGGCGAAAGACAAGGTTCTCGACGACGCGATCATAGGCCTTGCCCGACACGTCTTCCACGAGCTTTTGCAGCACCGTGATGCCCCCGCCCGAATAGGCGAAGGCCCGGCCGGGTCGGCCGATATTGACGATCGCCGCCGAATTGGCGGGCTGCGTCCCGTTCAGAATCTGCTGCAGGTCCGGCTGCGGCTCGTCGGGCCAGTATCCGGCAAATCCGCTTACCGAGGTCGCACCCGTATGGGATAGCAGGTGGGCGACGGTCACCTCGTCGGCATTGGGGCCGGGAAGCTTCCAGCCACGGAGCAGGTCGTTCACCGGATCGTCGAGGCCAAAATCGCCATCCCGCACCATGGCCAGCACGGCCAGTGCATTGACGGTCTTGGACAGGGATGCGGCCTGAAACTGGGTTTCTTCACTCACCGGCGGGCCATCGAGCCAACGCAATCCATATTGCGCCGCCCAAACCAGTCTTCCTTCCTCGACAACGGCAAGGCTCGCCCCTGCCACCTTGTGGCGCGCAAGCAGGTCAAGCACGTCATCTTCGATGGCGGACCGTGCAGGAACGGCCCCCAAAACCAGCAATCCCATGCTGGCAGCGACCACCTGGCGGCGATTGACCATGGCACCCCTCCACTACGCATGCCATAATAACAAATATCGCGCTCCGGCAGCAAGTTGGCCTGATCCTGTGCAGGTTCGTACCGATCAGCGACTTGGGATGCGGGCTTATCGAGGGGGGAGCATGGCCACGACACCGCGCCGCGCATCGCGCACGAAGATGGGCGAGGCAGCTCCGAACGCGCAGGCCCCCAGCGACGCGGCGTCCGAGCCGATCAAGCGCCAGGCCATCGTGGTCATCCACGGCCAGGGCGAACAGCGGCCCATGGGCACGATCCGCGACTTCGTTGAAGCGCTCTGGCAACAGAACCCGCAGCTCGACACGCCCGGCGAAGACCATCCGCGTCCCCGGCCGATCTGGATCGTGCCGGACGACAAAAGCGGCCTTTATGAACTGCAGCGCATTACCACGCCCGAGCACAATGGCCGCCGCACCGATTTCTTTGAGCTCTACTACGCGGACCTGCTGAACGCGACGCCGCTGCGCAATCTCTGGCGCTGGATCCGGCGGCTGCTCTGGGTCGACCCGGCCTATGTGCCGAACCACATGAAATGGCCCTGGCGAATATTCTGGGTCCTGACGGTCTTGGCGGCCGTCAGCGCGCTCCTGGCCATTCTTGCCCTGCCGCAGATGTTCGATACCGCCTGGTTCGATCACTACCGTTCCGATGCCGCCCGGCGCGGCCAGTGGATCAGCCTGTCCGGACTCGCATTGATCCTGCTGCCAAAATTCGCGCGTCCACTGAGCCGCCTCAAGGCTCTGCCGCAGCAGGTGCTCATCCTCGTCATATCCATCGGCATTCTCGACAGCTTCGGCTGGAACTTCCACGTCGCCAATCTGATGTTCCTCGGGGCGATGGCCTATCTCGCCTCCACGCTCCTGCTACCCTATTTCGGCGACGCGGCCAGCTATCTCACGGCCCAGACCGAGACGGTGCAAAGCCGGCAGGGCGTGCGCAATCGCGGCCTGGCCCTGCTCAAGGCGCTGCACGAAGACCCCGAATATGATCGCGTCGTGGTGGTGGCCCACTCGCTGGGATCGGTTCTGGCCTATGACCTGTTGCACATTCTCTGGCGCGAGGTGGGGCCGACCAAGGACAATCCGCCCGGCCCCGAGGCCGTTGCCGCCTTTTCCGCCCTTGATCAATTCGTGGCCGCATCTCCCAGGACGGATTGGTCGGACGAGAGCGTGGAAATCTACCAGAAGCTGCAATGGCGGCTGTTCGAGGCGCTACGGATGCAGAAAGGCAAGCCTGGCACCAGTGCGCTGTCGGGCTGGAAGATCTCCGATCTTGTGACCCTGGGATCGCCGCTTTCGAGCGCTGAATTCCTGATTACCGACGGCCGCGACGACTTTGACCGCATGAAGACCGAACGCGTCCTGCCCACTGTCCCGCCCCAACCCTATGACGAGACGCACGGCGCCCTCTATCCCGACGAGCAGAAGGGACAGGTGGCACACCACGCGGCGGTGTTTTCGCCGGTGCGCTGGACCAACATCTATGATCGGGCCGATTCACCGCTCTTCCTGCTCGGTGACGCCATTTCCGGGCCACTGGCAGGCGAAGAGCGCTTCGGGCGCGCTGTCCGCGACATCAGGGTGGAGATTGCCTGGGGCCGGCTGGGCTGGCGCCTGTTCACCCACAATTACTATTGGACGGACACCGCTGCCAGTGGCAAGCCGCCCGCCGGTCACATTACCGCATTCCGCGACGCGGTGGGCCTGGAGCGCACCACGGTCTGACCCGTCAGTCCCCAAGCAGAATGCGCGCGCCGGTCTTGCCCTGACGCCCAAGACTGTCGCCCGGATTGCGCAGCGGGCAGGTATCGACCGAAAGGCAGCCGCAGCCAATGCAGCTGGCCAACCCATCGCGCAGCCGTTGCATGCTGGCAATGCGCCTGTCCAGCTCCGCGTGCCAGCGGAGTGACATGGCCTCCCAGTCGGCAGCGCTTGGCGCATGATCTGCAGGCAGTCCATCCATGGCCTTGCCGATCTCCTCGAGAGACAACCCCACGCTCTGCGCCACCTGGATAACCGCCACCCGCCGCAGCACACTGCGTTCATAGCGCCGCTGATTGCCGTCATTGCGCAGCGACTGGATCAATCCCTTGCGTTCGTAGAAGTGGAGCGTCGAGACGGCCACGCCGGCCCGCCGAGCCACCTCCCCCACACTGAGCAGATTCTTGAACATCACTCTTGACCTCAACTAATGTTGAGGTTGTAGCAACCTGGCCATCATCTGCACAAGCCGGCACGCAGCCGGACTATGAGGGTTCGCATGGACGATATTTTCCGGGTCTTGTTGTTCATCCATTTCGGCGCCTTGCTCTTCGCCGCCGCCACCAACCTGATCATGCCGGCCCTGATGCCCGCCATGATGGCGCTGGGCGCCGAAGGCCGCAGCGTGCTCGGGCCCCTGACCCGGCGCCTGGGCATCAATGCCAGGCTCAGCCTGGCAATCCTGGTGCTCACCGGCGTGCTGATGGTGGCCATTCGCTACGATGCCGGATTATGGGCAAATCCCTGGTTTACCGCCAAGATGGCCTGCGTCGCGGCTATCATCCTGGCCATGGCAATCGGGTTTACGCCTCTGGGCAAATCCATCCCGCCCAAGGTCTTCAGCCTCACCATGCGCACGGCCCTGGTCGGCACGATCTTCTGCGCCGTCCTCGCCTTCAACTGAGTTTCGCGGCTTCAGTAATGCGGCGGCGGACTTTCGGTGGATGGGTCGGCGATATGGCTGCCCGAGCGAACCTGCTCTTCAAGCTGGGCCAGTTTCTGCGTCAGCACGTCGATGGACCGCCACTGGGCGGTCAGCGCCGCATGGAGGTCCTCGATGGTCTGGTCCTGATAGGCGACGCGCGTTTCCAGCGCATCGATCCGCTCGCTCTGGTCGGGGTCTGCCATCGCGTTTCTCCCTAGGCTTGTCACCCTCGCAATAGGGGGCAGCGCCCCGCCCCGCAAGCGCCCTGACCACGGTTTGCTGATTGACGCAAGCGGAACCCTTTGGTCGCCCCGCCCATTGATCCGGCACGATCCGCCAATGGGGAGCCGTCACATGGCCACCACAGCAACCTTCGCCAATGCCCGTCCCGGCTCTCGTTCGGCCTCGAATGTACGCGTCGCACTGGCTTTGCTCGCCTGCATGGGACTGCCCCTGGGCGTGTTCGGCCTCGTCAATCTTGGTGCCGAACAGCTTGGCATCCTGCCGCTGTTTTTCGCGCCTTTCGGCCTCCCGGGCTGGGCCGGTGCCATTGCCCATCTGGCCCAACTCGCCCTGCTCGGCGGCGCCTTCTGGGCCGTGACCCGGCATCGCGATCACCACAAGGCACAGGCGTGGCTTCTGGCGCTGACCACTGCCTATATCCTCCTGCCCTTCATCACCCCGCCGCTGGATTCCCTGCAACTGGCCCTGGTCTCGACCACCCTGTTCCTGCTCTCCGTGGCGACAGTCCGTCGCGCCGCCGCCGTGTCGGCCGCGGCCGGCTGGATGATGATCCCGATGCTGGCCATTGTCGGCTTCAGCGCCACCATGGGCCTCGCCATCGCCGCGGCCTATTCGCCACCCTTTGCTCTCATGCAAGGCACGGAACAGGCCCCCGCCGCCTGACGGTTACCTCAAGGTTCCCTCTTGCCAGCTTCCGCCCGGATTGCCATCTGGGCGGAAGTCTTCTGTTTTCGGAGTGCATCATGGCCAAGCTGCTCAAGATCGACGTCTTCACCGACGTGGTCTGCCCCTGGTGTCTGGTGGGGTCGGCGCGGCTGGATGCGGCCCTCGCCAACCTGCCCGACGATGTCGAGGTGGAGGTTGAGAACCATCCCTTCTATCTGGACCCCAGCGTGCCGCCCGAGGGCGTCGATGTGGGCGAAATGCTGCGCGAGAAATATGGCCGCGACCCCGCCGAGATGTGGGCCCGCGTCGAAAGCGAAGCCGCCAAGGCCGGCATCACGCTCGATTTGAGCCAGCAGCCGCGCATGTTCAACACCGCCAAGGCCCATACGCTGACGCGGCTCTCCAAGCCCCATGGCAACCAGCATGACCTGGCCAACGCCATTGCCGAGGCCTATTTTCTTGGCCATCGCCAGATCAATGATGACAATGTGCTGGTCGACATCGCCGCCGAGCATGGCTGGGACCGTGGCGACGCACTCGACGCCATCAATGACGAAAATGAACTGGCCATCACCGCGCAATTGGCCACCAGCGCCGCCGAGCAGGGCATTCGCGGCGTCCCCTTCTTCGTTTTCGGCGAGAAATATGCCCTGTCCGGCGCCCAGCCCGACGAGGTGTTTGCCCAGGCGCTGGACAAGACCATTTCCGAACTCTGACAGACAAGCCGCGCCTGCTATGATGGGCGCAAATCGTCTGTTCGGGATTCGACCGTGAAACTGCTTTCTCGCCTGCTGCTCGCCCTGCTTGTCCTCGTCATCGCGGGCTATGGCGGGGTCGTCGCCTATATGTTTGTCAATCAGCGCGCCCTGCAATACAGCGCCACCGGCGAGGTCTTCACCCTGGCCGGCACAGCCTTGTCCGGCGCCAGGGATGTGGCGATCGATAGCGGCGATGCCGTGGTCAATGGCTGGTACCAGGCGCCGCGCCCCGGCATGCCGGTAATTCTCTACTACAAGGGCAATTCCAGGAGCTTTTCCGAAGAGAACGAACGCTACGAACAGTTCGTGGCCGATGGCTACGGGTTCCTCGCCTTCGACTATCGCGGCTTTCCCGCTTCCCCAGGCGAGATTTCCGAGGCCAATATCCTCGATGACGCCCTGGCCGCTTATGACTGGCTGGACGCCCAGATCGACGCGCCCATCCTGATCTGGGGACGCTCGCTTGGCTCCGGCCCGGCCACCTTTGTCGCCAGCCAGCGCGACGCTGCGGCCCTGCTGCTTGAAACGCCATTCCTCTCGGCAGTGGGTGTGGCGGCCGAACGCTATCCCATCCTGCCCGTTGGACTGGTCATGCAGGATCAGTTCCGCAACGATCTCTGGATCAGGGATGTCGCCGAGCCGGTTCTCGTCGCCCACGGCACTGCCGATCGCACAATTGGCGTTTCCAATGGCGAACGCCTATATGCCCTGGCTCCCAATCCCGACGCGCTTTGGATCGTCGAGGGCGCCGATCATTCCGATCTCTGGGATGCCGGCATCTGGTCCCATGCCGAACCCTTCTTCGAAAAAGCCCGCGCCCCGTGACATCAACCAGACCGCTGGGCATGTCGGCTCGCCGCACGGCCATCATCGGCGGGCTCATGGTGGCGACCGGTCCCCTGAGCCTTACCCTCTACGTCCCGGCCCTGCCCACGATCGTTGCCGATTACGGCACCACCGATGCCGCGGGCCAGCTGACTCTCTCGGTCTATTTTGCCGCCTTCGCATTGGCCCAGCTGATCTGCGGGCCGCTGGCCGATCGCCATGGCCGCCGTGCCGTCGGCCTGGCCTTCTTCGCCATCTACGTGCTGGGCAGCCTGATCGCCACCATGGCGCCCAGCCTCGAATGGCTGTTTGCCGGCCGCTTTGTGCAGGGCTTTGGCGTATCGGCGGGCGTCGCCCTGTCGCGCGCCATGGTGCGCGACCAGTTCGTGGGCGGCGAGGCCATCCGCATCCTCACGCTGATCAACCTCATCCTCACCGTCACGCCGGCCGTCGCGCCATCCATCGGCAGCGTCATCCTGCTGCTGGGCAACTGGCACCACCTGTTCATCGTCATGGCCGGCTTTGGCCTGGCTATCCTGGCATTGCTGACCTGGGGCGCGCGGGAGACTCTCGCTCGCGAGGCCAGGGTGCCGTTGCGCCCCGAAGTGGTTTTCAGCAATTACCGGCAATTGCTGTCCTCGCCGGATTTTCTCTTCCCCTCGCTGCTGCTGGGACTGACGTTCACCGGATTCCACGGCTTCACCGCGCTCCTGCCCTTCATCTTCATCGATGACATGGGCCTGACCCCGTTCCAGTTCGCCATGGCCCTTCTGGGCCAGACCGCCAGCTTTGTCCTCGGCAACCTCGTGGTCGGCTATCTCTCGACCCGAGTGCAAGGCCACCAGCTGGTGACGACGGCACTTGTGCTGCTGGCTCTGAGCGGAATGGGTTTTGCCACCATGCCGGTGCTTTTCCCAACTTCAGTCCTCGCCATCATGGCGCCGGTGGGCATGTGGATGCTGGGACTGGCTTTTCTCAGTCCCAGCGCCACCACTGCGGCCATGGCCGGCTTCGGCGCCATTGCGGGCGCAGCCGGCGCGCTGACCGGCTTCTTCCAGGTGGGAGGCGGCTTTGCCGGTTCGCTGGCGGCCGGCACCCTGTTTCCCGATGCCCGCACCGCGCTCGTTATCCAGCTCCCGGCCGTCGCTGTTCTGACCATCGCTGTCGCCCTGGCCGATCGTCTCCGTCGCCGGTGAACCGGGCCTGGCGCAAACAAAAAACGCCGCCCCGCAAGGGACGGCGTCAAATTCATTGGCCTTGTGGCGTGTGCCTAGCTCGGACGGCTCGGCGCAGCAACGATGCCGCCTTCGCGCTGGGCGCGCTTGCGGGCCAGCTTGCGGGCGCGGCGAACGGCCTCGGCCTTCTGGCGAGCCTTCTTCTCGGAGGGCTTCTCGTAATAGTTGCGCAGCTTCATCTCGCGGAAGACGCCTTCGCGCTGCAGCTTCTTCTTGAGCGCGCGCAGCGCCTGGTCAACATTGTTATCGCGAACGACTACTTGCAAAGGTCAAC
>CBFGTF010000115.1:0-8948 GCA_965651655.1 uncultured Devosia sp.
CGCACAGGCTCCGCCTGGGCCATTTCCAGCAACTGGCCGAACTTGTTTTTGGCTTCGGTCGCGGACATCGTGCTCATAGCGGGCTCCTTTGAGATGCTCGATGTCCAATTTAGCTATTTCAGCTAAAAAAACAAGAGGCCCGCATCTCTGCGGGCCTCCGAGCGTCTCGCGAAACGCGCCGGTGGCGCGGTTCGAGTGATAAGGACCATGAGACCTGTGGTCGAATGGTCGGGCCGTTTACTCCGCCGCATCCCTGCGGCTGACCACGGTCACGCCATTGGCTTCCTTCTCCTTCAGCCCCGCATCCTTGGAGACGATGAAGCGCTTGGCGCTGTCCGCGTCCTCCGGCACTTCCACGGCCATGCCGTCAAATCCGGCTGGCGCGGCCACCGCCTGTCCGCGACGGAAGGGGCTGGCAATCCAGCCGCCCAGGGATGCGAACAGCGCGCCGATCCACTTGATCTGGCTCCACATCACGGTGGGCGCGGTGATCATCACCGGCACCATGATCAGCGTCAGCATCGTCGAGAAGAACAGGCCCGAAACCAGGGCGGCAGACAGGTGGATGAACCACGAACCGGCCAGGCCCCCGATCACGATCTCACGGCGAAGGAAGTCGAACTCGACATTGGCCCACATCGGGATCACGCCCAGCGCCGTCAGGAACGCGGTCAGCAGCACCGGCCGTACACGCTGGCTCACGGTCAGCAGCATGGCCTTCACCGCTTCCACGTTCTGGTGGCGATGGTAGTCGTTATAGGTGTCGATCAGCACGATGCCGTTCTTCACCACGATACCCGCCAGCGCCACGATGCCGAGGCCCGTCATGATCGCCGAGAAGGTCATTCCGGTAACAAGCATGCCCAGCAGCACCCCGGCCACCGACATTACCACTGTCGTGAGCGTCACCATCACCTGGTAGAAGCTGTTATATTCGAGCAGCAGGATGAAGAAGATCAGCGCCATGGCCATCATCAGCGCCTGGCCAATAAAGGCATTGGCGTCACCCATCTGCTCCTCGGCGCCTCCGAATTCCACCGTCACCCGGTCCGGGAAGCCCTGTTCGCCGATCCAGGCCTGCAGTTCCTCCACCTTGTCGGCGGCATAGACGCCTTCTGGCAGATTGGTCAGGCCCGCCGCCACAGCCATCGTATAGACCTGGTTGCGGCGCTGGATATTGGCGACCTTGGGGACGGCGGTCCGTTCGATGAAGTTGCTGACCGGGATCAGGCCCTGCGCAGTGGCGACACGCATGGAGTCGAGCGCGTCGAATGTGCGTTCGTTCTCAGGCAGGCGAACCCTGATGTCGAGCTCGTCGCCCGTCACGGCGTCGCGATAGGTACCCAGCTTCACGCCCGAGGTGACAAGCTGCACATAGGGCGCAAGTTCACGCACACCGATGCCATACTTGCCGGCCTCGGCGCGGTCGATGGTGATCTGCCAGTCGATGCCGGGCGAGGGGCGTCCATCTTCGGCGTCAACCACTTCGGGCCAGGTGGCGAGGTGCTCGCGAATTGCGGTCACGACGGGCACGAGGTCGTCGTAATTGGTGCTTTCCACCCGCATGTTGATATCCTTGCCAGCCGGCGGTCCGTTCTCGGCTGCCAGCAGCTGGATATCGAGACCGGCAAAGCCCGCCACGCGTTCGCGGATTTCAGCAAAGATCTCCGTGGCCGGAACGCGATGGTTCCAGTTGGTCAACTGCAGCTGGAAATTGCCGATCGTGTCGGGTGGCGTGGTCGAGAAGGCGCCGGTCGAACCGAACTGCATGATCACGTCCTGGATACCCCGGACCTGGATCAGTTCGTGCTCGATTTCCATGAGCATGTCGCGCACTTCTTCGGGCGAATAATTGCCCTTGCCCACCACGGCCACGGTTGCGAACTCGGGTTCGGAGGCAGGGAAGGCTTCCGAGCCGGTCGGGTTGATGGCGTAGGTGGCAAAGATGGCGATGATGATGCCGAAGCCCACGGCCAGTGTCGGCAGCGGCCAGTGCAGCAGCTTTTCCATCAGCCGCACATAGATGCCCGTCAGTCCGCCCACTTTCTTGGAGTCGAACTTGTCGGGATACATCACGATATCGGCCTTGGCCTTGGCTTTTTCGTCCACATGGGTCGAGGCGATGATCGAACCGATCACCGGCATGAAGATCAGCGCCGAGATGAACGAGGCGACCATGACGATGATCACGATCATCGGCAGGTAGCTCATGAACTTGCCGATAATGCCGGGCCAGAACAGCAGCGGGATAAAAGCGCCCAGCGTGGTCGCGGTTGCGCCCACCACCGGCACGAACATCTTGCGCATGGCCATGATGAAGGCCTCCCGCTTGGGAATGCCCTCCTGCAGTTTTCGCTCGGCATATTCGACGACCACCACCGGATCGTCCACCAGCACGCCCACGGCGATCACGAGCCCAAACATCACCATCATGTTGATGGTCATGCCCAGGCCCTGGGCCACCAGGAAGGCCATCATGAACGAAAGCGGAATGGACATGCCGATCATGATGGCGGGGCGCACGCCCAGCGTCGCCACGCAGGTGATCAGCACCAGTGCGACGGCTGTCAGCACCGCCGCTTCGAGCGAGCGGAACAGGGCCGTCGTGGTTTCGGCCTGGTCGAGGAAGAACGAATAGGTCACGCCGGCCGGCCAGTCCTTGGCCGCCTCTGCGGTCACCGCGCGCACCTTGTCCGAGACGTCGATGATGTTTGTGCCCAGCTTCTTGGACACACCCAGGATCAGCGCGGGGGACCCGTTCACCTGGGTATATTCGGTCGCGTCGGCCAGCGTGCGGGTAATGGTTGCCACATCGCCAAAGGTCACGATGGTGTCGCCATCGGTCTTGAGCGGCAGGCTGAATACATCCTCGGCCGTGGTGATCAGGCCGGGCACTTCGACATTGAACGAACCCTGCCCGGTATTGAGCGTGCCACCGGCAACCACCATATTATTGCGCGACAAGGCGTCGAACAGCTGGCTGGCAGTCAGTCCATAGGCCTCCAGGCGCAGCAGGTCGATGCGGATTTCGAGCTGTTCCTTGCGGGCACCCGAAAGGGTGGCTTCGCGCACCTCGGCAATGCCCTCGATGGCGTCCTGCAGGATTTCGGCCCGGCGAACCAGTTCCTTTTCTGGCGCTGAACCATAGACGGCCACCGAGATGATCGGCATGCCGACAAGGTCGATTTCGTTGACCGTCGGGTCGCTGGCGTCGTCGGGCAGCTTGGCTTTGACCGCGTCGATACGCGCACGGGTATCGGCCAGCGCCTGGTCTTTGTCGGTATTGATGTCGAACTCGAGAAACACCGAAGCGTGGCCGGTGGTCGCGGTCGAGCTGATATTGACCAGCCCCGGCAGGTTCGCCAGTTCTTCCTCGGCCGGTTTGGCCAGCAGGTTTTCAGCATCGCGTGGCGAAACGCCCGTCTGGCTGATCGACACATAGAGATAGGGTACGTCGATGGCCGGGAAGCTTTCCTTGGGCATGGACGTATAGGCGGCCGCGCCGGCGGCGAGCACGATAACCATGATCGTCAGGACGACACGCGGCATCCTGAGGATTTTTTCGATAAAATCGAGCATCGCTGGCGTCCTTAGCTGGCGGAGGGTTCGGCTTCAGTCACCGGGCTGGCCTCGACGGCCTGTCCGGCATTCACGTTTTCCTGGCCGACCGTGATGACGTCGGAAATCATCGGCAGGCCGGTCACCCACACACCGTCGCGCGTGTCACTGATGATAGTGATGGGATAGAAGGCCACCTTGCCCTCTTCGACCGTACGCACACCAAGCACGCCGTCATCGTCCAGCGTCAGCACCGATTGCGGCAGCAGATGGCCTGGCGCGCTGCCGATGGTCACGATGGCTTCGGCCGTCACGCCGTCGCGAATAGCGAAATCATCATTGGGGATTTCGATTTCTGCGGGGAACGCACGCGTTGCATTATCAGCGACCGCCGACACATAGGTCACCTTGCCACTGACGGTATCGCCGGTGACGGTCCTTATCGTGGCGTCAAGACCCGTGCGGGCCAGCCCGATATGGGCCTCGGGGACCATTCCGGTGAAGACGATAGGGTTGAGCTGCACGATGGTTGCGCAGGGCGATCCGGCATTGAGCATGGCGCCCTGTGTCGCCACCGGGTCCTGCACCAGGCCGGCGACCTTGGCGACAATTTCGGTGCGATCAAGTTCGGCCTTGGCATTGTCGAGCCCGGCAGCCGCCTGGCTGACGCCGGCACGGGCCTGGGCCAGGGCCACCTCGACCGCATTGGCAGTATTGGCGGCGGCCAGCCCACGCTGGCGCAGGTCGGCATTGGTGTCGTAATTGAGCTGGGCCTGGGCCAGGGCTGCCTCGGCCTGGGCAACGCCTGCCTCAGCCTGGGCGACAGCGGCGGCGCGGGTGCCCTGGTCCAGCGTGCACAGGGCATCGCCAACCTCGACGCGCTGTCCCTTGCTCACATGCACAACATCGACAGCGCCCGAAGTTTCGGCCACGGCGGTCACGGTGGCCTTGGCCTGGGTGCGGCCGCGCAGCGGCACCTCGATCGGCATCGCTTCGGCCACGAAGCGCTGCGTGCGCACGCTCTGCAGCGGTGCGCTGGCGCCCGTGGTTTCTTCATTGCGCTGCGCAATGGTCAAGGTCGGATCGATCTCCGGCGCATGATGTTCGGCCAGCACGCCGGCTTCGCCAAGGGCGGTCGCGAGGGGGCCGTGGTCGTCGCCTTCGATTACCGAGATGATCGGCTTTTCGCCATTGCCCGGGCCCTGTCCGCCCTGGACAAGGGTTCCGGTCGCCAGCCAACCACCTGCCAGCAGCAGCATGACAAAGGCCAGGCCATAAGAGAACAGTGCACGCATGAAGAAAATCTCGCCCCTTACTCAGCCGCGTCTTTACGCGACTCGGCTCGCGCCATTGTGATCAGTTCGTGCATATGGGTGCGCAAATGCTTCTCCGCAACCTCCAATACTGCACGTCCATAATTGATGACCCACAAATCCGCCGGATTGCAGTTATGCTCGGCTGGTGCTTGGTCAAGTTGCTGGCGGCCCTCGATGGTCCGCCGCAGAAATTCGTTGCAGCGGTCTTCCACCAGCTCGCGCGGCAGAATGTGCGCAAATCGGGCAAACAGCAGGAACGGGCTGCGGAACATGTCCTCGCCCAGCGGTTCGCCCAGCTGCTCGGCAAAGGCCGCACGGCCCGCCTCGGTGATGGTATAGACCTTGCGGGCAGGCTTGCCGTCCTGCTGCTCGCTGCGGCTGCTCACCAGGCCGTCATCCTCGAGCTTGGCCAGGGCCGGATAGATAGAGCCGTAACTGGCCTCCACGAAATAGGCGAAATTGCCCTCCGTGCACATGCGTCGGATGTCGTAGCCGCTGGCTTCCCCATCGTAGAGAATGGAGAGGCACAATGTTCTGACGTTCATGATCGTGGCCCCGAGCTCATATTCCGGTCCAATATATGCTCGGCGTATATATGCCCGGCCTGCCTGCTGCAAGCTTAACGACGGCAGATCAGTTAAGCGCTGATTGCATGCCCCTCGTCAAAACGCTGCCGAAACAAGGGACTTTCAGTCGCGCGGGCAGAGGCGCGGCCAAACGTCACTATGCGAGCAGGCGTCGCATTTCGGCTGCACCGGCCTCGGCCAGCGACAGGCTGGCAGCGGCCACGAAATAGGGGTTGAGGAATTTCAGGTCCCCCTTGCCATAGCGCATCGGCGCGCCATCAAGGGTGACCACTGCGCCGCCCGCTGCTTCAAGCACGGCTTGCCCGGCCGCGGTATCCCATTCGCAGGTTGGGGTAAAGCGGGGGTAAAGCTGCGCATCGCCCCGCGCAAGCAGGCAGAACTTCAGCGACGAGCCAACCGACACATCGCTTTCCACGTCCAGCGTCCGGCACAATTGTTCCAGCGCTGCGTGGCCATGACTGCGACTGGCCACGATCCGCGGACGCGGCAACAGGCCTACGCTGATCGCCCGCTTGTCGACCACAGTGCCCCCCGACACTTTCCCGGTCCAGGCGCCGGTCACGTCACCGGCGAAAATGTCGCCACTGGCCGGTGCCAGCACCACGCCCATCACCGGGCGTCCATGCTCCACCAGCGCGATATTGACCGTGAATTCGCCATTGCGCTTGATGAATTCCTTGGTGCCATCGAGTGGGTCGACCACGAAATAGCGCTCACCCAGCACCGGGATGATGCCAGCCGCGACGCTTTCCTCGCCCAGCACCGGCAGGCCGGTTGCCTTGAGGTGCGCGATGATCACGGCTTCCGCCGCGGCGTCCGCTTCGGTCACCGGCGAGCCGTCGTCCTTGGTCACCACATGGATGGGCCGGTCATAGACAGCGCAGATCACCTCGGCCGCCGCAATGGCGGCCTCCACCGCAATATCGGTCAGGGACGGGGCAGGGCTCTTGGTCATCACGCTCATTTTGCCCCGCCAATGGTCACGTCCAGGCCCAGGTCGAGCGGCGTCGCGCCCATGGTGATCTGGCTGGTGGAAATATAGTCGACGCCGGTCTCGGCGATGGCGCGCACCCGGTCGAGCTTGACGCCTCCCGATGCTTCCAGCCGCGCCCGCCCGGCAGTAATGGCCACGGCCTGCCGCAGCGTTTCGTTGTCCATATTGTCGAGCAACACGATGCGTGCCCCGGCTTTGAGGGCTTCTTCCAGTTCCGCAAGCGAAGCAACTTCGATCTCGATGGCCACCAGATGCCCCGCAAAGGCCTCCGCTGCGCGGTAGGCCGCCGTGACGCTACCGGCCACGGCAATATGATTATCCTTGATCAGGATGGCGTCATCGAGCGCATAGCGGTGATTGGCGCCGCCGCCACAGCGCACCGCGAATTTTTCGAACGCCCTGAGGCCCGGCGTCGTCTTGCGCGTGTCGCAGATGCGCGCCTTGGTCCCGGCAATGGCGTCGGCATAGATGCGGGTCAGCGTGGCAATGCCGCTCAGGTGATTGAGGAAATTGAGCGCCACCCGCTCGCCCGACATCACCAGCCGTGCTGGCCCGGAAATGTCGGCGACAATGCCGCCCGCCGCCACGCGGTCTCCATCGGCCAGACGTGGCTGGAAGCTGACACCGTCCCCCACCAGCCGGAACGCAGCGGCTGCCAGGTCCAGCCCGGCAATGACCCCGGGCTCGCGTGCCGAAAGCGTGGCTGAGGCCCAGGCATCGGGGGCAAGGGTGGCCTGGCTGGTCAGGTCGCCGGCAAGTCCCAGATCCTCCTCCAGCGCCGCGGCGACGGCGCGCTCGACCAGCAGGCGCGGCAATTGGGCGGGCAGGGCGGTCATGTGGCTCACCGAAATCTTTGATCGGGCTGTGCTTTACGACGCAGGTCCGGCCCTGACAACAGCCCGCAGGGGTATGGATTTGTGCAAAGACCCCTTAGCGCAGCAAACCCTGCCCCCCGTCAATCCAAACCGGGCTCCCGGTCACATGCCGCGCGGCGTCCGAAACCAGAAACGCAATGACGTCCGCAACGTCCGCCGCCTTGCCTCTGGCGCCGCCGGTCAGGGGAATGTCCCCTTCGGGGAAATGCACGGGAATACCCGACTTTTCCCGGTCCCGATGCTCCGTGCTGTCCTCGATCGAGCTCTCGATGGCGCCGGGACATACGGCGTTGATACGGATCCTGCGCCGCCCCAGTTCCAGCGCCAATTGCTGGACCATGGCCAATTGCCCGGCTTTCGTCGCCGAATAGGCACTGGCGCCAGGCGTGGTGAACGTGCGGGTGCCATTGATGGACGAGACCACCACGATGGCGCCGCCGCCTGCTGCTTCCAGCGCTGGAACCGCGTGATGGATGGTCAGATAGGTGCCGCGCAGATTGACCGCGATGGTCTTGTCCCATTCGTCCGGCGTGAGGTTTTCGATCGGCGCCCAGACGCCGTTGATGCCCGCATTGGCGACCACGATATCGAGCCGCCCGTAATGGCCCAGTGTCTCGGCCACCAGCGCCTTCATGGCCGCGTCATCGGTCACATCGGCCGTTATCGCCCTGGCCCTGCCGCCGGCCTGCTCGATTTCGGCGGCCGTCGTCTCGATTTCCGCCTGCGTCCGGCTCATGACCACCACTGCCGCGCCTTCACGCGCCAGCTTCAGGGCGGTGGCCTTGCCGATCCCCGATCCCGCGCCCGTCACCAGGGCGACCTTGCCGTCCAGAAATGCCATTGCTCAAACTCCATGTTTGGAACCGCAACGCGAGAAACACGCAATGGTTGAACTGGAGCGTGCGTCCGGCTGTATCGACATCAAACTGAGGCTGAGGTTTGCAGACTTGCATCAGGTGAATGGCGATACAGCCTGGGCAACATTACCAGAGCCTAGAGACGTTTGGGGTGGTCTGCCTCGATAATTCCATGCGTCAGGCTGCCCGTCGCCGGATAGAGCGGAATGAGGCACGCCTGGAGCGCATGGTAGAGGTCGGGTTTGCCGACGAACAGGCGCGATGTCGGCACCAGTTGTTCGGTAAGTTCGCTGTGCCACCCGCCGCGCACATGGTCGATCACGTGGTTCTCGGCAAAGTCCCAGAGCCTGCGATACCAGACCTGGAAGAAGTCGTCGCGATCATGGGCGCCGATATAAGCCGCCGCGCCGATGGCTTCTGCAACCGGCCACCACAGCTTTTCGCGCATGATCGGCTGGTTGTTCCAGTCCAGCGTGTAGAAGAACCCGCCATGCTGTTTGTCCCAGCCCAGTTCCACGGCCTGGCGGAACAAGCCCCTGGCGCTCTCGGTCATCCAGCTGTGCTCCTTGCGGCACAGCACGAAGAGCTGGAACAACAGGCGCGACCATTCCAGCGCATGGCCCGGTGTGGTGCCCGAGGGGCGGAACATCTCGGAGCCCACATAGTCCTGGTCGAGGCTCCAGTCTTCGTGGAAATGCTCGGCCACGCGATAATCGAGCCTGGCCGCATTGCGATTGATGATGAGGTCGGCGATGCGCGTT
>CBFGTF010000116.1:0-8946 GCA_965651655.1 uncultured Devosia sp.
TCCTCCAGCGCCTCTTCGAGCGCGGCGAGGGTTTCGGTGTCGAGATCGTTGGTCGGTTCGTCGAGCAGCAACACATTGGCGCCGCTCTTGAGCATCTTGGCCAGGTGCACGCGGTTGCGCTGCCCGCCCGAGAGATTGCCCACCTTCTGCTGCTGGTCGCCGCCCTTGAAGTTGAAGGCCGAGGTATAGGCGCGCGAATTCATTTCGCGCTTGCCCAGCATCAGCACATCGTCGCCCTCGGAGATTTCCTCCCAGACCGTCTTGTTGGGATTGAGCGCATCGCGGCTCTGGTCGACATAGCCCAGATGCACATTCTCGGCGACGGTGACGGTGCCGCTGTCGGGCTTTTCCTGGCCTGTCAGCATCTTGAACAGCGTGGTCTTGCCTGCACCATTGGGCCCGATGATCCCGACAATGCCGCCTGGGGGCAGTTTGAAGCTGAGATCGTCGATCAGCAGGCGATCACCGAAGGACTTCGAGAGATTCTCCACCGTGATGACATTCTGCCCCAGCCGTTCGCCGGGCGGAATGATGATCTGGGCGGTGTGGGACTGGGTCCGCGCCTCGTTGAGCTTGACCAGTTCGTCATAGGCCTTGATACGCGCCTTCGACTTGGACTGGCGCGCCTGCGGGCTCTGGCCCATCCATTCGCGTTCGCGCTCCAGAACCTTGGCGCGGGCCGCGTCCTCGCTCTTTTCCTGCGCAAAGCGCTTGGCCTTGGCATCGAGATAGGCGGTGTAATTGCCTTCATAGGGCACGCCGCGACCGCGATCGAGCTCCAGAATCCAGCCCGTGACATTGTCGAGGAAGTAGCGGTCGTGGGTGATGATCAGCACTGCGCCTTCGAATTCGCGCAGGTGCCGTTCGAGCCAGGCCGTCGTCTCGGCGTCAAGATGGTTGGTCGGCTCGTCGAGCAGCAGCAGGTCGGGCTTGGAGAGCAGCAGTGCGCAGAGCGCCACGCGGCGCTTCTCACCGCCCGAAAGCGTGGTGACATCGGCATCGGGCGGCGGACAGCCCAGGGCCTCCATGGCCACCTCGACCTGGCTTTCCAGGTCCCACAGGTTCTGCGCATCGATGATGTCCTGCAGCTGCGTGGCCTCGTCGGCGGTCTCGTCGGAATAGTTCATCATCAACTCGTTATAGCGGTCGACGATGTCCTTCTTTTCCTTGACGCCGGTCATCACATTGCCCAGCACGTTGAGCGCCGGATCGAGCTGCGGTTCCTGGGCCAGATAGCCCACCTTGGCGCCTTCAGCCGCCCAGGCCTCGCCGGTGAACTCGGTATCGATGCCTGCCATGATCTTGAGCAGCGTCGACTTGCCCGAGCCATTGGGGCCCAGGATGCCGATCTTGGCATCGGGGTAGAAGGAGAGGTGGATATTATCCAGCACCTTCTTGCCGCCGGCATAGGCCTTGGACATTCCGTGCATGTGGTAGATGAACTGGCGGGCCATACGGCGCGATCCTCGCTTAAGGAATTTGCGCCGTATTTAGGGGATAGGTCGGTGCCACGCAACCGCCGGGATTGATCCGGCGCCTATGCCTGCATACCCATGGCCGCGCGCTCCACCGCCCGCCACAAACAAAGAGCATTGCGATCATGTACCGCCTCGCCCTGGCCCTAATGGCCGCCGCTTTCCTGGGGACACCCGCACTTGCGCAGCAAGAGCCGGTTCCGGAGGTCAGCCACTTCACCCTCGAGAATGGCCTCGAGCTCGTGGTGATTCCCGACAGGCGCGCACCCATCGTCACGCATATGATCTGGTATCGCGTCGGGGCCGCCGACGACCCGGCCGGGCAGTCGGGTGTCGCCCATTTTCTCGAACACCTCATGTTCAAGGGGACCGAGGCCAATCCGCCGGGCACGCTGGACCGCATGGTCAGCGAACTGGGCGGCAGTACCAATGCCTTCACCAATGCGGACGTCACGGCCTATTTCCAGACCATTCCGCCCGATGCCCTGGGCACGATGATGGACATCGAGGCCGATCGGATGCGCAATCTGATCCTGCCCCCTGATGTGATCGACGCTGAGCGCGATGTCGTGCTGGACGAGCGGCGGCAACGTGTCGAAGCCCAGCCGCAGACCATCCTGGCGGAGGAAATGAACGCCACCCTGTTCCAGAACCATCCCTATCGCATCCCAGTCATCGGCTGGGCGCACGAGATTGCCGATCTCAGCCGCGAGGATGCACTGGAGTTCTACGAGCGCTATTATGCACCCAACAATGCAGTGGTCGTGGTGGCCGGCGATGTCGATGCCGACGCCGTATTGGCGCTTGCCGAGGCGAGCTATGGAGAGGTTGCGCGCGGTCCCGACCTGCCGCCGCGGCAGCGCCCGCAGGAGCCGCCTCAGGATACCAGCCGCACGGTGACCTATGCCGATGCGCGCGTGACCCTGCCCAGCTTCTCGCGCAGCTGGGTCGTCCCCAGCTATCGCACCGCCGCGGATGGCGAGGCCGAAGCGCTCGACCTTCTTTCGGCCGTCCTCAGCGGCGGCATTCGCAGCCGGCTCTATCAGAAGCTGGTGGTCGACACGGGCATGGCGGCCAATACCGGGGCCGGCTATGACGGCTCCGCCTATGACCAGGGCACCTTCAGCCTTTTCGGTTCGCCGCGCAGCAGCGATGGCCTCGATGCGCTGCAGGCCGCCACCCTGGCCGAAATCGACGCCCTTGTCGCAGAAGGCATAACCGAAGCCGAACTCGATCAGGTCAAGGCGCGCTACATCCGCAGCACCATCTTCGCGCGTGACGATCAGGGCAACCTGGCCCAGACCTACGGCGCCTGGCTGGCCAATGGTTTGACCATAGAGGACGTCACCGATTGGCCCGACCGCATTGGTGCCGTCACCCCCGATCAGGTCCGCGCTGTGGCCGAGAAATACCTGCGTCCGGAAAACGCCGTCACCGGATACCTGCTGCCCCTCGCCGAGGAGACCCAGCCATGAACGCCCCTGCCTCCCTGCGCCGCGCCTTCATCGCAACGCTAACGCCGCTATTGCTGCTTGCGCTCACCCTTCCCGCCCAAGCCGAGGTGGCCTTCCGCGAAATCACCTCGCCCGGTGGAATCAAGGCATGGATGGTCGAGGACTATACCGTTCCCATCGTCACGCTTGCCTTTGCCTTTGAGGGTGGCGCAGCGCAGGAGACCGACGACAAGCTGGGTCTGGCCAACCTCATGACCACGCTGATGGACGAGGGCGCCGGCGAACTCGACAGCGACGCCTTCCAGACGCGGCAGGACCAGGTCGGCCTGGAAATGCGCTTTTCTGCCAGCTTTGATGCCTTGACCGGCGTCGCGCGCATGCTCGCCGACGAACGCCAGGGAGCCTCCGAGCTTCTGGCCCTCGCCATCACCGAGCCCCGCTTTGACCAGCCGGCCATCGATCGCATGCGCTCGCAGCTGCTGTCGCGCCTGCTTGCCCGCTCACAGGACCCCGGCTATGCCGCCAACCGGCTGTGGAACGAGGCACTCTTTGGTGACCATCCCTATGGACGCCCTGTCGAAGGCACTGAACAAACCCTGACCGCCATCACCGCCGACGACCTTCGGGCCATGCATGGCTCGGTCTTCGCACGTGACAATCTGACGGTGGGCATTGTCGGCGCGCTGGACGAAGCCACCGCCGGCGCCTTGATAGACCAGGTCTTTGGCAGCCTGCCGGAAGCGCCCGGCCTGGTGGATATAGGCGATGCACAGATGAGCTTCGGCCAGCAATTGGCCGTGGACTACCCCCTGCCCCAGGCCTTTATCAACCTGGCCTATCCCGGCGTCGCCGAGGACGACGAGGATTTCTTCGCCGCCTATCTCATGTCCGAAATCCTGGCAGGCGACAGCTTGCTGTCCGAACTCAATGTCGAAGTGCGCGAGAAGCGCGGCCTGAGCTATGGCGTCTCCGGCGGCCTGCTCAATTTCGACCATGCCGATGCCCTGGTCATCGGCACGTCCACCCGGCCCGACCAGGCCGGCGACACGATCGAGGTCATCAGGTCGACCATTGCGCAAATGGCCGAGGATGGCCCTGACCCGACCGAACTCGACCGCATCAAGCGTTACCTGATCGGCGCCTACCCGATCAATCAATTGCGCTCGTCCATGTCCATCGCCGGGGCCATGGTCGGTCAGCAATTGCGGGACCTGCCCATCGACTATGTCGAGGAACGCGCCCGCCGCATCGACGCTGTGACGGTTGACGAGGTCAGGGCTGTAGCAGACCGCATCTTTGCGGCTGAACCCAGTGTCATGCTGGTGGGGCCCGGCGTCGACCCTGACGCTGCAGCAGAGTAGCGTTCACTGGCGCGGCAAATGGGGGCGGCATGGCTGCCCCCATTTGCGCTCAGCTGGCCGCCGCCATGCCCAGGGACGCACGGATGCTCTCTTCTGATTCTGCGCGTTGCACCACCACGCCCCACCAGCCCAGCCCGTCATATTCCTGGTAGCCCAGGGTCCGGGCAAAGGCGACGATATTGCCCGCGCTATCAAAATAGCTGCCCCGGTTTGCGCCATTGTGCTGCAAGGAGAACTGGGCGAAGCGGTGGTCCGGAACGGTGGTGGCAATGATCCGGCCATTGGCATCGAGCAACATGACCTCGGTGCGCTCGGCCACCTGCGGCGGCAATGCCGCCTCGGTCTCGACAATGGAATGCCCCTGCGCCTGCCAGTCGAAATAGACGCCCAGGGCCCCCAGCGCCGCGCCATCATTGCGGCCGTCCGCCCGCACGGCGGTTGAATAGACCAGCACTTCGCGCCGGTCGTGATGGGCACTCTCCATCACCTCGCCCACCGCGTAGTCGTCGCCGCTTCTGGTTGCCATGGCCTGTCGGAACCAGCTTTCCCGGGAGAGATCGACGCCGAGCAGGGCCTTGGCATGGGCCGGATTTGCACTGGCGATCACGCGCCCCCGCGCATCGGTCAGCACGAGATCGGAATAGACGGTGTAGAAGCGGTTGATTGTTGCAAGGCGTTCACCCGCAAAGCGCCGCGCCGCCGGGTCATCGCTTTCCAGCGCCTGCCAGAAGGCCGTGTCGGTGGCCCACCAGCGCACGTCGGCCGTGCGTTCATAGAGGTTGCGCACGATCAATTGCACCAGCGTCTGCGCCAGGTCGGTCAGGCGCGCGCCCTCCATCTCGTCGACCAGCGAGCCGGACATGGAACGCCCCAGGCTGATCCGCCCGATCAACACATCCTGGAACCGCGCGGCAATATCGGCTGCGCTTTCGGCCAGGCGTTGCACTTCGTTGGCAACGACCGCAAAGCCCTTGCCGGCGTCCCCTGCCCGTGCCGCCTCGATGATCGCATTGACCGCGAGCAATTTGGTCTGCTTGACGATCTGGAGGTTGCCCACCGAGTAGGTGTGCAACTCTTGCCCGATCCCCTCCATCACCACCCGCATGGCACGGGGTGAGGCCGCAACCTCCCGCTTGGCGTGATCGTCCATTTGCTCTGTTTCCGGTAATGACGCACCAGAGCGCCCGAGCATATCCTCACCGCATGAAAAGACGGCGAAGCGCCCCTTGCCCCTGCCAAATAGTAGAAACTCTTTGGTAAACGCCCCGTAAATGCTGCCGCGGACACATGCAGCAGCAGACCGTGACTATTTATTGTGCATTCTGCCACAGCGTTGTGCGCAATCTCACGCAAATAGCGGATATGCCTCGCTTTTGGGCATGACTTCGGCACCACAGAACCACGGTCATGGCGCTGCTTGGGCTGCCCAAAGCATGATAATCAGCCACTCCGGCGACTCAACGCCGCTGTCTTTGGCCGGGCATGGTCTGTATCACCGCCTGGCTCGCCCACGACGCAATTGCGGCCAGCCGCCTTGGCGGCGTAGAGGCGACGATCGGCCTCGGCGATCATCTCGCTGCCGGTCCGACCCGGCGAGCCGACCACGCCGATGCTGGCGGTAACCTCGAGGCCAAGCGCCAAGTCGCTCCAATTGATCGCGCACAGGTCCTGCCGAATACACTCGGCAAGCGCCATTGCGTCCATTTGGCCATGCCCGGGCAGGATCACCGCGAATTCCTCGCCACCCATGCGATAGGCGCGGTCCGCGGCCAGCACGGTCAGCAGTTCCGCGACGCGGCGCAGCACATTGTCGCCGGTCATGTGAGAGTGGCGGTCGTTGACGCGCTTGAAGTGGTCAAGATCGACGATGATGAGCGAGAAGGCCTGCCCGTCAAGCGCGGCCATATGCGCGTCGAAGGCGCGCCGGTTGCCGACGCCGGTCAGGGCGTCCTTGCTCGCCTCGATCTCCAGGCGGTCGGCCCTGGCCCGCAGCCGCTGGTTCTGCAATTGCATCTCCGCCAGTTGGGCGCGCCTGCGCGTCTGCTCGCCCATCTGCTGGATGAAGATCTCGTGGAAAGCGCGGTAGTGACCCAGGGCCGCTTCGAAATCGCCCCTGGCCGCCTCGACATCGGACAGGCGGCGCATGGTATTGGCCTTGTGGTCGAGATGGGCCGAATTGGACGCCAGAAAGACTGCCTGGCGGCAGATATTGAGGGCCTGGTCCAGGTCGCCCTTGCGCAGTAGGGCCTCGCCACTGGTGTAGAGATAGTGGATTTCCTCGCGCGGGCCGATCCGCCCCGGCAGGTCTCGCCATTCGGCCAGATAGAGCTCGGCCAGGTCGTGTTGTCCGGCCACGGCATGGGCCTCTGCGCCATTGCACAGGGCCGTGCGCAGGTTCCACAAGTCGCCATAGCGGCGCGCCACCACGATTGCGCGGTCGTTGAACATCTGGCTGTTGCCGCGCAGCCGCTGCCCGGTGGCAAAGTCACCGCCGGCCTCGGCCAGTTCGGCCTGGGACACCAGCGAATAGGCCAGGTTGATGAGGTTGAGAGCAATCGTGCAGGCGTCGCCGGCCGCCTCGGCCGTATCGAGTGCCTGTTCGAGCATGGGATAGGCAAGCTGGTCCTGGCGGCAGAGCATCAGCGCCATGCCTCGACAACTGGCGGCGAAGGCCTGTAGCGCCGCATCTTCGGTTTGTTGCGCCACGCCGACGGCAGCGCTGGCCTGTTCATAGCCCAGGTCACTCAGGCCCAGTTCCAGCAGCAGCCAGGAATAGACCGAACTGGCCAGCGCCAGGCCGTGCTGATCGCCGCTGTCGCGATAGAGGGTGATTGCCTCCACCGCGCAGTCCAACCCCTCATCGGCATAGCCCAATTGCAGGCAGAACCAGGCGTTGCAGGTATGGGCCTGGGCGATCGCCGGCCGGTCATCGCCGCGCCGCGCCAGCACCAGGAGCCGCTGGGCCTCGATGAGACCCTCGGTTGACCGGCCCGTACGGCCCAGTTCCCAGCACATGTCGAGCTGGCCCTTGAGATCGGTCATATTGGCTTGGCTCACCGGCATCTCCTCGCACAGAAGAATGGCCCCGGCGTGTAAATAAAGCTGAAACTCAGGACGTCGAAATGCCGGGAATTGCGGCTCTGACCTCAACCGGCACCGATTTGAAGGCAGGCGTCCTGCTGCGCGGGTCGACTGCGGTGCCCACCAGCACATTTGCTTCGGGATAATAGGCCAGCACCGAGCCGCGCGGCAGGTCGAACAGCGTGGCCACACCCTGCATCTCGCCGGCATCGGACGTGACCACCACGGCCTGTCCCTCGCTGAGGCCGCGCGCCTTCATGTCCTCGGCATTGAGGAACACCGAGTACCGCCCGGCCTTGCCGCGATAACTGTCGGTCTCCTCATAGATGATGGAGTTGAATTGCCCCTCGCTGCGCACCGAGGCCAGCATCAGCCGCTCGCCCAGCGCTTCGGGAACAGGCGTCACCACGAAATGCGCCTTGCCGTCCGGCGTACCGAAACTGGGCGTATGCATCACCCGGTTGCGAATGTGGAACTCGCGTTTGGCGACATCGATATCGGCCAGCGCCTCCATGCCCGGCACGATGGCGGCGATGGCGTCGCGGATGCGGGCATGGCCGGAAAAGGCCGCGAAATCGATGGGGGACTGGGGCAGCATGCGCTTGCCCAATTGCCCCAGGATCCAGCTTTCCGGCCGCACCGTGTCGATCCGCTCGATCCCCCCGTCGGACAGGCGCACGAAATTGAACATGGATTCCTGTGTGGTGGGCTCCCATTCCTCGTCCCGCGCCGTCACCGGCAGGATCAACACCTCGCCTGTCCCCAGCCCATGCACATGGCCCTGGTTCAAGGTCGTCGTGAGAAAAAGCTTGAAGCCGATGGCCGCCATGGCGCGGGTCGCAAACCCCGTATCCGGCGTCGCCGCCCAGAGATTGCCGCCCATGATCACCGCCGCGTCGATCTCCCCGCCCGCCGCACGCTGCATGCAGGCCATGGTGTCGAGCCCCTTCTCTTGCGGGAAGGTCATGCCGAACGCCTGCTCCATTTTCGTCAGCACATCGCTGGCCAGCACCGGCTTGACCCCGATCGTTCCGATGCCCTGCACATTGGAATGGCCCCGCAGCGGCAGGAGACCGGCATAGGGCTTGCCGATCATGCCGCGCAGTAGGGCCAGATTGGCAATGGCCTCGACATTGGCGACGCCATGGACATGGTGCGTCATGCCCATGCCCCAGGCAAAGACGGCATGCTTCGCCCGTCCATAGGCCGCCGCGACACGTTCGATCTCGTCGCGGGAAAGTCCGCAGGCGGTCGTGATCGCGTCCCAGTCCAGTGCCGCCAAATCGGCCTCGAAGGCCTCGAACCCCACGCCATGGGCGGAAATGAATTCCCGGTCCGCACTGCCCTGCGCCAGCACCGCCTTGCAGAGCCCCTTGAAAAGAGCAATGTCCGAGCCGATGCGCGGCTGCAGGTAGTCCGACGCGATCTCGCTCCCGCCCTTGAGCATCGACAGGGGCGATTTCGGCACCGCGAACTTGACCAGGCCCGGCTCCCTGGCCGGATTGATGACGATCACCTGGCCGCCCCGCTCGCGGCAGTTCTTGAGCATATGGATGAAGCGCGGATGGTTGGACG
>CBFGTF010000117.1:0-8938 GCA_965651655.1 uncultured Devosia sp.
CCCGGCGCAAGGGGGCGCTCACCGAGACGTCATCGCCTGGCCATTAACCTTGCCCCCCTCTGCCGCGATTCTGCCGGGATGGTTGTGTTAACCTCAGGTTAAGGCCCGGTGGCGGGCCAGGACAAGTCGGGGCCCCTATGCAGCTCAAGCCGAATGCCTTCCGCCTGCACGAAACCGCGCGCGGCGTCGAAACCATGAGCCGTTTCGCGCTTGCCGTGCTGGCGCTGGCCTCGGGCGTCTATACCTATCTCGGGGTCAGGGGGCTGCTCGATGGATCGGCGAGCTTCGTGTTCTTTGCCGCCATCATCTATTCGGCCGCCGTCTCGGTCGCCATCTATGCCTTCTGGACCTATATGATGCGCTTCGTGCCGCTGGTGATCAGCGGCGTGCAGCGGCTGGCGCTGTTTGCCGCCATGCTGATCGGCTGCGTCATGATCGTGGCCATGAGTTCCTGGCTCAATGCGGCGGCCCTGGCCGGTTCGGCGGCGCTCGAACAGCATATGGCGGTGACGCTGCAGGGTTATGCCGAAGATCTCGACAATGCCCATGCCAATGCGCTGGCCAGCCAGAGCCTGCTGCCGGACGTGGAGCGCGCGGCAGCGCGCTTTGCGGCCCTGGCCCAGGACGAGCGCGAGAGCGGGGCGCTGACCGGCACCCAGGGCTCGGGCAGCGTGGTGCAGCTTCTGAGCCAGATGAGCACGCAGATGACCCAGCTGGCCGGCACCATTTCGGGCTCGCGCGAGGAAGTGTCAGGCCTGTTTGCCCAGGGTTCGGAACGGCTGGCGAGCATGCGCGAACTGGTCTCGACCCCGGGACAGATCGAGCCGCGTTCGGACGCCTTTCAGGCCGAGGCCGTGCAATTGTCCGCCATCATTGCCGCGCTGGAGCAAACCGACATCGCCGCCTCGGTGAAGCGGGCGGCGACCGACCTTTCGGCGGGGTTCATCGCACCGGTGGCCGATGGGCGGGTGGGTGACCTGGCTTTGCGGCAGAACCAGGTCATGGCAACGGTACAGGCATCGGTCGATGCGCAATCGGCGGCCCTGGTGGCGGCGGCCGACGAAATCCTGGCCACCTCTGCCGTCGAGCAGCGGCGTTTCGTGCCCCTGTCCTCTGCCGAAGCGGTCATCCGCTATTGGGGCGACTTCATCCCCTCCTGGGCCGGGGCCATTTCCATCGACCTGCTGCCGGTCGTATTGGTGCTGGTGCTGATGATCGTGAACGATGCGATGCGCCGCGAGGCCGAAACGCTCAAGGAGGCGGAGACCATCACCGCGGCCGAAATGCTGCGGGCCATGGCGCTCTACCGGCGCATGGAGGCCGAGGGCGCCAGCGAGGCCGCTGCGGCATTGGCGCCCAGGATCGCGGAACTGGAAACCCCACTTGCTCCGGACACGTCGCCACCCGAGGAGAAGGTCGCCGAGGACGGCACGGTGACGCCGATTGATGCGGCACAGCGCAAGCGTGGCGACGGACCGCGCCCGGCATGAAGAGTGACGCCAATGCCCGTGCTGCAAACGACGAAGGCCCGTTCTACCGCCATGTGATTGCACGGCTGGCGCAGATCGAGGACGGCGCGATTCTGCGCTTTGCATTCTTCGCGCTGCTGGCCGGGACCCTGGGCGTTCTTTATGTC
Organism: uncultured Devosia sp.; assembly: GCA_965651655.1. GTDB lineage: Bacteria > Pseudomonadota > Alphaproteobacteria > Rhizobiales > Devosiaceae > Devosia. The sequence goes on from CBFGTF010000117.1 coordinate 1,637, forward strand.
GACTATCGCGAGCTCAACCAGAACGCGCCGGCGGCACTGACCCGGACCCCCCAGCCGATATTGCCGCCGGCCACCACCGAGGACGGTGGAGGCCGGGCCAGGCCGGCCCTGACGACGCCACCCGAACTGCTCGACGAGCCCTTGCGGATCGAATTGGGGGCAAATGGCGAGCTGCGGCTGACCGGGACCATTGACCCGGGCGCGGCCCAGCGCTTTGCCGACGAGATCGCGGCGCGGGGTGAATATGTGTCAACGGTGCTGCTGGATTCGCCCGGCGGCTCGGTAGACGATGCCCTGCAGATCGGGCGGCTGATTCGAGAAAGAGGCCTCTCGACGGCGGTGCGCGACGGCCAGCTTTGTGCATCATCCTGCCCCGTCATCCTGGCCTCGGGAACAGAGCGGATTGCGGGGCGCGATGCGGCGATCGGGGTGCACCAGATCTATGCGGCGGCGTTGAGTGGAACCTCGGTGGATGCGTTGAGCGTGGCGGGTGTTGCCATGGCCGATGCGCAATTGGCGACCGCGGAGATCACCCGGCACCTCAATGAATCCGGGGTCGACGCGGCGCTCTGGCTGCATGCGCTCGAGACCCCGCCGGACCGGCTCTATTACTTTTCACCCGAGGAGCTGGAGCGTTATCGGCTTGTCACCGAATGGACCCAGAGTTGATCGGGTGAACGGGGAACCGGCGGAGGACCGGTTCCGTTTGGCGAGATGGACGTCATCTTTGTTTGCGGCGAGGAGGCCACGCAATGACACGAGCCCATATGCTGACACGGCACAGGGATATCCAGAACTGGGTCAATGACCGCCAGGGCCGCCCGGCCATCGCCCGCGTACGGGACCGGTTCGGGGATGAGCGCGCCCAGCTCAAGCTGCGTTTTGCCCATAATGCGGAAGGGCGGGAAGATGTCGGCATGAGCCCGGTGTCATGGACCGCCTGGCTGGCGGAGCTGGACCGGCAGCAGCTTGCCCTGCGGGTCGAACCGACGGGCGATTGCGCTCTGGTTTCCCGTCAGGTCATGAACTGAGATTGCTGCGCCGGCGCGACGCCGAAAGCGGGCGTGCCGGTTCGCTCATGGCCATGCGGACGCAGTCGCGGCCATCGGTCTTGGCCTGGTAGAGCGCCGCGTCGGCGCGCCGCAACAGTTCCGACAAATGGTCGAAGGGCATGAGCTGGGCCACGCCGAACGAGGCCGTGGCCGGTTCGTCCAGGCCCGTGGCATTGAACGGCAGGTTGCGGAAGGCGTGGCGCACGGTTTCGGCATAGAGCTTGCCGGTGGCCAGGTTGGCCCCGGGCAGCAATACCGCGAATTCCTCGCCACCCAGACGCCCCAGCACGGCATGCGGGGCGGCACAATCGCGCATCACCGCGGCAAAGCTGGCAATGACCTTGTCGCCGGTGGCATGGCCATAGGTGTCGTTGATCTGCTTGAAGTGGTCGAGATCGGCAACGATCATCACCGTGGGCACGCCGGCACGGGCGGCCAGGGTCATGGCCTTGTCGCCCCGATCCTCGAAGCCCCGCCGGTTGAGCAATAGCGAAAGCGTGTCGGTTTCCGAGCGCGCCGTCATGTCGGCCATCACATCGCGCACGATGATGAGCAGCATGAGAAGGCCATTGGTGATCAGCAGCACGGCGCCCAGGGTCTGGGATACGGCGGCGTAGTTGGAGGTGATATAGGCCTGGGGCGCGGCGCCGGAGCCGATGGCCATGGCCAGGAACGGCTTGGCGAGGAAATGCAGCGCCGAGAGCACGAACAGCCCCATAAGTGCAATATCGAGCGCGCCCTTGCGCCTGTTCTTGAGCACCACGGCCAGGGCAATGACCTGCACCAGTGCATAGGGCGTCTGATAAAGCAGGTTGCGCGCGAGACTGGCCCGCGGCATGTCGAGAATGGCGATGTTGACCAGGAGCGAGGCGATGACCACCAGCCCGAGCAGCCGCCAGGGCGGGGTCAAGCGATAGTGATGCGCCATGCCGATGACGCAGCCGCTCAGGGCAAACAGGAAGACCGCGAAAATGCCGAAGCTGACGAAACGGTGATCGTCCTGGAAGGGCAGGATGAATTCGAACACCACGTTGAGAACGCCAAAGCTATAGGCGAGGGCGAGCCATCGGGCCCCCAGCGCCGAGCGCTGATAGGCCGCCACGACACCGAATGCCGTGGCGAAGATACCCGCGACAAACAGGTTTATGGCGAGCACGAAGGCTGCGGCGCTCATGGATAATCAGTCCGGTCTCAGATGCGCATTATCCTAGCCGCCCGGGGCAAAACGAGACGTTAATGACCTCTGTGCCGCCGCGCTTATCTGGGTGCCACGCCCAGGGCCTCGGCGAGCAGGGCGAAGGAGCGGCGGCGCAGCGCATAGGAATGCACGGTGGTGGTGATCATCACCTCGTCGGCCCCGGCGGCGCGGGCCTTTTCGGTGATCGTTCGGGCCAATTGCGCCGGATCACCCACCAGCCAGAGGCTCGACTGGTGTTCGATGACCTGTTGCTGCTGCGGCGAAAGAACGCGGACGGATGCCTCTTCGGGCGGCATCAGGTGGCGCTGCTCGCCGGTGACGAATAGCGCCCAGCTCACCGCCTGCGAGGTGGCGAGGAATTTCGCTTCCTCCTCACTGGGCGCGCAGATGGCGGACAGGCAGAGGATCGTGCGCGGTTCGGGGAAATCAGCCGAGGGCTGGAAGGCCTGGCGATAGGCGGCAAAGGCGGGCGCGGCCGGGGTGTGGCTGAAATGGGCGGCAAAGGCATAGCCGAAACCGAGCTGGCCGGCGGCCTGGGCGCTGGCGCCGGACGAGCCGAGCAGCCATTTGGGCGGCAGGGTAACGCCGCCGGGCGAGACGGGGACGCGCGAATAGGGGTGGTCGGGGGGAAAGCTCTCCTCGTCAAAGGCCATCAGTTCGGAGAGATAGGCCGAGAATTCCTCGCCGCCGCCGCTGCGGAGGGCGCGCATGGCATAGCCATCGCCGCCGGGCGCGCGGCCCAGGCCCAGATCGATGCGGCCCGGATGGAGCGCTTCAAGCGTGCGATAGGCCTCGGCGATGCGCAGCGGGGCATGATTGAGCAGCATGACCCCGCCCGAGCCGATGCGGATGTCCCGGGTTGCCGCGGCGGCGCTGGCGATGAGGATTTCGGGGACCGATGAGGCGATGGAGGGCATGCCATGGTGCTCGGCATACCAGAGCCGCGTATAGCCCAGACGGTCGGCCTCCTGGGCCAGAAGCACGGTTTCGGCCAGGGCCTGCCGGGTGGTCGATCCTTCCGCGATTGGAGCGAGATCCTGGAGCGAGAGGGCGAAGGGGGCGGGCATGGCAATGGCTTTCGAGGGCAATGGATCATCGGTAGATCACGATGAAGAGGCAAAAGGTCAAGGCCCGGGCGTGCAATTGTACGGCGGGGACTGTCCTTAAGGCCATGTTAGCGATAATCACCCTGGCCTGCGCCGGGCCCTGTCACATTCAGAGAGTGTTTGGCGTCTCGGCGGCACAATTGATCTTGACCGATCGGGGGGTGCTGCGTGTTAGATGCGCGGGAGGCGGAGAGGAACGCAATGAAACGGGCAGGATTTGCCGGCTTGATCTTGGCACTGGTGGTGGCGATGACGCTGACACCGTCGGCACAGGCGCAGGATTTCGCCCTCTCCGAAGTGCGCGGCGGCGTCTTCGCCCATAGCGTGGACGAGCCGGGCGCCTTTTTCGGCGTCTTCGACACCTCTCGTGTTCAGGACCTCAATGTCGAAATGCTGTTCGAAGTGCCCAGCCTGACCCAATGGGTCAGCTGGGGCGTGGTGCGGCCGCATCTGGGCGCCACGATCAATTTCGGCGGGCTGGAAAGCATGGTCTATGGCGGCGTGAGCTGGACGGTGCCGGTCCTGGACAGCCCGGTCTTTGTCGAAGCCAGCTTTGGCGGCGCCGTCCACAATGGCGCAGTCGCCGGAGCGGTCTATCCGGCCCGCAATCTGGGCTGCTCGGTCATGTTCCGCGAATCGGCCAGCATTGGCGTGATGATCAATGACAATGCCTCGGTGATGGCGACCATCGAGCACGCCTCCAATGCCAATCTGTGTGCTGACAATCGCGGCCTGACCAATATGGGCATCCGCTTCGGCTGGACCTTCTAGGCGTCATTCTAGACGCTGTCGGTGCCTGACTTGCCCGAGCACTGCTGATAGGCCGCACCCCCACCCTAGCTTTGCCAAGGCCTTCGGCCCGGCGACGCTACCCTCCCCACAAGGGGGAGGGAGGGATGAACACTGGCATCTCAACCTGCGCCTCCCTCCCCTTGATGGGGAGGGATTGAGGGTGGGGTGGCGTCGCGCGCGGAAGCCTTGCCCTGGTGCCACAGACAAGCGTTACACCGCCTGGCCGGCGGCCCAGCCCGAGGCCCAGGCCCACTGGAAATTGTAGCCGCCCAGCCAACCGGTGACGTCGACCGCTTCCCCCACGAAAAAGAGCCCCGGCACGTCGCGTGCCATCATGGTCTTGGCGTCCAGGCCGGTGGTGTCGATGCCGCCCAGGGTCACCTCGGCGGTGCGATAGCCTTCCGAGCCCACCGGCTTGAGGCTCCAGCGCTGCACATGCCCGGCGGCGGCGGTCAGCTTCTTGTCGGAGAAATCGCCGATCATGCCGGGCTGGTCGATCATGTCGCCAACGAGCTGGGCCAGCCGCTTGGGCAGCTTTTCGGAAAGCACGGTCTGCAGGTGCAGGCGCGGCGTTGCCTTGCGGGCGGCGCGGAAGAATTCGAGCGCATCCTGGCCGGGCAGCAGGTCGACAGAAATGGTGTCGCCCTCGCGCCAATAGGACGAGATCTGGAGGATCGCCGGGCCGGAGAGGCCGCGATGGGTGAACAGCAGCGCCTCCTCGAAACGCGTCTTGCCATGGCTGACAATGGCATTGGTGGAGACCCCGGCCAGGGGTTTCAGCTGTTCGAGCGCGCCCGGCTCGAAGGTCAGGGGCACCAGGGCCGGGCGGGTTTCGGTCAGCTTGAGGCCGAACTGGCGCGCCAGGTCATAGGCAAAGCCGGTGGCGCCCATCTTGGGAATGGACTTGCCGCCGGTGGCCACGACCAGGCTGGTGGCGGTCACCCGTCCGTCGCCCACCATGACGTCGAAGCCGTCCGTGGTCTTTTCGACGCTGCCGATGCTGCGGCCGGTCCAGATGGTGGCGCCGGCGGCGCGCAGGTCATTGGTGAGCATGGTGACGATCTGGGTCGCCGGCCCGTCACAGAACAGCTGGCCCAGGGTCTTTTCGTGAAAGGCGATGCCCTGCTTGTTGACCCGCTCGATGAACATGTCCGGCGTGTAGCGGGAGAGGGCCGAGAGCGCAAAGCGCGGGTTCTGGCTGAGGAAACGCTCGCGTCCGGCCACATGGGTGGCATTCACATTGGTGAAATTGCAGCGTCCACCGCCGGAAATGCGGATCTTCTCGCCCGGATCGCGGGCATGGTCGACCACCAGGACCTTGCGGCCGCGCTTGCCCGCCTCGATGCCGGCCATCATGCCGGCGGCGCCCGCGCCAAGGACGATCACGTCGAAATCGGGCATGGTCATCTCCGCATTGCCGCCAGGGCCAATGCGCTAGCCCCCACCGCCCCATTTGGCAAGGGGCGGTGGGCAGCGGGTCAGGTGCCCGAATGGCTGTAGCTTGCCGGTAGCGTTATGGTGCAGGGCGTCTGGCCGGGCACCAGGGTCACGGCGCGGATCAGGCCGGAGAGGCTGTCGGGCGCATCGATCGTGAGGTCATAGGTGGCGAACATGGCCTCGGAGCCGGGCAGGGCGGCGCGATAGCGGTTGGGCGCCAGCTTGAGCCAGCTGACCGACTGGCCGGGCAAGGCCTGGTCGGGGACGAATGGCTGGGCAAAGGTGATGGCGCCGGCTTCGGCCAGCTTGAGCCCGCCCATGGCGGCCTCGACGCCGGGCAGGCAGTTTTCCGCTGCGGCAGTGCCCATGGTGATGGTCCAATTGCCATCTAGCGGCTGGATGTCACCAAGGTCGGGATAGGTGGTGATCATATGCGGCTCGCCGGTGCCGCCGAACAGGACATTGATCTGTTCGAGCGAGCGTTGCATGTCGACATAATCGACATGTTCCCCCGCATTGTTCCTGAGGAACACCACCGGCCTGCCGAGCCCCTCGGTTTCGAGCGTGCCCAGCTTGTTGAGCAGGCGGTCCATTTCGGCATAGGTGAAAGGCGTGAGATAGCCCTGGCAGCCATTGCCGCCATAGCAGTAGAGCACGGTCACCTTGTCGTCCGGCTGCTGGGCTGCGCCCACGATCGTCAGAGCCGCCCAGAAGGCCAGGCCCATTGCTGCTTTCATCGTCTCTTGTCCTTCTCGCCCCGTGCGGAAATATTCCAGAAGCCTCAAGGGGCAGCAAGACGGAAATGCCTATAGCAGGCCGGTCTGGCCCGGACGAACAGGCAGGTGCGGCGGGAAAAGAGGGCATTGATCTGCCCGCTTCGCCAACTTCATTGACTTTTTCCTATTTCCCAGTATGAGAAGTCCTGCTTTTTATAGGAAGCATTGTTCGTCATGCGCAGCCACAGCCGCTACATCGCTGTTCTTGCCAGCACCCGGCGTTTCGCCGGGGGCATGCTTGCCATGACCAAAACCACCAAAACCGCCTGACGCTTTTCCCCGGGTCGCACTCCCGACGGGGAGAGGCTCAAGAGCCAGGACCGCGATGGGCAACCCATCGCGCGGGGGCGGAAAATGGTAAGGGACCGGAGTTCCAATATGGGTTATCGCGTCGCTGTCGTCGGGGCCACAGGCAATGTGGGCCGCGAAGTTCTCAATATTCTGGCCGAACGCAAGTTTCCGGCCGACGAGGTGATCGCGCTCGCCTCGTCCCGCTCCACCGGGCGGGAAATCTCCTATGGCGACAAGATTCTCAAGGCCAAGAATCTCGACGATTTCGACTTCAAGGGCGTCGATTTCGCCATCATGTCGGCCGGTGGCACCATTTCCAAGGACTGGGCGCCGCGCATTGCCGCTTCGGGCTGCATCGTGATCGATAATTCGAGCTATTGGCGCTATCATTCCGACGTGCCGCTGGTGGTGCCGGAAGTGAACGCGCATGTGCTCGACCGCTGGCTGGCCGATCCCAAGCGCGGCAATATCATCGCCAATCCCAATTGCTCCACCGCCCAGCTGGTGGTGGCGCTCAAGCCCCTGCATGACCTGGCCCAGATCAATCGCATCGTGGTTTCGACCTACCAGTCGGTATCCGGCGCCGGCAAGGAGGGCGTCGACGAGTTGTGGAACCAGACCAAGGGCATTTTCGTCAATGACAGCCCGAC
>CBFGTF010000118.1:0-8874 GCA_965651655.1 uncultured Devosia sp.
GCCAGCCCGACCCCGCCTTCAATGCGCGCCTGCGCCTGGCCGTGGCCAATGCCCGGTCCCAGTCCATGCCCAAGGACAATATCGAACGGGCGATCAAGAAAGCCTCCGGCGCCGACAGCGAGAATTATGACGAGATCCGCTATGAGGGTTATGGCCCAGGTGGCGTTGCCGTCATCGTCGAGGCGCTGACCGACAATCGCAATCGGACCGCCTCCAATGTGCGCTCATACTTCTCCAAGAATGGCGGCGCGCTGGGCGAAACCGGCTCGGTGGGCTTCATGTTCGACCGCGTCGGCGAAATCACCTATCCGGCCACGATTGGCTCGGAAGACAAGGTGATGGAAGCGGCCATCGAGGCCGGGGCGGATGACGTCGAGAGCGACGAGGAAGGCCACTATATCTATACCAGCTTTGAAAGCATGGCTGAGGTTGCGGCAGCGCTGGAAGCGGTGCTGGGCGAGGCGGAATCGGTGAAAGCCATCTGGCGGCCGCAGAACCAGACGCCGATCGATGCCGAAAAGGGCGCGACGCTGATGAAGCTGATCAATACGCTCGAGGAAGACGATGACGTCCAGAACGTCTATTCGAATTTCGACATGAGCGAGGAAGACGCAGCCAAGCTGGAAGGCTGACGCGCGGCCACAGGAAAATCGCTCCGGTGGAGCGATCTAGGTGAACAGCCAGCAGAGCCATGCTCGCGTGGCGGGTCGAACGGCAAACGCGTGATGAATGAAACCCGGGCGGCCCTTGAGGCCGCCTTTTTCATGCGGTGCGCTTGAGATTGATGACCGGATGGTCTTCGACCTGAACCACGGTGGCGGTATTGCGGCCGGCATGCTTGGCACCGTAGAGCCGCTGGTCGGCGATGCGGAACAATTGGGCAAAGCTGGTGGTTTCGGAAAAGACGGCGCCGCCAATGCTGACCGAAAGCTGCCTCGTCTCGCCATGCGGGCGGAAATCAGCGGCATTGACGGACAGGCGAATGCGGTCGGCCACAAGCTGGGCCTGGTGCTGGGTGACACCGGGCAGGAAAACGCCGAATTCCTCGCCGCCCATGCGCCCGACAATATCGCCATTGCGCAGGATGGAGCGGATCGAACGGGCGATGATGGTCAGGGCCTCATCGCCCATGTCATGGCCATAGAGATCATTGATCGACTTGAAATTGTCGGCATCGATCATCAGGAGCGCGCCACAGCTGGCAGCGGCCGGATCACGCAGCCAGGCATCGATGCGGCCGGTGAAGGCGCCGCGATTGAGGCAGGCGGTGAGACTGTCCGTGCGGGCGACGCGTCCCAACCGTACATTGGCGATGGCCAATCCGCGCATGCGCAGGCTGAAATAGAAAAAGAGCGGCGCGCCGATGATGATGGGCAGGGCCGTGGCGCTGATCAGGAGGCGTATGGCCAGTTCTCCGCTCAGATCGCCAAAGGCCACCAGATTGAAGGCGAGGGAGATCAGGACGCAGGCCAGGGTGCCGAACAAGGTCCAGCGTCCGACACTCGTCCAGGTTTGCAGGGGCGCGACACGGGCCGGTCCTCCCGGCGAGGCGCCGCGATCATCTCGGCTGGAGGCAGGAGGGCGCGAGGGGGCAGGGGCGAGACGATGCTGGGTCATGCGGCCGCCGCCACGGCAATGCGGTCACGCCCGGCTGCCTTGGCCTGGTAGAGGAAGGAATCGGCCTGGCGGTAAAGTTGGCGAAACTCCACCGGCCCTTCAAAGGTGGCGCCACCGACACTGATCGAGAGCGGGCAATGCTCGCCATCGGCGATGAAGGTCAGAGACGCGACGGCATTGCGAAGGGCCTCGGCGACCCGGCCGGCGCGGTCGCCGCCGGCGCCAGGCAGGTAGATGCCGAACTCCTCACCGCCGAGGCGACCGATGATATCGGCATCGGCCAGAGTTGCCGTCAGGCGGTCAGCAATCAGACGCAGCGCCTCATCGCCGGTGTCGTGGCCATGGCGGTCATTGAGGCGCTTGAAGTGGTCGACATCCACCACCAGAAGGGCGCCGCGCGCTGTGGAGCCATTGAGCGCGGCACTCACCCGGCCAGTAAAGGCGAAACGGTTGAGCCGGCCGGTCAGCCAGTCGATGGATGCAAGATGCCGCAATCTCTCGTTGGCGGCACGCAATTGCTCCTGCTTGAACAGGATGATGCCAATGGCCGGGCCACCAAGGACCAGTGGCATGAGCACCGACACCACAAGGCCCTGAACATTGATACCGGCGGAGAAGGTTTCGAGAATGAACTTGGAGCAGATCATCGACAGCAGCACCGACATGGCGGTGAGCAGGGTTGTCCTGCGCAGGACGCGCATCCAAGCCTGCCCGGTGAGCCTGTGCTGTGCCCCTGTCATGATCGCCCCAAATGCCCGCATTCCCAGAAACAAAAGCTAGCAGCGGTTCGTCAACACGGGGTTTGTCCATCCGATAAAAATTGAACCAGTCGTCCGGATCTGTGGGTTTGTTGCCCATTTGTTCACTTTGGGCTTGGTAAGGTCCGGTGCCGCCATTACAAGGAATGCCATGACACGGGCTGTGCGAATCATCGGGATCGATCCGGGGCTGCGACGCTGCGGCTGGGGCATTATCGAGGCGCTGGACAATCGGCTGAGCTTTGTCGCGGGCGGGACGTTGACGCCCCCGGTCGATGGCTCGCTGGCAGAGCGCCTGGCGGCGCTGGCGGCGGGCCTGAATGGTGTGCTCGACATGCATGCGCCGGACGAGGCGGCGGTGGAAGAAACCTTTGTCAATGCGGGAGCGCGTTCAGCGCTGATCCTGGGACAGGCGCGTGGCGTGGTGCTGGTGACGCCGGCGATGCGCGGGTTGAAAGTGGCCGAATATGCCGCCAACCTGGTCAAGAAATCGGTGGTCGGCACGGGCCATGCCGACAAGAACCAGGTGGCGCTGATGGTCCGGACATTGCTGCCCGGCGCCGTGGTCAAGGGCGCCGATGCGGCCGACGCGCTGGCCATTGCCATCTGTCACGCGCATCATCGGGTTTCCGCCCGCCGCATGGGAGCTTTTGCATGATCGGGAAGCTCAAGGGCCTGGTCGACAGTTTCGGCGACGACGTGGTGCTGATCGACTGCGGGGGGGTGTGCTACGAAGTGTTCTGCTCGGGTCGCACCTTGCAGGCGCTGCCGCGGGTGGGCGAAGCGGCGGTGGTGTTCATCGAGACCATTGTGCGCGAGGATTTCATCAAGCTCTATGGCTTTGCCAGCGAGGCCGAGAAGGGCTGGTTCAACCTGTTGACCAGCGTGCAGGGCGTGGGGGCGCGGGTGGCGCTGGCGATCCTGTCGGTGCTCTCGCCAACAGAACTTTCCAGCGCCGTGGCTCTACAGGACAAGGCGATGATCGGCCGGGCCAATGGCGTGGGGCCCAAGCTGGCGGTGCGCGTGGTCACCGAACTCAAGGGCAAGGTGCCGGCCATCGGTGGCATCGATGCGGGGACACTGGGGCTGCAGACGGCGCTGGGCGAGGGGCTGGCCGCCGGCAATGTGGCCGATGCCGTGTCGGCGCTGACCAATCTTGGCTATTCGTCGGCCCAGGCTTCGGGCGCCGTGGCGCGGGTGGTGGCGAAAGAGGGCGACGAAACGCCGACCGAGAAGCTGATCCGGCTGGGCTTGCGGGAATTGAGCAGCTAGCCTTGAATCTGAACAATTTCCTTACTACTCTCCTAAAGTAAGGAAATGAGGACGTATCATGTCAACCGCTACGATGACCACCAAAGGTCAGATGACCCTGCCAAAGGATGTGAGGGATGATCTCGGACTCAAGCCGGGCGACAAGGTCGAGATCGTGAAGCAGGACGGCAGGTATGTGTTGATGCCTCGGAATATTCCAGCCTCCGCCTTGGCCGGCATGCTGGGTAAATCACCGATGGGCGCGATGACGATCGAGCAAGAGGATATTGCCCTTGCCGATGCCTTGGCGGATGAAGACGAGCGCATTCGTGCTGGCCGTTGATACGAATGTCATGGTCCGCTTCTTCGCGGACGACGACGACCTGCAGTCGGTGCAGGCCAAGCAATTGATTACGGAAACGGCCGACCGCCGCATCTATTTGAGCATGCTTGTCCTGGCGGAGACCTTCACGGTGCTGACCAAAGTCCGCAAATTTCCATCAGCAGCAGTGCATGAGGGGTATCGGATGCTGCTTCGCAGTCCGACGTTCTCGGTGGAGAATCCGCAAATGGTTGCCATGGCTATCGATGCCGGCGAGCGGACCAAGTGCGGCTTCACCGACGCATTGATCGCCTTGCAAAACAATGCGGCCGGATGCGAGACGACCGCTACCTTTGATCACCGTGCATCCCGCCTCGATGGCATGCAACGCCTTGAGGATTTGTTGTGACCCTGACCTCCGCCACAGCCGGCCGCGACGACAATCTTGATGTCTCCCTGCGCCCTTCCGGGTTTTCCGATTTTGTCGGGCAGGCTGCGGCGCGGGCGAACCTTGAAGTGTTTATCGAGGCGGCAAAGCAGCGCGGCTCGGCACTGGACCACGTGCTTTTTGTCGGGCCGCCTGGCTTGGGCAAGACGACACTGGCGCAGATCATCGCGCGGGAGCTGGGTGTCGGGTTTCGCGCCACGTCCGGGCCGGTGATTGCCAAGGCGGGGGACCTGGCGGCGCTGCTGACCAATCTCGAAGAGCGCGACGTGCTGTTCATCGACGAGATCCACCGGCTCAATCCGGCCATCGAGGAAGTGCTTTATCCGGCAATGGAGGACTTCCAGCTCGACCTGATCATCGGGGAAGGGCCGGCGGCGCGCTCGGTGCGGATCGACCTGGCCAAGTTCACGCTGGTGGGGGCGACCACGCGGGCGGGGCTGCTGACGACGCCTTTGCGCGACCGTTTCGGCATTCCGGTGCGGCTCAACTTCTATACGCCCGAGGAACTGGTGCTGATTGTCACTCGCGGCGCGCGGCTCCTGGGCATGCCGATGTCGGCAGACGGGGCGATGGAAATCGCGCGACGCTCGCGCGGCACCCCGCGCATCGCGGGGCGCCTGCTGCGCCGGGTGATCGATTTTGCCATGGTGGATGGCGCCGCCGAGATCAATCGCGCGGTGGCCGACAAGGCGCTGCTGCGACTGGACGTCGATGCGCGCGGCCTCGACCAGCTCGACCTGCGCTATCTCACCACCATTGCCGATTTCTACAATGGTGGGCCGGTGGGCATCGAGACCATCGCGGCGGCGCTGAGCGAACCGCGCGACGCGGTCGAAGAAATCGTCGAGCCCTATCTCATGCAGCAGGGGTTCATCCAGCGCACGCCGCGCGGCCGCATGCTGACCTCCATCGCTTTCCAGCATATGGGGCGGGCGCTGCCACAGGGGTTCGTCGGCCTGCAATCGAGCCTGTTCGAGGACGAGGAATGAGCGCGCGTCACGTCATCAGCTTCCCCATCGAGGGGCAGCGGTTCAACTATCGGGTGGCCGGGATCATCATCATGAACGGCCATGTGCTGGTGTGCCGCGAAGATGATGACGACTACACCATGCTGCCGGGCGGACGGGTGGAACTGGGGGAGGCCAGCGCGGTCAGCCTTGAGCGCGAGATGGCAGAAGAACTGGCGATGCCCGCCAATGTCGGGGCGATGATTGCCACGTCGGAAAGCTTCTACCGTCGTGAGGGCGAAGATTTTCACGAGCTGGGGTTCTTTTATGCAGTGGACCTGCCGGGGCAGGGCCCCAATGGGTCCTCGCCCTGGCTGCAGCGGCCGGATGAGGGCCATATCCTCTCGTTCCACTGGGTGCCACTGGCCGGGGATGCGCTGGAGCAGTTCAACCTGTTGCCGCGCTGGCTGCCGGGTTTCCTGCGCGAACTGCCGGAAGAACAATGCCATATCGTCCATGACGAGCGCATCCCGACATGACAGCCGCCGCTGATCGCATAGCCGAAAGGCTGACGCTCAGCCGGCCCGCGCAACGGGCGCTTGCGGCGGCGGGCATTGTCAGCTTTGTCGACCTGAGCAATTGGACGCGCAAGGATATCGCGGCGTTGCACGGCATCGGGCCAAAGAGCTTGGTGGAGCTCGACCCGGCCATGGCGGTGCGCGGCCTGGACTACAAAGCCCCATGAGCACCCACAGCCACAGCGTCCGCATCTATTACGAAGACACCGATTTTTCCGGCAATGTCTATCATGCGGCCTATCTCAAGTTCTTTGAGCGGGGGCGGACGGAATTCCTGCGTGACCTGGGCATCCATCATGGAGAACTGGCCGGGCAAGGCATTGCCTTTGCCGTGCGCTCCATGGATATCGATTTCGTCGCGGCGGCACGAATCGATGACCTGCTCACGGTCACCACCGAGGTGATCGAGACGAGCGGGGTGAGGCTGGTGCTGGCCCAGACAATCAATCGTGATGAGGTGGTGCTGACGCGCGCCAGGGTGATGGTCGTGGCCATCAAGACCAGCGGCGGACCGGCACGGTTGCCGGCCAATCTGCGGGCGCGGCTGGTGCCGGGGCACTGACAGCACCGCCCCCGACTATTGCGGGGGATCGAGCTTGATGGCCTTCAGCTTGTCGATGCCCAGGACCTGCAAGGCCAATTTTTCGTAGAACGGCTCGGACGTGCCGGCGCGAATCTTGTGCAGGAAGTATTTTTCGAAGGCGATCTTGGCGGTGTGCACCCATTTGCCCGATGCCGCCCAATTGACATTGCGTGGCGGAATCTGGGGCTGGGCGACAAAGGCCACCCCGCCATCGCCGAAATCGGCCAGACAGATGGCATTCCAGGTAGCTTCAGCCTGTGGCGCCTGTCCGGCGACCAGGTTGGCGATGTTATGGGCGGTGGCGGTGACCATGGATTCGATCATGAAACCGGTCTTTGGCACGCCGACCGGGACGGGGGTCTTGCCCAGGGGCGGGATGGCGACACAGACCCCGACCGAGAAAATCTCCGGAAAGGCGGGATTGCGCTGGTGCCTGTCGGCGAGGATGAAACCGCGCGGATTGGTTAGCCCCTCAATGTCGCGCACGGCGGCAACGCCACGAAAGGCCGGCAGCATCATGGCATAGGAGAATGGCAGCGTATGCCGGCGGAGAGGAGCGCCATCCTCGCCGATCTCGTCAGCATGGACCATGCCATCGGCGAATTTTTCCACTTTGGCATTGCAGACCCATTTGATGTGCCGCTGCCGCAATTCGCTTTCGAGCAGGCCCTTGGTGTCCCCCACCCCGTCCAGGCCCAGATGGCCGATATAGGGCTCGGATGTCACAAAGGTCATGGGCACCTTGTCGCGAATTTTCGCATCCCGCAGCGCCTTGTCCAGGATGAAGGCGAATTCGTAGGCCGGACCGAAACAGGAAGCGCCCTGCACCGCACCGATCACCACAGGGCCAGGATTGGCAACCAGACGATCAAAGGCGGCCTTGGCCGAGACGGCGTGATCAACGAAGCAGACCGATTGCGTTTCGTGCTCGGGTCCGAACCCTTCGATTTCGTCAAAAGCCAGCTCCGGTCCGGTGGCGATCACCAGATAGTCGTAGTCCACTACGCTGCCGTCGAGCAGCTCGATGCGCCTGGCCGCCGGATCGAGGCGGCGGGCGCCCTGAGGGTGAAAGCCGATTTGCCGCCTGGCAAAAACCGGCCCGAGATCGATCTCAACATCCTGGCGATCCCGCCAGCCGACCGCCACCCAGGGGTTGGAGGGGACGAAGGAATAGACCGGCCCCTTGTTGATGACGGAGATCCGATGTTCCGGCCCGAGCCGGTCGCGCAGCTCGTAGGCCATGATCGTTCCGCCCAGACCGGCACCGAGTACAACAATATGTGACACTGCAATTTCCTCCTCTGGCGCGGATGCTCCCGGCGTGGGGCACCTGCCCGTCCTGTCTTTCGTCGTCCGCAACATGGCCACGGCGAGAGCGGACATCATTGATCTGGCGCAATCCGGCGCGGGATCGGCTCATTTCCTCAGTCAATATTATTACATTAGTATATACGAATGTATAATGCCGTGAAGGAAATTGTGTGCAGGCATCGCGCCGGCGCCGCAGACTCTCTTTATTAACTCTTTGGTGACCATAAACGGCGCATTGGCAGATTTGCGCCGCGCCGGACCAACCAGCGCCCGGAATTGCGGGCATTTCTCTTAATTTTGACAGATTTCGTCCCCATCGCAGCGGCAATGGGGCCGCAAGCACGGGCCGGCCAAAAGGGATCACAACATGGACGCCATGGATGCAGTTGGAGCGGTCGCTCCGCATGCGGACCTCTCCATATGGGGCCTGTTCTGGGCCGCCGACTTCGTGGTCAAATCGGTGATGCTGGGCCTGCTTGGCGCCTCGATCTGGTGCTGGGCCATCATCATCGACAAGACCATCACCTATCGCCGGACCCAGGCGGAAATGAATCGCTTCGAGCGTACCTTCTGGTCAGGCCAGTCGCTGGAGGAACTTTACCAGCAACAGGCCGAGAAGCCTTCGGGCGGGCTGGGTTCGGTGTTTGTCGCCGCCATGAAGGAATGGAAGCGCAGCCACGAGCAGAATGCGGCGAGCTTCGTGGGCATGCAGCAGCGCCTCGACAAGGTGCTCGACGTGGCCATTGCGCGCGAGAGCGAATATCTCGAAAAGCGCCTCAGCTTCCTTGCCACGGTCGGCTCGGCCGGGCCGTTCATTGGCCTGTTCGGTACGGTCTGGGGCATCATGAATGCCTTTACCAATATCGCGGCCTCTTCGGATACCAACCTGGCCGTGGTGGCCGGGCCTATCGCAGAAGCGCTTTTTGCGACGGCGATCGGCCTGGTGGCCGCCATACCTGCGGTTATCGCCTATAACAAGCTCTCCTCGGATGCCGGCAAGATGATCGGGCGCCTGGAGGGCTTTGCCGACGAATTCTCCACCATTCTCAGCCGCCAGCT
>CBFGTF010000119.1:0-8782 GCA_965651655.1 uncultured Devosia sp.
CGCGCCTTCACGCCGTTTGAAGAAGCCGAGTGATGGCAAAGCACGTCTTCTGCACCGACCTCTGCCATGAGCGTGGCGAACCGCTGGCGGGAACCGGGAATGCGCCCCAGCGCATCCTGATGCTGGCCTGGCCGCGCGGCAAGTGGCGGGCGCCGCGCTGGGACTCCGTCGACATGTCGCCCGCGCTTAGTAATGCCCTGCACGAGGCCGGCCATGCGGGCCTGCATGTGGCGCTGGTGGACAAGGTTGAGGCGCAAGGCAGCCTGCCCACGCTCCATGCCCTGCCTGAGAACGTCCACGCCGATTTTTCCGACGAGGCGGCGCTGATCGCGGCAATCGGGGACTATGTCGCCGGCAAGGTGTTTGCCGGGCAGGCAGACACGCGGGTCACCGTGCTCTGCTGCACCGACAGCCGCCGCGACGCCTGTTGCGCCCGTCACGGCTTTTCCACCTACAAGGCCCTGGTGGCCATCGCCGATCCCAACCGCTTCAACATCGTCCAGGCCACCCATATCGGCGGCTGCCGCTTTGCCGCCTCGCTCCTGGTCATGCCGATGCGCCAGCGCTATGGCCGCATGAGCGCCGGGCTGGCGCCGGCCTTCCTGGCCGCGCTGGATCGGGGCGAAGTGTTCCTGCCCGCCTATAAGGGCCGCACCGACCAGGCCGAGCCCTTGCAGGTGGCGGAAATCGCCGCGCTCACCTGGGCTGACGAGCAGGGTCACCCGGTCCAGCCGGTCATGCTGGACGGAGATATTCCC
Organism: uncultured Devosia sp.; assembly: GCA_965651655.1. Classification (GTDB taxonomy): domain Bacteria; phylum Pseudomonadota; class Alphaproteobacteria; order Rhizobiales; family Devosiaceae; genus Devosia. The sequence goes on from CBFGTF010000119.1 coordinate 759, forward strand.
GAGGACGTGGGCCCCGGCACAAGCCTGACGCTGGGTGCCCGGCTGGCGGACATAAGCCTTTCAATTCGCCTGCATGCCGAAGATTTCTTCGTGCAGGGCAATTGCGAAACCGTCGCCGAAGGCGGCGGCACCACCATGCTGCGCTGGCTGCTCGATGACGTCGTCCCCGAGCCGGCAGGCGCAGCCTAGATCATCGGAATTCAGGCCCCACCTGACCAACCGACACTTCATTTGGAGCCCAAGACCATGATCAAAAAACTGACCCTTGCCGCTGCCCTTGCGGCGCTGGCGGCAGCTTCCGCCTTTGCCCAGGACACGCGCAGCTTCACCGACGATCTCGGCCGCGTGGTCGAGATTCCGACCCGGCCGCTGCGGATCGTTTCGCTGCATGACAGCAACCTCACCGTGCCGCTGCTCGAATTGGGGGTGGTTCCGGTGGGCAGCCATGGCCGCACCACCGAAGCGGGGGAACCCTATATCCGCTCCAGCGGCATGTTGACCGGCATCGACTTCACGACCGCAGACATCGCATTCGTGGGCAATTTGCCCGCCGACATCGAAGCGATTGCTGCGATGGAGCCCGACCTGATCCTGACCATTCCATGGCAGTCCGCACCCCTGGAACAGCTGGAGGCCATCGCGCCCACACTGGTGTTCGATACGACTACGCGTCGCGGCATCGACATGTATCAGGCACTGGCGGAACTGACCGGTACCGAAGACAAGCTGACCAGCCTCGAGAGCCGCTACCAGCAGCAGATTGCCCAGATACGGAAGCTGGTCGATACCGACAAGATCACCGTCAATGTGATGCAGGGCAATAATGGGGTCTACTATGTCACCCATACCTATGGCGGGCTCGGCAAGATCCTGCGCGATGCCGGGTTTGCCTTCCCGGATGCCGTCGAGGCGCTTGGCGAGGGGGGCGAAGAGGACTTCACGCCCGAACGCCTGACCGAGTTGGACGCCGACGTGATCTTCGTGACCTACCGCGCCGAAGGCGGCGAGACCCCGGCCATGGCCGAGGCGGCGCTCGATGCCGTTCTTCCCGATTTCTGCGATTTCCTGCACGCCTGCCGGGAGGGCCAGATCGTCTATCTGCCGCGCGATGAAGGCCATTCCAGCTCCTACGCCGCGCTGAGCATGACCAGCTTTGCCGTGCTCACGCAGCTCTCGGGCCGGAAAATCGTCCTGCGCGGGGAGTAACGAGAAAGCCGCGTCCGGTAGCGGGCGCGGCTTTGCAGGTCGATGAGGGCCGTTGGCGGGGCCTAGGCGGCCCCGTCCATCGCCACCATGATCTTGGTATAGCTGCCAGGCTCCCGGTCCCATCGTTCCAGGGCAGCGGGCGCTTCATGCAGCGGCACGGTGGCGCTGACAATGAGGTCGCCGGCGTCCGGGTGCGCCTTCAGCCATTCAATGACATTGTCGAAATCGGAACGCAGCGCGTTTCGCGATCCCCTGATGTCGATCTCCTTGGTGATGAATTGCTTGGTGTCGTAGGCAATGGGCTGCTTGGCATAGCCGATATAGACCACCCGACCGCACTGCCCCACAATATCGACCGCCAACAGGAATGTGGCGGCTGCGCCGACAGCCTCGATGACGACATCAGGACCGTCAGGCACCAGTTCGGCTATCCGTTCGGCCGCACCGTCGCCGCCCTGGACGACATGGGTGGCGCCCAGCTTCCTGGCAATGTCCAGCTTCTGGGGGCTAAGGTCGACGGCAATCACAGTGGCGCCCTGGCGCAGGCTGCCCATGAGGGCTCCAAGGCCGATCATGCCGCAGCCGAGCACGACGACGGTCTCGCCCTGCGAGACCCCGGCCCGCTGCACGGCATGAAAACCCACCGAACAGGGCTCGACCAGCGCCGCATCGCGCATGCTGAGGCCGGGCGTGGCAATCACCTTGCTGCGCGGCACGACCACACGTCCGGTCATGGCGCCTTCGCGCTGCACGCCCATGGTCTGGTTGTTGACGCAGGCATTGGGGCGGCCCGCCCGACAGGCGCGGCACTGTCCGCAATTGAAATAGGGCAGCACGGTCGCCGTTGCGCCCAGCGCCAGGTCCTCCACGCCCTCCCCCAGGGCAGCGACGGTCCCCGCTATCTCGTGGCCGGGAACCCTGGGATAGCTGACCAGCGGATTGAGCCCTCGAAACGAGGTAAGGTCGGAGCCGCAATAGCCGACATAGGCGATGTCGAGGGCCACCTCGCCCGGCCCGGGCGCCGGCACACCGATATCGACAAGCGAAACGGCATTGGGGCCAGTGATGCAAACCGCTTTCATTGGAGGTCACTTTCCAAAATTGTGGTGGTGCCGGCGGCAAGGCCGGACGCGATCACCTTGTTGGCACAGACAATGCTGCCGGCATAGCCGGTTGACGTGGTTGCGGTCAGCTGCGTAAGGCGACCACCCCGCCAGGCAAAGTCGAGCGTAACGCCGCCCCGAGCCCGGACACCACTCAAGGCGCCATTCGGCCAGGCCGATGGCAGCGCGGGCAGGATGTCGATCTGGCCCGGCCGCGACTGGACCAGCATTTCGAGAATGCCAGCTGCGCCGCCGAAATTGCCATCGATCTGGAATGGCGGGTGGGCGTCGAACAGATTGGGATAGCTGCGTTGCGGGTGCAGAAGCAGGGCCAGGACCTCATGGGCATGGTCGCCCTCGCCCAGCCGCGCCCAGAGGTTGATGCGCCAGCCAATGCCCCAGCCGGTCGCATCATCGCCCCTGATCTCGAGCGAGCGGCGGGCGGCGGCCAGGAGTTCGGGCGTATGCGGACCGATCTGCTGGCTGGGATAGAGCCCATAGAGATGGGAGACGTGGCGATGGTGGATTTCGGGAACCTGCATGTCCCAATCGTCCAGCCATTCCTGCAATTGCCCTTCATGACCAATGCGGTCCGCCGGCAGGCGGGCGCGCGCGGCACGCACTTCGTCCTGCATCGGGTCATCGACCGCCAATTGCCGGCAGGCGGCGAGATAGGCATCGAAGAGATCGCGCAGGATCTGGCTGTCCATGGCCGGCCCGGCACAGATCGAGGCGCCGTGAGGGTGAAGATTTTCAGGCGACAGCGTTGGCACCGTTACCAGATGATTGGTGCCGGGCAGCGGCTGGAGCGTATCAAGCGCGAAGCGGGCTGCGCCGGCCAGGAGAGGCAGGAGGCGCCGGACCAGCGCCTCGGGGTGGCCGGCGAACGCGGCATGGTCCCAAAGCTGAACGCAGAACCAGGCGCCGCCCATGGGCCACAAACCCCATTGCGCGCCATCTATCGGGCCGGAGGCACGCCAGAGATCGGTATTGTGATGCAGCACCCAGCCCCGGGCTCCATAATGCAGCCGGGCCATTTCGGCGCCGGTCACGGCAAGGTCTTCGACCATTTCCAGAAGCGGCTCGAAGCACTCGGCCAGGTTTGCCGGGTCGGGCAGCCAATAGTTCATCTGGACATTGATGTTTGACGTGTACTTGCTGTCCCAGGGGGGCCGCGTGTCCTTGTTCCAGATGCCCTGCAGGTTGGCAGGCTGCGTGCCGGGGCGGCTGGAGGAGAGCATCAGGTAGCGGCCATACTGGACGTAAAGCGCGGCCAGCGCCGGATCGTGGCCGTCGACAAATCCTGCGATGCGCTCATCGGTAGGCAGGTCGCGCCGTCCCGCGCCCAGATCGATCTGGAGGCGGCCGAAACTCTGCTCGTGGGCGGCAATGTGATCGGCTCGCAGCGCGTCATAGGATTTGTTGGAAATGGCCTCGCGCCGGGCCGCGAGCAGACCTTCCGGATCACCTGACACATCGTCGAAGCGGCGGAAGGAGGTGGCGATGTCGAGGACAAGGACAATGGCATCGGCGCCACTGACGACCAGCCGCCGTCCACGTCGCTCGGATCGGCCGCCTTCAAGCCGAAGTTCGAGGCCGATGGCGAAGCGCAGCCTGCCCTCGATGCCGGCCTTGCCGAAATTGGAGCCGCGATAGTCGAGATGCGTCCCATCCCCATCAGGCACGTTGCCCGGCTGCGGGCTGTCGAGCCAGATTTCACAGGACAGGCCGCCGGGGCGCGTTGTTTCCACCCGCACGACCAGCACATCGTCGGCGGCCGATATGAAACTCTCGCGCCGCATGACTGCTGCGTCGTCATGAATGCCGGTGCCCATGAGACGATAGCTGGTGGTGGCGGTGGCTGTCGTGAGGTCGAGCGAGCGACGGTAGCTGCCCGGAATGGCCTCGTGCTGGAAATCCAGGAACAGGTTTCCGGCGGGCTGGTAACTCATCTGGGTCAGCGGCCTGGCCATCAGATGCCGGTCGGCCAGCGCCTGGGCTTCGGCGTAGCGACCGGCGAAGATGAGGTCGCGCACCGCCCCGAGATTGGGCAAGGCCTCCGGATTGGTCGGCTGGTATGGGCCACCCGACCACAGCGTTGATTCATTGAGCTGAAATTCCTCACGCCCGACCCCGCCATGCACCATGGCGCCGAGCCGGCCATTGCCGAGCGGCAGCGCCTGGGTCCATTCGGTCGCGGGAGAACGATACCAGAGTTCAGAAGCGGACATCGGGCCTCACAGGGCAGCTGCAGATACCGGACCTGTCGCAGGCCATGCCCGCTACAGGTCCCATTCTCGTCACGTCAGGCCTGGAGCACGACGGCCCGGTGAATATGGAGCGAGGGCACGCTCACCTCGATGCGGCCATCATCGGCCCTGGAGAAAGCGATATCCTCTCCGGTGATGGCGTCATAGACCCGTGTGGGTGTCGCATCGAGGCGCAGGCTGGCGGTGACCGGACCAAGGGTGGGCAGATCTTCGATCATCTCCATGACGCGATGACCGCGCTCCCCAATCGGCACGCGCTTGCCGCGCACCTGCGGCGCTCCATAGAGCAGGTGAAGGACATGGCGGTTCTGTTCTGCCTGCCGGACCAGAGTGACCCGGCCACCAGAGGGCAGATCGGTGGTCACCGACCTGTTCGGGATCAGCCGGTCAATGAGGCCCCGGACCATGTACTTGTAAAGCGGCTGGCCCATGGCGTGGTAGATCGTGAAGATCGGGTAGGCGATATAGCCCACTGCCGCTGTTGCGCTCACGGCCACCCCGATGGGGTCGGCGGCGGGATTGTCGGGGGCGTGGTGGTGCGAGGTGTAGTGCCGGAACGTGCGATTGAAATAGGACGGCACCATGTCGGCCAGCACTTCGGCACCCTCGGCGGCGATGGTCTCGCCAAAACCGTAGACGACAAAAGGGGTTTCGGTCATTGCCCGGTCCAGTCCGTCCCTGGCCTGCACATAGGATGGATTGAACGCCGTCGGAGGCCCCGCGCGGCGGATGCCGGCATCAATCGCAAAGCTGCCGTCAGCGCGCTGGCCGCTGCTGCCGGTGAGGATCAGCTTGCCGCCCTGCCCGATATAGGTCCGCAGCTGCTCGGCCAGCCGATCATCGGCCGGGATGGTGTCGGGCAGGATGATCAGGCGGTAATCGGCAAATGGAGTATGTGGGTCGATGACATCGAAGGGGATGTGCAGTTCCTGCAGCATCTGCGCGGCACCATCGTCGCAATCGGTGTTGCGCGCGCCGGCGGGATGGAAATATTCCGCCGCCAGGATTGCCACTTCGGAGACCTGCCTGGCGCCGATGGCAAAGGGTTCCAGCTTCTCGATCCGGGCATAGGCCGGGGCAATCGAGGCATAGGTATCGCGATTGATCCTGCCATTGGGGTGCAATTGATCGCCGACCAGGCATTTGGAACCCAGGGCCAGCATCTGTGCAGCCTCGAATTCGAGTGCGTCCGGATGCTTGAACCCGCCGAACTCGCCCCAGCTGTTGTGGAACTTGCCGGTATGGGCGACGAAATCGAAACCCAGCGTTGCCGCATAGCGTGCGCTGGAGGGGAAATGGTCATATCCCCACCCGCCGGTCGGCAGGCTTTCCAGTTCCAGATGGGTATAGTCGGAAAACCGCTCCGGTCCCTGTTTATGGATGTGGCCGCAATTGTAGAAGATGCGCGCCGCTGGAAATTCGGCCCGGATCGCGGCGCTCATTTCCGAGCGGAAGCGCGCATTGACCCATTCGTCGTTCTTGAGCCGATCCGCGGGATTTTCGGCGTCGAGGCCGCGCTCCTCCATTGTCTGCAGGCAGGCGCTGCAAACACAGTCGGGCGTCAGGATGATGTCGAAGAACAGACCTGGCGTGTTGTAATTGCGCAGAACCTCCAGCGCCTGGGCCTGCAATTGTTCCCGATAGGCCTGGTGGTTGAGGCAGAGCGTATGCCAGGCGGGGCTGAGCTGGCGGGCCGCCGATACATCGCCGGCGATATTGTGGATATATTGATTGGTGGCCGATAGCGCACGCCATTCGGGATGGTTGCGCGCATTGCGCTCATCCCACTGCACGGAAATGTAGATCGGGCATTCGATGTCGGCGGCGTTGAGGGCGTCGACCATCTCGCCCATGAGGTCGGGGCGGGCCAGCTGAGGATGGGGCGCGCCTATCGTGGTGGGGTAGTAGGACCAGCCGTGATGGCATTTGGCAAAGATGGTGATCGAGTCCACATGGGCCGACTGCAGGGTCCTGACGAAATCTGCTGCGTCAAAATCGGCGCCGATCCCGCCGATATGTTCCGAGGTGTGGAAGTCCAGGTGGACCTGCCGGAAGCGCAATGGCTTGATGTTGTTCTGGGACATGGTGGACAATCTCGCTTGGTCGTAGAAGTGGAAAAGGGTCACGCGACCCGGGACTTGAGTGCCGTCAGGAATTGGGACCCATGTCGATGCGCTGGCCATCGGCGGCGAATGCCAGGGCGCGGTCCGCACGCAGGCCCACCTGCACCTGGTCGCCGGCCTTGATGGAGGGCTGGTCGCGCACTTCGACGATCACGGACTCGCCCGATGTGGTCGTGCCATAGAGGTAGCGCGTGCCGCCCAGGTTCTCGACCACGTCGGCGGTGACGCTGATTTGTGCATCCCCGCCGCCGAAGACAAAATGCTCGGGCCGAATACCGACAACCACGTCATCACCTGTGGGCGCCTGCCCCATCGGCAGGACCGGGCCGGCCTCCAGCGCGATGCCCCCGCCGACCGGGCGCCCACGAAGGAAGTTCATCCGGGGCGAACCGATGAAGCCGGCCACGAACAGGTTCTGGGGCTTTTCATACAATTGCTCGGGCGTACCGGCCTGCTCGATCTTGCCGGCGCGCATGACGACAATCTTGTCTGCCAGCGTCATGGCTTCGGTCTGGTCGTGGGTCACATAGATCATCGTCGCATTGAGCGCATTGTGCAGCTTGGCGATCTCGACCCGCATGGAGACGCGCAGCTCGGCATCCAGGTTGGACAGTGGCTCGTCAAACAGGAAGACTTCCGGGTCGCGCACGATGGCCCGGCCGATGGCGACACGCTGCCGCTGGCCACCCGACAACTGGGCGGGCCGACGCTTGAGGAGCGGCTCGATCTGCAAGGTTGCGGCGGCCGCAGCGACACGGCGGGCAATCGTCGCCTTGTCGAGCCGGGCCATGCGCAGGGAGAAGCCGATATTCTGCTCCACCGTCATATGCGGGTAGAGCGCGTAGTTCTGGAACACCATGGCGATGCCGCGCTCGATGGGGTCCTTGTCGTTGACGCGCTGCCCGTCGAAAAGGACATCGCCACCGCTGATCGGTTCAAGCCCCGCAATCATGCGCAACAGGGTGGATTTTCCGCAGCCCGATGGTCCGACAAAGACCGTGAACGCGCCATCTTCAATCGACAGGTTCAGCGCCCTTATGACCTCCATGGAGCCATAGGACTTGCTGACATTCCTCAGTTCAACATTCGCCACGATTTCCTCCCTGGCGGGGCGTGCGCGGGGCCGCCCTTCACTTATATTCGTGCAGGTTCCCAGCCCCGCTAGCCCTTCACTCCGCCGGCCGTCAGACCGGAGAGGATGAACCGCTGGCCGAACAAATAGACTGCGATCACCGGCAGGATGGTCAGCAGGATATCGGCGCAGACCAGGTTCCAGTCCTGCTGGTACTGGCCGAAGAAGTTGTAGACCGCCAGCGTCATGG
>CBFGTF010000120.1:0-8729 GCA_965651655.1 uncultured Devosia sp.
GTGCCAAGCCGGGCGTGGAAGCGCCTGAGGCCACCTTCGGCGTAAAGCACTCCAGACAGGAATTCGAAGGGCCGCTCCATGTCGAGCGCCGCGCGCCAGCGCCCGAGCTGGTCCGCCGCCTGCCGTGCCGCCGGAGTACTGGCGGCAGAAAGCGCCGACCACAATGACTGCCCGGCAGCACGGGGATGGGCGAGGTCGAAGAGATCGCTCTCGGAAAGATCGAAAAGCGGCGAGCGCAATAGGGCCGCCAATTGCAGATCGTCGGCGGGATTAAGCAGCACATCGATCAGCGCCAGCAGGTCGAGAACGGCAATATGGCCGGTGACCGCCAGCCGGTCAGCGCCGGGCGTCGGAAGCCCCTCGGAGCGAAGGGCGCGGATGATCTCCTGGAACAGCGCACCGCGCTTCTGCACCAGGATCAATATGTCATCAGCCACGACCGCCCGGTTGCGCTCGCCCAGAATACGGCCCCGGTCGATCCAGGCGCGGATTTGGCCGGCAATGCGCAGCGCGATCCGGCGGTTGGCGCTTTGCTCGGGCTCCACCGCCTCGACCGGCCATTCGCTGGTATCCCGCTCAGCCTTCAGGTCCTGCACTGGCGGCCACAGGGTGACCGTCCCACCCGCCTGGCGGCGCGCCGGCTGGTGGATGACCTTTTCCATCGAGAGCAGGGCCTGCTGGATATCGGCCCGGTCGCACACCTTGTCGACGGCCTCCAATATGCCCGAAAGGGTGCGGAAGCTGGTGTGCAGCTTGACATTCCGGAACGGTTTTTCGGCCTCAAGCGCCCGCCGCGCCATCTCCCGTCCAGTCTCGCCGAACAGTACAGGCTGGGCGCCCTGGAAGGAGTAGATCGACTGTTTCTGGTCGCCCACGGCAAAGATCGAGCGCGGCCGGCCCACCGCCCCGGCGCCACTGAAGAACTCGTCGGCCAGCGCCCTCACCACCCGCCATTGGCGCTCATTGGTGTCCTGGCTCTCATCGACCAGGATATGGTCGATGCCGGCATCGAGCTTGTATTGCACCCAGGCGCCCAGCGCCCGGTCGGCCAGCAGGTCTCCCAGCTTTTCGATGAGATCGTCGAAATCGAGCAGGGCATGGCGGCGCTTTTCAGCGTCATATCGCGCGGCAATGGCCGCTACCACGTCCAGAACGGCCTCGCTGCGCTCGACCAAGAGGGCGCCGGCCAATTGCGCGTCCAGGCCAAAGATCCTGTCCCGCTCGGCTTCCAGCAGCGACTGCAATTGAGGCATGGCCTTGCGCTGTTCGGCATTGAGCAGGTTGGCGCGGGGCTGCCTGTTCTTGTCCTTGTCCTCGGTCACGAACAGGTCGCAAAGCTGTTGCGCCGTCAGCCGGCCAGGATCGAGCCGGGCCACAAGATCGATGAAGCGCGCGCCCCGGGTCTTGCCGGGGTCAGCATCGAACCCCCGGACGATCTGCTGCCAGATCGCCGGGGTCAGGGCCGTTTCGGCCACGATTGTCGCGGATATTTCCGTCGCTGCGCCGGTGACACCGACCAGTTTTCTCAGCCGCGCCTTGGCGCCCGCGATATCATCGAGCACCGCTTGCAGCCGCGCACCTTCGCCCAGGGCAGCGCCGATGGCCTCGGTGATGGCGTGGTCGCTCATCAGGCCAAAAAGCGTTTCCACCGAAGCCGCATTGTCGCCGCCGCGCAGGCCTTCGGCCAGCACGCCTTCGCGCGCCGCGAGCAGCATATTGACCTGGCGGTCATCCTCGATGACGGAGAAGTCGAAGGGCACCCCGGCCTCGATGGGGAAGCGATGCAGAACCGCCTCGCAAAAGGCGTGGATGGTCAGGATGCGCAGCCCACCCGGTGTTTCCAGCGCCTGGGCAAAGAGCATGCGCGCATCCGCCAGCAGCTTGGGCGTCGGCTCGCGCGCGACGAGATCGCGAATCTGGCCGCGCAGCCATTCTTCCTCGGCAACCGCCCATTGCGCCAGCGTGGCGCCGACGCGCTTGCGCATCTCGGCCGCCGCCGCCTTGGTATAGGTGAGGCAGAGGATGGATTGCGGCCGCACCCCGGCCAGCAGCAGCCGCAATACGCGGTGGGTCAGCACGAAGGTCTTGCCCGCGCCGGCATTGGCTTCCACCCAGATGGAATAATCGGGATTGCTGGCCAGGGCCTGGTTGCTGCGGGTATCGGATGGGATATCGAGATGGCCGCGATCGCTCATGGCTCCTCCTCCCCGTCCACGGAAGTCCACTCGGCGACGCGGGCCAGATGGTCATAGGCACCGGCAAAGCGCTGGGTCTTCAAGGGCAGGAGCCGGGAAGGCAAGGCGGTCTCGTGCATCAGGAAGAAGTCGATCTGCGCCTGCATGCGCCGGAGCACCTCGTCCGCCGCCTCCATGACGCTCATGCTCTCGGGCGTGACAAAGCTGCTCGGCCTGAAGGCCTCGGGTCCCAGCCCGATCTTGATATAGGTGAGGGCGCTGGTATCGGCCGGCGCGATATCCTTGAGGCCGCCATGGAGGGCCATCAGCGCCTCGACCGGCAATTGCGGCGCCTCGAAGGCCTTCATGCTCGCTGGGGCGGGAGGCGAACCGGTCTTGAAGTCCAGAATTTCCAGCGTCCCGTCATTGAGCAGGTCCACCCGGTCCGCCTGGCCGGTGATGGCAAAGGGTTCGGGCAGCTTGAGATCCCAGCGTCCCGAGACTTCGGCATGGCGCTTGAGCACGCGGGCGTTCCGGCCGCGCTCGAAATCGAGGAATTGTTCGGCGGCGGTGGCAAAGCGCCGCAGCCAGATGTCGCGGCGCTCGCCAATGGCGTCGAGCCCGGCAAATTCCTCGGCGGCGATCTCCATCAGCCGGTCAAAGGCATGGGGCGATGCCGGATCGCAATTGTCGAAGACGAAGCGGGCAAAGATGGCGTGGATGATGGTGCCGCGCTCGCGCGCATCGGGGTCTTCGCCCAGCGCGTCGAGCGGTTTCAGACGCAGCACATGCTTGGCATAGAGATCATAGGGCGAGCGCATCAGCGTCTCGATCTCTGTGACCGAAAGCTTGCGCGGCCGCGTGTCGACCGGTGGATTGGGAAGAGGCCGCTGGGCCGGACGAACCGTCTCGACCGCATCGATCTGCCTTGCCTGATCGATCCAGACCGCGCCGCGCCCGCGCATCGCCTCTGACGCTTCTGCCCCCACAAAGGCGTCGAGCCTTTGCACCAGCCGCGACGGCAGGGACGGGCTGGTGCCGACGCGGTCGGCATAGCAGAGCATGACCCTTTCATTGCCCAGCGCCTGGGCAAAATCATGGGCGGCCAGGCCCTGCATGCGCTCGGGCGGCTCCAGGCCCGCCTTGAGGCGCATGCCGCGGCTGAGCCAGGGTCCCGGATCGGCGGGACCGGGCCATTTGTCCTCGTTGAGTGCACCCAGGATCAGCACATCCGGGCTCATCAGACGCGCTTCGAGCTGGCCCCAGATGGCAATGTCACTGCGCCGGTCCTCGGGCACGCGGTTGCGCACCTCGACACCTGCCATCAAGGCCGCAAGCACGTCTTCAAGCCCATGGGGGGCGAAGAGATGGCCCTCGCCGGACAATGTCTGCATTTCCGCCACCCAGGCGGAGAATTCCTCGCGACCCGGCAGGGGTGCGCCGGGGCTGATGGCGTCAAGGCTCCGGCCCAGCGCCATTGCCAGCGCCGAGGCCGGCAGCTCCCGCAAGCCAATCAGCGTCATGAGCGGCGCAATGGCGGCCTCCAGACGGTCCAGGAGATCGGCAATGGCCTCCCCGCGTTCGGGGGTCAGCTTGCGCGCCGGATATTTGAGGTCGCCGCTGAGATGGGCCGCCAGCATGGCGCGGAGGCCGGCAATACCCGGCGCCGGACGCTGGCCGCGCAAAAGGCCGAGATCGATGTCGTCGGCCAGCGCTGCGACGGCGCCACGCTCGAGACCAAGACTTGCCGCCCGGTTGCGCAGCAGCGCCAGCACGTCGACCGGGGCACAGAGGCCGGTGGCCAGGTTCAGCACCTGCCGCGCCAGCCGGCCGGCCGAGGCATGGAACAATGGCGTGCCGGCGGCGTCGTCGACCACGATGTCGAAGCGCCTGAGTTCGGCAGCAATACGCCGCGCCAGATTGCGATCCGGCGTGACGATGCCCACGCTCTGGCACTGTTCCAGCGCCGCGCGGGCGGCCAGGGCCATGGCACGGGCCTCCTCGTCCTCATTGCGCGCCTGAATGATGGAAACGCCCGCCAGAGCCTTGTCCAGCAGACCATCGGCCAGGCGTCGGCCGGACCATGACGCCGTCTCGGCGGTCGGCGCCAGCGCCAGGTTGACCAGGCGAGTGCGCGGATGATCCACAAGGCACAATTCGGTCACCTGCCCCACTCCGGCCCCGAAGGCGCGCAGCAGATGGGCCAGGCCATATTGCGGGTGGCCATGGGGATTGGTGGCGGGATCGAGCAGCGCTTCATGGGTCTGGGGAGTGAGGTCCATGTCGAGCCCCGGCAGCACCACAGCGCCACGCGGCAGGGCCGCTATGGCCTTGAGCAGCCGCGCCGTGGCCGGAATGGAGCCGGTCGACCCTGCCGCGATCACCGGCCGGTCGCCAAACAGGAATGGGGCGGCGCCCGCCTGCCGGTCAAGGCGAATGCCGCGCAGTTCCGCCGGATCGCCGAGACGGCTGGCTGCCAGCCAGGCCGGCCAGGCGCTGAGCGCAATATCGAGAAATTGCAGCGTCTGCTGCCAGTAATTGCCCAGGTCCTGGGCCAGGTCGTCGCCCAGGGCACGAATATCGGCAGGGGTCCGTTCCTCGATGATCAGGTCATCGATCAGGGTTCCCAGCGACTCGGCCATGGAGAAGATTTCGGCCGCCGTGGGCGGGGTCGAAAAGGCCTCGCGCCCCTGATCGGTCCTCGCCCAGCCGGCCACCAGGCGCGAGAGGACCAGCCGTCGCTGCAGGCGGCCGGCCGGCTTGTTCAGCGGCGCGGCGTCGAAGGGAGGCAGGAAGGGTTCCTCGTCCTCCACCTCGCCGCCAAAGGTGCGCAGGTCCGGCAGGAGCCCGGAAAAGCCGGGATGCTCGGCAAAGGCATCGGCCAGGGCCTCGCGGGCGCGGCGCGTGGGCAGGATGATGGTGACATCGCTGAGCCAGAAGGGGCCGGTCCGGTCCCAGCCGCCCAGCAGACGCCCGTCCATGACGGCCTCGACAAGGCAGGGCAGGAAGGGCGTGTGGGGGGCGATGGAGAAAAGGCTCATGCGCGCAGGGCCCGCTCGGCCGCAAGGAGCGCCTCTGGATCACCGACATGGAACCAGGGCGCGTCGAGCACGACGCCCCTGAGACTTTCGCGCTCCAAGGCGGCCTCGAACAGGCGGTTGAGCGAGAATGCGCCTTCAGGCGCATCGTCGAACAGTGTGCGTCCGAGCAGCGCCACCCCGGCATAGATCACCGGGGCCCCGTAATCGAGGGTGATATTGCCCAGGGGATCGAGGCAGAAATCATGGCTGCGGCCGAAGCCGGTGGCGCGCGCGGGCTGCACGCAGAGCAGCACGATCTCGTCCGGGTCGGCATGGCGCGCCAGCATGCGCGCCAGCGGCGCATCGCTGCCCGCCGGCCAGAAGGCATCGGTGTTCATGATGAAGAAGGGGTCGGAATGGAGCATGGGCAGGGCCGCCCGGACGCCGCCGCCCGTACCCAGCAATTCGTCCTCGCGATTGACCTTGAGGAGCCCTCCGAAATGGGCCAACAGCTGGTCGGCGCGATAATGGGCGTTGGCGACAAAGCGGGTGGCGCCCTCGGCCCGGGCATTGGCCATGATGCGCTCGATCAGCGGCACGCCGGCCACCGGCACCAGCGGCTTTGGCATTGTTTCGGTGATGGGCCGCAACCGCGTGCCAAGGCCGGCGGCGAGCAACATCACATCGGGGAATCGGGCAGGCTTTTCCATGCCCCGGATAGAACAGTTGCGGGCCGGACCTGTCCAGCCCGCAGGGGTCCTGACGCGTTACTCGGCGTGAGCGGCGGCGGCAGGCGGATCGATATCGTCATCGCCTTCGGCGGCTACGGCGGCATCGCGCATGCTGGTCTGGTCGGTCAGGGCCTTGGGGCTTGCCGCAGTGATCGCCTCATTGGGCGGCGCATTGGTGAGAATGGCCGCCAGAGAGCCGATGGTGGAGCGGAGATTGTGGCGATGCACCACCATGTCCACCATGCCATGGCTGAACAGATATTCGGAACGCTGGAAGCCCTTGGGCAGCTTTTCGCGGATGGTCTGCTCGATGACGCGCTGGCCGGCAAAGCCGATCAGGGCTCCTGGCTCTGCCAGATGAACGTCACCGATCATGGCATAGGAGGCGGTGACGCCGCCGGTGGTGGGATTGGTCAGCACCACGAAAAAGGGCAGGCCCGCCTCGCGCAGGCGCAGCACAGCCACGGTGGTGCGCGGCATCTGCATGAGGGAGAGCACGCCCTCCTGCATGCGGGCGCCGCCCGAGGAGACGAAGAGCACGAAGGGGGTCTTGAGGCGCAGGGCGGTTTCAAGCCCGGTGATGATCCCCTGCCCGGCCGCCATGCCGAGCGAGCCGCCCATGAAATCGAAGTCCTGGATGCCCACGGTCACCGGGCGCTGGAACAGCTTGCCGGTGGCGATGATGACGCTGTCGTCATAACCGGTCTTGGCGCGGCTTTCGCGCAAGCGGTCCGTATAGCGCTTCTGGTCGCGGAATTTCAGCGGATCGACCGGCACCGGGGGCACGGGTACCAGGTCATACTTGCCCTCGTCGAGGAAGGTCGCCAGCCGGTCAGCCGGCTTGATCTTCATGTGATAGCCCGAATTGGGCACCACCCACTGATTGGCCTCGAGATCGCGATAGAACACCATCTCGCCCGACTCGGGGTCCTTGACCCAGAGATTTTCCGGCGTCTCCCGCTTGTTGGACAGGAAGGAGCGGATCTTGGGGCGGACGAAATTGTCGATCCAGTTCATGGCGCGGCCTTTCGCGGATGATCGTGCGGGCACGATCTAGTCGTCAATTGTGGCAATTCTTATCAGGGCTTGGTGGCGAGGGCAAAGCTGTGCCCCGCCTATCCCCGATTTCCCCTTGCGGAAGAAGGATGGGGCTCAGCCTCGCGCCCGCTTGACCCCGGCCGCCAGGTCGGCAACGAGATCGCGTACGGCGCCGACAGTTCTGTCGGTGGCCTTGCCGTCAGCCAGCGACTTTGCCACTGCGTCGACCAAGACGGTGCCCACAACCACACCGTCGGAATGCTTGCCGATCTCGGCAGCATCTTCAGCCGTCTTGATGCCGAAACCGACCGCGACCGGCAGGCTGGTATGGGACTTGATGCGCTGCACCGCCTCGCCAACCGCCGCGCGGGACTTGATGGCAGCGCCGGTAATGCCGGTCATGGAGACGTAGTAGACAAAGCCCGAGGTGTTTTCGAGCACGGTCGGCAGGCGCTTGTCATCGGTGGTCGGCGTGGTGAGGCGGATGAAATTGAGCCCGGCCTTGAGCGCGGGGATGCACAATTCATTGTCTTCCTCGGCGGGGAGATCGACGATGATCAGGCCATCGACACCAGCCTCCTTGGCCGCAGCGATGAAGCGCTCGACGCCGAAAATATAGATGGGGTTGTAATAGCCCATGATGACGATGGGCGTTTCGTCATCCTTGCGGCGGAATTCCTCGACCATGCCGAGCACGCCGCGCAGGGTCTGGCCCTGGGCCAGCGCCCGCTGCGCCGCCATCTGGATGACCACGCCATCGGCCATTGGGTCGGAAAAGGGCAGGCCCAGTTCGATCACATCGGCGCCGGCCTGCGGCAGGGCGTTGAGAATGGCCTGGCTGGTGGCAAGGTCGGGATCGCCGCCCATGACATAGGTGACGAGCGCGGGACGGTTTTCGGCCTTGCACCGGGCAAAGCGGGCATCGATACGGGTGGTCATTATTTCAGCAGCCCCAGATATTTGCCGACGCTTTCCACGTCCTTGTCGCCGCGGCCCGACAGGCACAGCACGATGGACTGGTCCTTGCCCATCTTGGGCGCGAGTTTCATCACCTGCGCCAGGCCATGGGCACTTTCGAGCGCCGGGATGATGCCTTCGAGCTTGGTCAGGAGCTGGAAGGCCTCGAGCGCCTCATTGTCGGTGATCGGCGCATAGGTCACGCGCTTGCTGTCATGCAACCAGGAATGCTCGGGGCCGACGCCGGGATAGTCGAGGCCCGCCGAGATGGAATGGCCTTCAAGGATCTGCCCGTCGGCATCCTGCAGCAGGTAGGTGCGGTTGCCGTGCAGCACGCCGGGGCGGCCACCGGTCATGGAGGCGGCATGGCCGTTCTCGACCTCGATGCCATGCCCACCCGCCTCGGCGCCATAGAGCGCCACTTCGGGATCATCAAGAAAGGCATGGAAGGTGCCGATGGCATTGGAGCCGCCGCCGACACAGGCAACCACCGCGTCGGGCAGCTTGCCCTCGGACTCGCGGAACTGGTCCTTGAGTTCGGTGCCGATCACCGACTGGAAATCGCGCACCATTTCCGGATAGGGGTGCGGGCCGGCGGCGGTGCCGATCAGGTAATAGGTCGAGTCCACATTGGTGACCCAGTCGCGCAGCGCCTCGTTCATGGCGTCCTTGAGGGTGCCGGCACCCGCCGTCACGGGCCGCACTTCGGCGCCCAGCATCTTCATGCGCAGCACATTGGGCATCTGCCGCTCGACGTCGGTGGCGCCCATGAAGATGGTGCAGGGCAGGTCGAACTTGGCGCAGACCGT
>CBFGTF010000121.1:0-8702 GCA_965651655.1 uncultured Devosia sp.
AGAAGCTCCGGCAACCGCCCAGTAAGCGGCCCGCACAAAAAACAAGGGCCGGCGCAGGAGACTGCGCCGGCCCTTTGCTTTGCACATTTCCGGGAATGTCAGCGCACGAACTCGTCGTCGTAGAAGCCTTGCAGATAGAGCAGGGCGGTCAGGTCGCCATGGTCGATGCGGATGCCGGCCGCCGCGGCGACCGCCGGCTTGGCATGCAGCGCCACCCCGAAGCCGGCCACGCCGATCATGTCCAGGTCATTGGCGCCATCGCCCACGGCCAGGGTCTGCGACGGGGCGAGACCTCGTTCATCAACGAGGTCCAGGAGCCGCTGGCGCTTGGTGTCCTTGTCGACAATGGGCTTGCTGACCGTGCCGGTCAGGCGCTCGCCATCGAATTCGAGCACATTGGCAATGGCCTCGTCAAAGCCGATCCGGCGGGCAAAGTAATCGGCAAAAAGCGTAAATCCGCCAGACACTAAGGAGGTATAGGCCCCATAGGCCTTCATGGTTTGCACCAAGGCCCGCCCACCCGGCGCCAGGGTAATGGCCTCGCGGCGGATTTCCTCGACTTTTGAACGCTCAAGCCCCTTGAGCAAGGCCACTCTGGTGTCCAGCGCCTGGGCAAAATCAAGTTCGCCACGCATGGCTTTGTCAGTAATTTCAGCCACTTGCGCCTTCAGGCCGAGGGCGGCGGCCAGCTCGTCGATGCATTCCTGCTCGATCATGGTGGAGTCCATGTCGGCCACCAGCAGCTGCTTGCGCCGGCCTTCGCTTGGCACCACATTGGCGTCGACGGCTTTGGAGCCTATGATTTCGCGCGCCAAATCAAGCGCTTGGGGCGCCTTGGGTTCAAGTATGTCGCAGGCGACACCATGATTGAGCCAGTTGAGTTCGCCGCCGGTTTCGGCCACCACAGCCTGGGCCAGGGCCGGATCCAGTTCGGGATCGGCGGGATTGGCGATGAGAGAGAGAACCGGCATGGCGGCAACAACTTTCGGGAGAGTTCGGTGACGGGCCAAAGGCGCGCAGTGCTGATAGCGGGTCCGACCGCCAGCGGCAAGTCGGCGCTGGCGCTTGCACGGGCCCGGCAGTCCGGCGGTCTCATCGTCAATGCCGATGCCATGCAGGTCTATGACACGCTCCGCGTGGTCACAGCCCGCCCTGGAGCCGAGGATGAGGCGCTGGCCGAGCACCGGCTTTATGGCACGGTGCCGGCTTCAGAGCGGTTCTCGACGGGGGAGTGGATCCGCTCTGTGCAGGCGGTGATGGTTGAGGTCGATCCGGCGCGCGAACTGATTTTCGTTGGTGGCACGGGCCTTTACTTCGATGCGCTGACAAGTGGATTCGCCGATGTGCCGGAGATTTCGGCGGCGCTGACACTTGAAGTTCAACAAGAGATTCAAGCGCTCGCAGAGCCCCAGCGTATGGCTCTGCTGGCTTCCGTCGATCCCGTGACCGCGGAACGTCTCAGGGTGGCCGATCCGCAGCGGGTTACCCGCGCCATCGCCGTCCAGCGGGCCACCGGGCGACCGCTTTCGAGCTTCCAGGCGGACCAGCAACCCGGTCTCCTGGACGGCTGGACGGTGGAACGCATGGTGCTCTCGCCTGACCGAGATATGCTGCGTGGGCGAATTGCACGGCGGTTCGCCGCCATGTTTGACAATGGCGCGGTCGAGGAAGTCGAGGCGCTGCGCGCGCAGCACCTCGACCCGTCCTTGCCGGCAATGAAGGCCATCGGCGTGCGCGAAATATCGGACTGGCTCGATGGCGTGTATGGGCGCGATGAGGCGGTGACCCTGGCGACCATAGCGACGCATCAATATGCCAAGCGGCAGCGCACCTGGTTTCGCAATCGCATGGGCGACTGGCCGCTGCTCGGCTTGGAGGGTGCGCCGCTCTAGGCTGTATCGACATTCAGCTGATGCAGGTCTGCAAATGCCAGCTTTCTGCGCTTCCGGTGCTCACGTACCAAACGTACGCTGCGCTCCGGGTCTCAAAAACCGGGATCTTCGCCTCCGCCTGAGCTGAATGTCGACACAGCCTAGCGTATCGCCCTGAGCAGTCCCAGCCTTTCGCGCAGGGCAAAGCGTCCCACCAGCAGCACTGCCACAAAGGCCAGTCCGGCGGCCAGGCCCAGCCAGATGCCGATGCCCCGCAGGCCCAGCACAAATCCCATCAGATAGGCGACCGGCAGGCCGACGAACCAATAGCCGAATATGGCCATGACCATTGGCACCTTGGTGTCGCTCAACCCGCGCAGCGCGTGGGCGGCCACGACCTGCGCCCCATCCACGAGTTGGAACAGTCCGGCAATGGCCAGGAACGATGCAGCAAAGACCAGTGCGTTCTGGTTTTCGGGCAGGTCGGGGTCGAGAAACACCGACACGATGGCGGGGCCGAGCAGGACGAAGGCCAGGGCCGACACGGCCATGAACCCGGTCCCCAGCATGAAGCTGGTCCAGCCGGCCTTGCGGATGGCCTCAGGGTCCCTTCGGCCATAGGCGATGCCGACACGCACCGTGGCGGCGATGCCCAGCCCCAGTGGCACCATGAAGGCCAGCGAGGCGCATTGCAGGGCGATGGCGTGGGCGGCCAGTTCATCGGTGCCCAGCCGGCCCATCAGCATGGCCGCGGCGGCAAACAGGCCCACCTCGGCCAGCACGGTCAGGCCGATGGGCGTACCGATGCGGAATATCTCGCGAAAGCGCGGCCAGTCGGGCTTCCAGAAACGGATCAGGATGTTGAAGCGCTTGAAGCGCCGGTGCCGCAGCACATAGCCGAGCATGACCAGCAGCATGAAGATGTTGGTAAGGACCGTGGCGATGGCCGCGCCGCGCAGTTCCAGCCGTGGCAGGCCGAGATTTCCGAACATCAACAGGTAATTGGCACCGGCGTTGACGATCACCCCGCCCACCGTGATCACCAGGATGACCCGTGTGGCATCAAAGGTGGAGAGGAGCGAACGCAGTACGATCACGCCCATTGCCGGGGCCAGCATCAGCACCGCGATCTGGATATATTCCTCGGCACGGGCAGACAGGACCGCATCCTGGCCCAGCCAGCCAAAAACCGTACGGATCTGCAGGATGACCGGTGCCAGCAGCAAGGCGAGCAGGATGGCCGCCCAGAAGCCCTGCCGCACGACGCGGCGGATGGCCTTGATGTCGCGGGCGCCGCGGGCCTGCGCCGTAAGCGGGGCGACGGCACCGACGACGCCTACGCCGAACAGGAACAAGGGCATGATGAAGGCCGAGGCCAGCGTACCGGCGGCAAGCGCCTGGGGCCCGAGCCAGCCCATCATCAGCACGTCTGTGGCCTGCAAGGCGTTCTGGGCAATCTGGGCAATGACCAGCGGCCATGCCAGCGCAAAGGTGGCACGGAATTCGTCGCCCCAGCCACGCAGGGATGGGGGAACTGGCGCTGCCGGAACAACCGGCGCGGCGTTGTCGCTCATTGTCTTTTCTCTCACTCGCGCCCCATGCTGTAGTCCAATCCGCTGCGGCGCGAAAGCCGACCGGGTTCAGGGAAAGGCCGTTCATGACTGTGCAGACGAGGATATTGATGGTGCTTGCGGGGCTCTTTGGCGCATCGGGGGTGATGGCCGCAGCCCTGGCGTCGCACGGCGACAGCCGTAACCTGGCTGCCATGGCGATGATCCTGCTGGCCCATGCCCCGGTGTTGCTGGCTGTGGCGCTTCTGGCGCGGGGGAGGGTATTGCTTGGTGCGGCCATGGTTCTGGCGCTGGGTACCTTGCTCTTTGGCGCCGATCTCGCGTTGCGTGAATGGGCAGGCGGGGCGCTATTCGCCGGCGCGGCTCCGCTGGGCGGAGGGGCGATGATCCTGGGCTGGCTGGGCGTGGCGGTCGCCGGACTGGCGGGGCGGCCCGGCGTTCGACTTAATAAAGATTAAAACTGCCGCGGAACCATTCACCGCACCACGCATTCCTTCGTGCGAGCATTTCGTTGGAGGAATACATGCACAAGATACTGATCATCGCCGCAACCGCCCTGTCCCTGGCTGCCTGCACCACCACCCAGCAGGGTGCGACCGTCGGCGCTATTGGTGGCGGCATCGTGGGCGCCAGCGCGACCGGCGGCAATATCGTCGGCACGGCAGTCGGTGCGGGCATTGGTGCTGTTGCCGGTGCTGCCGCGGGCGAGCTTCTTGGCTATTACGGAACCAGCCGCGATCGCTGCGTCTATGAGCGTCGCGACGGCACCCGCTACATCGATACCTGCCCGCGCGGCTAAACGCGGCAGACCCATGCCGCAGCGCCCCCTGCGGCCAAGCGCCCCCAGGCGCCAGACACCCGGTTGGCCCCCCGACCGGGTGTTCTTTTGCGCACAGGGGCTATTCCTGTCGCGCCCGATACCGGTCTTGAAAAAGTCGCAGCAAACAGAGATAATTAGGCCATACGTGCCACTTGTCTTGCGCTAACTGAACGACCGGCCTGCCCGGAAACTTGGCTACCTCCTGATCTTGTGAACCGTAAGTCCGGAAAAGTTGCACACTCCCGGACAAACCCTTCCGCCGCATGTTGCGGCACAACAGACCTAGAGGATCAAGACCATGGCCGCCATCACCGGGACCGTGAAATTCTTCAACACTACCAAGGGCTACGGCTTCATCTCGCCTGACAATGGCGAGAAGGATGCATTCGTTCACATCTCCGCCGTGCAGCGTTCGGGCCTGCAGGGCCTGTACGAGGGCGACAAGGTGAGCTTCGAGTTGCAGACCGGCCGTGACGGCAAGGTCTCGGCGACCGAGTTGACCCTGCTGAGCTAATCCCCAGATTTGGAAGGGCCCCCAGGGGCCCTTTCTCTTGCCGTGGTAGACTCCATCGGTGCGGCTGTGCGACAGAGCCGTCAGACCGATTGCCAGCGGACACCTCATGCGCGACTTCTTCAGACACTGGAGCCCCCGGGTTCAGACCCATGGTGAACTGCGCCAGGCCGGCGCCATGCCCTATGCCGTGATCGACGGCCGCGTGGCCTTCCTGCTGATTACCTCGCGGCGCAGCGGCAAGTGGATATTTCCCAAGGGGGCCATAGAGCCCGACACCACGCCTTGGGACAGCGCTGCCATGGAGGCGCTGGAAGAGGCAGGCGTGTCCGGCGAAATCGCCAGCGAAGCGGTGGGTAGCTATCGCGCCAGCACCGGCGGGGATGGCGCCATCCTCGTGGATGTCGACCTGTTTCCGCTCAAGGTCACCACCCAGCACGACAGCTGGCGCGAAAAGGACCAGCGCCTGCGCCACTGGGCGACACTGTCAGAGGCCAGGCGTTTGCTCGCCGACCCGGTGCTGGGACGTCTGGCCGCGACTCTGCATGCCAGGGTTGCCGGCAGCTAGCACGGGTCGGTCCTAGCCAATCAACAGGCGAAGGGCCCAGAACAACAGGCCTGAAAGCACCGCCGAGGCCGGGACCGTGACCACCCAGGCCGCGGCGATTGAATAGACGTGGTGACGGCGCACCAGCAATCGGGTTTCCACCTGGCGGGCATTGGCCAGTGCTTCCTCGGGGGTTGCATTGAGCTGGCTGGCATCCACGAAGCGGGCATTGACCGGAACGGCTGTGCCTTCCATGTCGCGACGCGAAATGTATTCACGCAGGAACCCGACGCCAAAGACCGCGCCCACGGCAATGTGGGTCGATGACACCGGCATGCCGAATGCCGAGGCGATCAGCACCGTCACGGCAGCCGAAAGCGCCGCGCAGAAGGCGCGGATTTCATTGAGCTTGGTGATCTGCTCGCCCACGGTGCGGATCAGGCGCGGGCCGAACAGCGCCAGTCCGAGCGAAATGCCGATGGCGCCAATCGCCAGCACCCAGAAGGGCAGGGCGATGCCGGCGACCTCGCCGTGGCCGGTCTGGATGGTCGTGACAATGGCCGCGAAGGGTCCAATGGCGTTGGCAACGTCATTGGCGCCATGGGCGAAGGACAGCAGGGCCGCCGAAACGATCAGCGGCAGGCGGAACAGGTGTGCGACATGCTTCTTGCGGTTTTCCATGTGGCGCGACTGATGCCGCACCCAGGGCATGGCCGCGACCCAGCCCAGAACACCAAAGGCCAGGCCAAGCAGGAAGGTGATGCCCCAGCTCGGCTTCCATATGCGGCTCAACCCCTTGGTGGCGAGGTACATGGCGAAGATGCCGGTCATCACGGCGACAAAGACCGGCACCCAAATGCGGGCCGAGGTGATCTTGTCGAGGCGGGTGGTTATGGTGGCGCGAATAACAATGAGGAATATTGCAGCGATGATGCCGCCCATGAGCGGCGAAATCACCCAGCTCGCCGCCACCGCCCCGATCACGGGCCAATTGACGATGCCGACACCGGCCGAGGCGATGCCGGCGCCCACGACGCCGCCGACCACCGCATGGGTGGTGGAGACCGGCGCGCCGATAAAGGTGGCCAGGTTCACCCAGAGCGCTGAGGCCAGCAGGGCGGCCATCATCACCACGATGAAGGTGCGAGCGTCCATCTCGGGGGAAATCAGCAGGTCACGGGCGACGGTGTTGACCACGTCGCCACCTGCCAGCAACGCCCCCGCTGCCTCGAAGATGGCGGCTATGACCAGCGCGCCGACCATGGTGAGGGCGCGCGAGCCCACGGCGGGGCCCATATTGTTGGCAACGTCATTGGCGCCGACATTGAGTGCCATGTAGCCGGCGATCAGCGCCGCTATGACCACCACATAGGTGTTTGGCCCCTGGCCCATGGCGAAACTGGCCCAGACGCCTGCGACCAGCAGGAACACCAGGGCAACGCCCGGAGCGGCCAGCGACCGGGAAAGGTCATAAGTGGCGGTTTCCAGACCCGTAACCCGCTGGAGGTCCTTGTCGAGCGCGCTTTTGCTCATGTCACCGAACTGTCATAAATGGCATTGGTTCCGCCATTAGCATCTCGTCGGCCCGCTGCCAGCCCCAAATTGAAGATCGAGGGGCGGGAGTGCACCGGATTCGTTGTCTGGCAACGCTCGTGCAGATATGTGGCGGCTTGACTTCGCCCCGGCAGTGCTTTTATCAATGCGCCGTCTAGAATTTTTGGAGCGGTCCCGTGCGGGCACTCATTCTCGTAGTAGGCAGGCGCATCGGCAACGTGGGGTAAAACCCCGCGCGATAGCTGGTGCGCCGAAAACAGGTCCCAAACGGGGCCTTTTTTATTGCCTTTTTTCCGCCGCGCGGGAGAGGCGGCAGGCAGGGACAGCCCAATCGGGCAACAGAATTAGGAAGGGCTGACAATGGCCGAGAAAATGACCGGCGCTGAAATGGTGATCCAGGCGCTGACCGATCAGGGGGTCGAGCACATATTCGGCTATCCCGGTGGCGCCGCGCTGCCGATCTACGATGCCATGTTCCAGCAGGATTTCGTCCAGCATATCCTGGTGCGGCACGAGCAGGGCGCGACCCATATGGCCGAGGGTTATGCCCGCTCCACCGGTAAGCCGGGCGTGGTTCTGGTCACCTCCGGCCCCGGCGCCACCAATGCCGTCACCGGCCTGACCGACGCGCTGATGGATTCGATCCCCATGATCTGCATCACCGCGCAGGTGCCCACGACGCTGATCGGCTCGGACGCCTTCCAGGAGTGCGACACGGTCGGCATCACCCGCAGCTGCACCAAGTACAATTACCTGGTCAAGCGCGTGGAAGATCTGCCGCGCATCATGCATGAAGCCTTTCATATCGCCACCACCGGCCGGCCCGGCCCTGTCGTGATCGATATTCCAAAGGATGTGCAGTTTGCGCTGGGCGACTATTACAAGCCCGATCTGGAGACGCTGCGCCACCAGTCCTACCGCCCACAGATGGATGGCGACGCTGCGGCCATCGAAGCAGCCATCGATCTCATGCTCAAGGCCGAGCGGCCGATCTTCTATACCGGCGGCGGCGTCATCAATGCCGGTCCCCAGGCCTCCGAGCACCTGCGCGAGCTGGCCGAGCTGACCGGCTTCCCGGTGACCTCGACGCTGATGGGCCTGGGTGCCTTCCCGGCATCCAATCCACAATGGATGGGCATGCTGGGCATGCACGGCACCTACGAGGCGAACCTGGCCATGCATGACTGCGACGTCATGATCAATATCGGCGCACGCTTCGATGACCGCATCACCGGCCGCATCGATGCCTTCTCGCCCAATAGCCGCAAGATCCATGTCGATATCGATCCGAGCTCGATCAACAAGGTCGTGCGCGTCGATGTGCCGATCATCGGCGATTGCGAGCGGGTGCTTTCGGAGATGGTGCGCGTCTGGCGGTCCAAGACCAACCAGCCTCGCACGGAGGCGATCGCGCCATGGTGGAAGCAAATCGAGAAGTGGCGCGCCGTCGACTCGCTGGGCTACAAGAATTCGGACGCCGTCATCAAGCCACAATACGCCATCGAGCGCCTCTATGAGGCGACGAAGAAGCAGTCCAAGGACGTCTATATCACCACGGAAGTCGGCCAGCACCAGATGTGGGCGGCCCAGCATTTCCACTTCGACAAGCCGAACCGCTGGATGACATCGGGCGGGCTGGGCACCATGGGCTACGGCCTGCCGGCGGCCGTCGGCGTGCAGGTGGCCCATCCCGATGCGCTGGTGATCGACATCGCCGGCGAGGCCTCGGTGCAGATGACCATGCAGGAGATGTCGACGGCGGTGCAGTACCGACTGCCGATCAAGATCTTCATTCTCAACAATGAGCGCATGGGCATGGTCCGCCAGT
>CBFGTF010000122.1:0-8672 GCA_965651655.1 uncultured Devosia sp.
GAGGGTGGGCTAAGCTCAAAATCCCTGCTAGAGCCGAAACCGACCATCCCGAAAGCCTCTCCGTGCGGCCCCAGTCCATCCTCGTTCCGGTTCTCCTCGTCACCCTGGGCATGGTCTTCACCCAGACCGGGGCCAGCTTTGCCAAGCTGCTGTTCCCCCTGGTCGGCGCGGGCGGCGCCACGGCCCTGAGGCTCACTCTCGCTGCAGTCGTGCTCATCCTCGTCTTCCGTCCCTGGCGCTATCGGCTGGGGCCGGCGCAATGGCGCTCCGTCCTGCTCTATGGCAGCGCCATGGGCGCGATGAACCTCTTCTTTTACGCCGCCCTCGAACACATCCCCCTTGGCATTGCCGTAGCGCTCGAATTCACCGGCCCGCTTGCCGTCGCCCTGTTCGGCGCCCGCAAGCCGCTCGATTTCTTCTGGATCGTTCTGGCCCTTGCAGGCTTTGCCCTGCTGCTGCCCTGGACCCAGACCCAGGGCGAGATATCGGCCATCGGCGTGATCCTGGCCCTTTGCGCCGGTGCCTGCTGGGCGGGCTATATCATCTTCGGCCAGCGCGCCGGGCAATCCGGAGAGAATGGGGCCGGCGGGCCCCATATCGCCGCGCTCGGCGTCGCTACCGCCGCCATCATCGCCCTGCCCTTCGGCGCCACGACCGCCGGCCCGGCCCTGCTCGATCCAAATATCCTCATGCTGGGCCTTGCCGTGGCGCTGCTCTCCAGCGCCATTCCCTATGCGCTGGACATGGTGGCCCTGCCCCATATCCCCTCGCGGCTCTTTGGCATCCTGATGAGCGGCCAGCCGGCCCTGGCGGCGCTTTCGGGCCTGGTCATTCTGGGAGAAATGCTGTCGCTGGGTCAGGTGGCCGGCATGGCCGCCATCGTGACCGCCTCGATTGGGGCCACCCTCACCATTGCCCGCCGCGTACCGCCGCCCGAGGTCTTGGAATCCTGATCCGATAGGGGCATAGTCCCCCTCCTGCCCAGCAAGAGGTTCCGCCATGCTCTATGCCATTCTTTGCTATAATGACGAAAATGCCGTCGCCACCTGGACCAAGGAAGAGGACGACGCCTGCATGATGCGGCTGGGCGAAGTGCAGGCCGGCATGAGCGCCAAGGGCAAGCTCGGCCCGGTCGTCCGCCTCTGGAACACCGACGAGGCCAAGACCCTCAAGAAATCCAATGGCCAGCCGGTGGTTTTCGATGGCCCCTTCGCCGAGACCAAGGAACAGTTTCTCGGCTTCTACGTCGCCGATTGCGAGACCATGGACGAGGCCCTGGAATTCGCCAGGCAGCTGGCCATCGCCAATCCCGGCCTTGGCTCCTACGAAATCCGGCCCATGCGCTATTTCGGCGACAACAAGCTCAACAACGCGGAAATTCTGAACGTCGCCGCCGAGTAACGACACGGGCCTTCTGGTCGCCGCGACCCCCTGTTCATCGCCTCCCTCCCCCTTGTGGGGAGGGTAGCGTCGCTCGGCCCTGCGGGCCGTAGCAAAGCTAGGGTGGGGGTTTGGGAAGGTGCCTCCGCTGAGGAGGCCGCCAATCACCCCACCCTCGTTCCCTCCCCATCAAGGGGAGGGAGGCGCAGGATCGAAGCTCGGCGTTCAGCGGCAGTTAAGTGCCAGGTGCAATCACCAGATTATCGATCAGCCGCGTCGCGCCCAGATGCGCGGCGAGGGCCACCAGCGCCCCGCGCGCACCAACAATCGCGATGGCCCCCAGGCTTTCGGGATCCCGCACTTCAAAATACTGCACCTTGATCCGCTCCGACTGCGCCAGCACAGCCAGGCCGATGGCGCCGAGCCTTGCCGCGTCATGCTCCCCGGCCGCATGGGCCGCTTCCACGGCCCGAAGGCTTTGATGGAGCAGCGGCGCCGCCGCCCGGTCTTCGGGGGAGAGATAGACATTGCGCGAACTCAGCGCCAAACCATCGGCTTCCCGCACGATGGCGCCGCGCCGAACCTCCACCGGCACGTCGAGGTCACGCACCATGCGCTCGATCACCGCGCATTGCTGTGCGTCCTTCTGCCCGAACAGGGCCACATGCGGCTGCACCAGGTTGAACAGTTTCAGCACCACCGTGGTGACGCCCCGGAAATGCCCTGGCCGCATGGCCCCGCATAGCGGGCCGGAGACCATGGTCTCCTCCACCAGCGTCGAAGCGCCTGTCGGATACATGTCCTCGACACTTGGCAGGAACAGTGCATCCACCCCCGCCGCTTCGAGCTTTTCGATATCGGCCTCGATGGGGCGCGGATAGCGCGACAGATCCTCGTTCGGGCCGAACTGAAGCGGATTGACGAAGATCGAGACAATGACCACGTCCGCCGCGCCCCGCGCCTGCGCAACCAGGCTCATATGCCCTTCATGCAGCGCGCCCATGGTCGGCACGAAGCCCAGGCGTGTGCCCTCGGTCAGCTTGCCGCGCCAGGCTCTGAGACTCTCCTTGTCCCTCAGGATCAGCGTCATGCGATCAAGTCCCAGATCTGCCGGGCAATTTCGGCCTTGCTGCCCAGCGCCAGGTCATGTCGTCCGCCCTTGGCGCTCAGCAGCACGCCGGAATTGGTGCCCACGGCAAAGCCGGTCTGGCCTGCTGCGCCAAGCTTGCTGACTTCATTGGCAAAGAGAAAATCGAGCCCCTTGGCTTCGAGCTTGCCCTGGCCGTGGGCCTCCACATTGTCGGTTTCGGCGGCAAAGCCCAGGAACCACTGCCCGCTCGCCGCCTGTCGCAGGCTGCCCAGCACATCGGTCGAGGGCACGAGGTCCAGCGCAATGGCCTCCGAAGCGCGCTTGAGCTTGCTGGCCGATGGCGCAGCCACCGAATAATCCATGACCGCAGCCGTCGCCACCACACCGGATGCGTTCGGCAAGCGCTCCAGCGCCGCCGCCGCCATTTCATCGGCTGTCCTGACTTCGATCAGGTGCAACCGGCTTTCGGTTCCGCGCGGCGGCACCGGGCGCACCACGCCCTTGTCCATGCCCAGCACATAGTCGACCACCGCTCCGCGCCTCAGCGCTTCCTCGGCCATGGCCGCGCCCATTCGTCCGGTCGAATGATTGGTGATATAGCGCACCGCATCGATCGCGGTGGTCGTCGGGCCGGCCGTAATGAGAATCCGTTCATCAAGCAGGTCCTGGACCCGCTCCGGGCGGATCGCCGCCTCGATGGCAGCCACGATATTGGCCACCGGCGCCAGCTTGCCCATGCCCACTTCGCCGCAGGCCAGGAGCCCCGAAGCCGGCTCGACAACCCCCGCGCCACGCTCGACCAGCGTCGCAAGGTGTTGTTGCACAATGGGTTTTTCCCACATCACCGTGTTCATCGCCGGCGCAATCAGGATCGGCGCCTCGCTCGCCAGCGCCACCGTCGACGGCAGGTCATCCGCCAGTCCTAAAGCCAGCCGCGCCAACATGTTAGCACTCGCCGGCGCAAACACCATCACATCCGCCCACCGCGCAAAATCGATATGCTCGGTCCCCGAAACATCCGGCCCGAACAATTCCGCCCGCGCCTTCCGCCCGCTCAGGGTCTCCAGCACGAGCGGCGAAACGAACTCGGTCGCACTCCTGGTCAGCAGGCACTGCACCTGGTGCCCGGCCTTGCCCAGTTCGGAAACGACGTCAGCGATCTTGTAGGCCGAAATCGAGCCGGAAATGGCGATCAGGACATTGGCCATGGCTCAGTCAACCCGGCGCGGCAGCGGAATGGGTCCGCGCAAAGCCTTGGTTTCGCTGACATATTCACCAACGGCCGCCTTGATGACCGAGGCCACATCGGCCCGCGGCTTGGCAAAGCTGGGCGGCGGACTGGTATTGAGCCCGATGAGGTCATTGACCACCAGCACCTGGCCCCCGCAATCCTTGCCCGAGCCGATGCCGATAGTGGGAATGGTCAGACTATGGGTGATCTCGGCAGCCAATGCCGGGGTGACGCATTCGAGCACGATGGCGAAGGCCCCGGCCGCTTCGAGCGCCTTGGCTTCGGCCCGCAGGCGCTCGGCCGAATCCGCGTCCTTGCCATGCATGTAATAGCCGCCCATCTGGTGCACATGCTGCGGCGTCAGCCCGATATGGGCAACCACGGCGATGCCGTGGGCCACCAGCCGCTCGACGGTCGGCACCATGGCCAGGCCACCTTCGAGCTTAACCGCTTCGACCCCGGTTTCCTTCATTACCCGCACCGCATTGCGCAGCGCGGCATCAGGATCGGTGACCGAGCCGAAGGGCATGTCGCAGACCAGCAGCGCCCGCGACGAGCCGCGCTTGACCGCCGCCGCATGGCGGATCATGTCATCCAGCGTCACCGGCAGCGTCGTCTCGTGCCCGAGCACCACATTGCCCAGGCTATCGCCCACCAGGATGATGTCGACACCGGCCATCTCGACCAGCGCCGCCATGGTGGCATCATAGGCTGTGAGCATGGCCACGGCCTCGCCGCGCCGCCGCATGGCGGCAATGTCTCGCGTGGTCAGGCGTCTGAGAGGGGTCTGGGTCGACAAATTCAGTCCTCCAACCCGGCCGGGTCCAACATGGCCCTGCCTTTTCTTCGGGGAGATAGGCCAAACGCTCGCCCGGCGCCAGCCCTTCATTGGTGCTATGCGCTGGGCGGTCAGCGGCCACCGGCCCTAGCGGCGGCGCGGTGAACCCACCGTGACCTCCCGCCATGTGCCCGGCGCGATGCCCTCCAGCGTCCAGTCCCCCACCTGCCAGCGCACCAGCCGCAGCGTCGGGTGACCGATGGCGGCCGTCATCCGCCGCACCTGCCGGTTCCGCCCCTCGGTAATGGTGATCGAAATCCAGCAGTCGGGCACGCTCTTGCGGAACCGCACCGGCGGATCGCGATCCCACAGGACCGGCGGATCGATTCGCAGCACCCTGGCCGGCCGCGTCGGCCCGTCCTTGAGCGTCACGCCAACGCGCAATCGCGCCAGCGCCTCCTCGCTCGGAATGCCCTCGACCTGCACCAGATAGGTCTTTGCCTTGTTGTAGCGCGGCGAGGAGATCTGCGCCTGCAGGGCCCCGTCATCGGTCAGCAGCAGCAGGCCCTCGCTATCCTTGTCCAGCCGGCCGGCCGGATAGACGCCGGGCACTTTGACCAGATCGGCAAGCGTCTCGCCCGGCCCGCCGCCGGTAAACTGCGACAATACCCCGAATGGCTTGTTGAGGAGGATAAGGCGGGCCATCGAAACTGGATCCATCACGGCACATGCACAACCAAGGGCCGGGCATGGCCACCAAAGCGCAACTTGTCAATGTATGGGAGGAAGTGGCGGGGACAGGAATTCTCCGAATGTGATGGAATCTCACGCTTTCAGCAAGACAGGCTGAAAAATGTGGATCAGCACAATCCGCATTCAAGCGCCCCAATGGAGTCGGGTCGGCCCTTGCCCCAGCCCCAACAGTTCTGAGACGGGGCCGCAATCAGTCAGCCCGCTTTGTGACCCGAAAGTCTGATAGCGGCCGGTCAGTGGCGACGTAACTCGGCTGCCATCGCACCGAACAGCTACCGCAGGAGAGCACTCATCCGGTCGTGGGCATTGGAAAAAACCGGCAAGCGAGATCGAGAAGACGATCTCCTAGCCACCATCGGCAGCGGCAATGACATCTCCCGTTCGGGCGCGAACATTGTGACCTTGGGCATGTGACAATCTGGGCAATGCGTACGCTGCGCTTGCGCTAGAAGGCGAACTCGCGGCGGCCCCAGCCGACAAGTTGACGCCAGACGCCGCTGGCAATGCTCTGCGGTGCCACTTCAATAAAGGCGCGGCCGGTCATTTCGCGGCCTTGGACATCGGATGTGCATTGGACGAGACGGACACGATAGGTGGCCTCCACCGGCGCCAGGCCACCGCTGGACAATTCGTAGGTCGGCACAGGGCCGCCATAAGTACTGGCAAGGGACGGCTGATCGAACGTCGCCAGATTGACCGGGTCTACCGCCTCGACATCGCATAAAACCGGTTCCAGTTCGGGCAGGCCCGGCACAATGCGAGCCGATGCGCCAGGTTCGATCCGCGACAGATCGGCATCGCCGACAAAGGCTTCACCCCGGCTGGTGGCGTTGCCGGCGACATGGAGCAGGCGGGTGCCCCTGCCAATCCATACCCCGACATCGACATCCGGGTTCAGGTCGGTCACCAGGCCATCGAAGGGGGCCCGGATGGTCAATGCCTCGACAGCGCGCTCGGCACCCGCCAATTGTTCATTTGCTGCCTCCCACTGCAGGCGCAGCGCAGCACCCTGTGGTGCTGAATCGAGAGTCTGCCGATCGAGCAGTTCCCGCAGGGTGCGGGCCCTGACGCGCGCAGCCTCCCTATCCGCGGTCAAATCGGGCGCGCGCAGTTGCAGCAACACCGCGCCAGAGGCGACACGCTGGCCCTCACGCAGGTCCACTTCCACGATCTGTGCGCCGTTGGGCGCATAGATGGCCTGACTTTGCCCATCAACCAGCACCACAGGCAGACTGACCGTGTCGCGCCAGGGTACGAAGATGAACAGGCCGAGGCCGAGGAACAGGCACAGCGTACGCAGGGACCGCAAATTGAGGCCGATATCGCCGCGCCTTGACCACCACACGCCAATTTCGCGCATGATAGGCAGGGCGACAAAAAATCCGAGTTCGACCACCATGAGCACGATGCCAAGCGCCTTGAAGACGAAGTGACCAAGCAGCAGGGCAATGCCGACAAACAGCACCAGCCGATAGAGCCAGGTGAACAGGGCCAGCAGGATCAGCCAGCGGCGGCGCGCCGGGGCGAAATCCTCGGGCGGGACATCGCCGAGCCCGAACAGGGTTTCACGCAGCCACCAGCGCGCCAAGGCAAAACTGCGCTCATGCAAATTGGGCAGATTCAGCCAGTCGGCCAGAAGGAAATAGCCGTCGAAGCGGGTAAAGGGGCTGGCATTGATGGCTATGGTCAGAATCCATGTGCTGGTTGCCAGGACGAAGGCAGCGGCGCGGACGGGTCCATCGGGAAGAATTGACCATGCGAGAGTAGCAAAGACAGCCAGCATCAGCTCGGCCGCAATGCCGGAAGCGCCGATAGCGAAGCGCTGGCGGCGCGAGGTCAGTTTCCAGGCCTCGCTGGTATCGGTGTACAGCATGGGCCAGAGCAGCAGGAAGGCCAGGCCCATCTGCGGCACGTTGCAGCCGTAGCGATAGGCGGTCAGGGCGTGGCCGAACTCGTGCACGACCTTGGCAAAGGCCAGGGCAATCGCGAAGGCCAGCACGCCTTCGACGCTGAAATAGCTACTGAAAGTATGGGTGAAGCTGTCCCATTGCCGCGACACCAGGAACAGGCCCAGAAGAGCCAGGATGGCCATGATGAACAGAAATGCCGGACGATAGACAAACGCCACTGCCGGATAGAGCAGTCGCAGCAGCGGCATGGGACGGATCAGCGGCACGCGAAAGAAGAGGTAATTGTGCAGCAGCCAGCGCAGCGGCGATGGCCGGGCCCGGCGGGCGGCGATATCGAGCCGTTCACTGTCCTCTGCCCGGCTTGCGACGAGCAGATTGTGACTGGCCAGGAAGCGGGAAACGTCGTCGACATCGCTGGCGGAAATGCGCAGCGTGGTCTCCGAATTGACCGCCTCCACCAGGGCCTCGCGTCCGCGCATGCGCCAGCGCGACAGGATTTCAAAGACCGGCCAGCCGATCTGGTAGAACCGATTGGTGGCGGGGTCGTGCAGGGTCCATAGCGGCTCACCGTCATATCCCGCCGGCGCGCGCGACAGGCCCAGTTCCTGGCGAATGAGCGGCAGGCCGGCCATGCTCACACACCCAGCCACTGGCGCAATGTCGCCAGCGGGCGCCGGAAAATGGCATAGGCCAACGGTACCTCCCCGGCATAGATGCGGGCCGAGCCCAACATGCCCAGCGGCGGGACCTCCTCCGCCGTGAGTTGGGCCACCACCCGGAAGGCGAGAACCCCCGACGGGGTAATCTCGGCTCGGTAGGCCACGGTTTCGACCTGTGCCGTATAGGTGGTGAACGGGGCGGCGTCGGGATAGAATTCTACGGACGCACCCTGGGCAACGGGAATCTGGTCGCCAGCCGGCATCTGGATCACCAGCTGGACCTTGTCCGGATCGGCGATGGTCATGACCAGTTCGCCCAGCGTCACCGCCTTGCCGGTCAGCGCGTTGACGTCACTGAACACGGCCACGCCGTCGCGCGGGGCGCTGACGCGCGCCCGGGCCAGTTGCTCGGCGCCGAAGTTCAGCGCCACGGCCATCGCCTCGGCCTCGCCGCGATAGCGCACGACTTCCGCCTTGGCCTTGTCGTCAGTCACGGCGAGCTGGGCGCTCTGCTGATAGGCGGCAAGGGCCGCCTGATAGTTTTTCTCCGACGCCTCATATTCGCTGCGCAGAGCGGTGGCATCCAGGTCGAACAGCAGATCTCCGGCAGAAACAGGCTGACTGGGGCGCACCGCGATTGTGTCGATGGCGCCTGTCAGCGGCGACTTGACCGCCAGGGCGTCGCGCGCGCCGATTTCAGCCGGGGCCAGCGCACTCAGCCGCACGGGCAGAAAACCGAGGGCCAGCAGCGCCAGCACAATGCTGCCAACAATGGCCAATCGCGGCAGGCGCACGCGTTGCCAGCCGTTGCGACGATGTGCCAGGGCCGAAAATGCGTGGCCATAGAGACCGCCGAGTTCGCCTGCCACCG
>CBFGTF010000123.1:0-8548 GCA_965651655.1 uncultured Devosia sp.
AGATATCCCGCCCCCGAACCGGCGGCCTGTCATCAATGAACAGCATCCCGTCGGGCTTCAACGCCGCCTTGATCCGCGCCAATGCCTGGCTCTCGATTTCCCTGTGCCGCCCATCCAGTGCACCGACCCGCATGGCAAAGACCAGGTCGAAGGGCCCTTCGCCGGGCTCGAGCCGAAAATCCTCGATAGCGGCCAGGCGGAATTCCAGGCGTCCAGTGGCCAGTTCCGCGGCCGACCCGGCCTTTGCCAGCGCAATTGCCTTGGCCGACCGGTCAATCGCGACCATGCGGCCTCCCGTCAGGATCGGGCTGGTCGCCCGCGCCGCCACGCCGGGCCCGCAGCCGATCTCGAGCACGCGCATGTCCGGCCGCAGCGGCAGGGCGGCAATGGCCTGGGCAATGCGGGGCGAAATGGTCTCCTTCATGCGCCGCAATTTCGGAGGCCGCCTCGCCAGAATCTGTCAGGATGGTCCTGTCGCAACGGGTTTAGGTAGAGGACATGATTTCTCAGGCTGAAGCGGCCGCTATTGCACGGGGCAAGCGCGCCATTGGCATCGACGGCTTGCCGGTTTCGGGCAAGTCGACCCTGGCCGAAACCCTGGAGCGCGACCTTGGAGCCATATGCCTCTATCTCGACGATTTCGTGATCCCCGATGCGCTCTGGCCGCGTCCGCTCCTGCCGGCCTATCCGTTTCCCTATATAAGGCACGCGGATTTCTTGAGCGCGGCGGCGGCGCTCGTCACCCGGCGATCCTGCACATTCAGGCCATATGACTGGTCGACAAATCAACTTGGTGCCCCGCGAAGGCTGGAGGCGCAGGATCGGCCAGTGGTGATCGAGGGGGTCTCGGCCCTCGATGCCGCCCTCGCGCCCTTGTACGATCTGCGGCTCTGGGTCGAGAGCGACAGCCTGACGACCTTGGCGGCTGCGAGGGTCAGAGGCGTCGGGGCCTGGGAACGCGAATGGCAGGACTA
Source organism: uncultured Devosia sp. (assembly GCA_965651655.1). Taxonomy (GTDB): domain Bacteria; phylum Pseudomonadota; class Alphaproteobacteria; order Rhizobiales; family Devosiaceae; genus Devosia. Next base: position 975 of record CBFGTF010000123.1, read on the forward strand.
CTTCCTGCCCAGCGTCGATCTCTACATGCAGACGGGCCCGCAAAGCCGCGCCGATCATGTCGTGGCGGGCCGCGGCGTCACACCTTGAACGCCACCCGCAATCCGCCCCAGTGCCGGCCATTGACCATGATCGGGGCCGAGCAATCCTTCATCAGCGCGAACTGGCCCCCGCCCATGTCGCGGCGATAGGTCTGCAAGAGGAACGGCTTGGTCGAGCGCCCCGCCGAAAGGCCCGTGCGATCATTGAAGATGCGCCGGTTCCGGCAATTGGCCGCATTCCAGACCGGATCCTCGCCCTGGGGCTGGGAATAGATGCGGTTGTGGGTCGGCAGATAGCCATTGCGGTCCACGGCAGCGCAAAAGGCAATGCGCTTGTCAAAGGCCAGCACCGGCTCCTGCACCGCCGGCAACACCTTGTCGGTGAACGCGGTAAAGCGTGTCGTGACCTGCCTGGGATTGCTGTGCGGCACGTCGCGATAGGCCTCGTCGAACAGGTCGCTCATGCCGATCTCGCCGCGCCTGACCGCCGCCTCGAACAGCGCCGAGACCTCCTCGGCCTTGGCCCGCGCGAGCTCGATAAAGGGCGCATCGGCTGTTTCCACCCCGGCCTCGACCAGGAACAGCATGAAGTCCTCGGATATGCCCAATATGGTCTGGGTCCGGGCCTCGGCCTTTTCGAGATAGCTCCGGCATTCGGCAACCCCATCGGCCAGCGCCGAGAGTTCGCCCTGCATGGTCTCGAACCCCGCGATCGATTGCGCCACCGGCTGGGCCATGGTGTCGATATCGGTCACCAGCCGCCCCACGGACTCTACCAGTTCCTCCAGCGTTGCCGTCGCCTCGCCGGCGGCATGGGAATCGGTCATGGCCTGCTGGGCAGCCTCCGCATTGCCCTCGGCCTGGCTGCGCAGGGCCGCCAGTGCCTCGGTCAATTCGTCCAGATGGGAGACCGTCTGGCCGGAGAATTGCTGGATCTGGTCGGCCAGCCCCTTGACCGCATTGGCAATGATGGCAAAGCCCCGACCGGCCTCGCCGGCCCGCGCCGCCTCGACCGAGGCATTGAGCGCCAGAAGCTTGGTTTCCCGTGCGATCTGGGCAATGGCCATGCTGGCCTTTTCCACGCCCTTGACGGTGTCCGAAACCGTGTCGAGCCGCGAGCGAAAGCCCAGCGCACTTTCCGAAAGCACGGTCATGGTCTGGGTGGTGCGCGTCACCACATCGGAGATTTGCCCGGCGCTCTGGTCGAGCACGCGCCGCGCATCGGCGGCGGCTTCGCGCGTGACGCCCATGGACTGGCCCAGCCGCGCGGTCGCCGACCCCATTTCCTGGGCCGAACTGCGTGCCGATTCAGCCTGCAGGGCCTGGCTCTGGCTGATGGAAGACAGGTCGCCGATCAGTCCGGCAACGTCGGCAATCTCCACCCCGAGCCGTCCTGCCCGGTCGCCTATATCGCCCAGGCGCGTACCTTCTCCCAAAGGCGCGCTGGCCCGCGCGGTTGCACTGGCTGGCATGGTCCCCTCCAACTGTCAGCTAAAGGGACACTACGGAAGGAAATGGTAAGAAAGCCTTAACCCTGCGACCCCAGGGCCTCATCGTGATGGCCGTGACCGACCGCACGCATCAGCCTGGCCCTGAGGCCCGTCGGCATGGCCAGCACCAGGCGCTTCAGGCTCGGGCGCAACCACTTGTCCCAGAGCCGGATCATCACCCAGCCGCGCGGCGTGATCGGCAGGGCATAATCGTGCAGCGTCACCGTCTCGGTGGCAAATGTGAGCTTATAGGGCATGACCGGCACGCCCAGGTCGCAACCCCTGAGGCCGCGTTCGGCACAGGCCTGGATGATTTCACTGAGGTGCAGCTTGCCCGGGCTTTCCTCGGAATGGGAAAAGTCGCGGCTGGCCACAAAGGCATAATAGCGCCCGCCATGCACGAAGCCCCATTGCTCGGCCAGGGGCTTGTCATTGTGGGTCAGCGAAAAGGCCAGGATATTGAGGTCGCTGCGCGCCACCAGGCTCTTGCAGAAGGCGGTGAAATCGCCATCGCGGAAGGCGCGCGAGGTCAGGCCCTGCGACTTGAGCCGATCGGCGCGGCCGCCCAGCGTCCGTTCGATCAGCGCCACCTGTTCGGAGGGGCGCACCACGACCTCATGACGCACCGGGCCTTCCCGCTCCAGCCTGTTGCGGGCATTGCGCATGTTCTTGCGCGTCTTGGTGCGCACGGTGGAAAAATAGCTGGCAAAATCGGGAAAGGCGTCGAGCGCCACATAGGGCGCACCCAGCGCCTCGCCGGTCCGCACATGGGTCTTGGGCATGCCCCGCGCCAGCGCCGAGCCGTCCCGGACCTTGAGCAGGCTCACCCCATCGCTGGGCGCCCTGGCAATGGCAATGCGCAAAAGCCGGGTCACCGCGGCAACCGGATCGGTATCGGGGTCGAGCAGGACATCGGCGATCTGGGCATAGGCATGGCCCAGCGGCACCAGCAGCGTTCGCGCTCCGGTATGGATTCGCTCGAGCGGCAGGATACCGACCAGCCGCTGTCCATCCTCGATCACAGCGATGACCGGATCGAAGTTCGCGTTTTCGCGGGCGGCCTCGAAATCGAAAATGGCCTGCGCCCATCCAAGGCTCTGGAACAGGTTCGTGCCCTTGCCGAAACGCTCCAGTCCCTGCCAGCGATGTGCAATTGCCGCAAGTTCGTCGCGCGTCCGCACCACCGAACCCCTCAGGCCATAGCTGATCGCATCCGCGCTGCGGGCGCGGCGGTCTTCGGATCCGGCAAGGGCCTCGGTCAGGTTCATTTCTCGAAGGTTTTCGCTTCGATATCCCGCACCCCTTCGGGCGCGGCCGGATCGACCTGGAAGTCGACGCTGTAAACCTTCTTCTTCTGCGGGTTGAGCGGGGAGAACTTTACCGCTCCGGCAATACCCAGCTTGGTGAGATAGGAAAGACCCGTCACCTGCTGGCTGAGCTTTTGCATCCCCAGCTTGCTGCGCAGCACGCCATTGGCATAATTGACCGCGTAGTGCTTCCGGAGCTCGTCGGTCCAGTGCTCGGTGGTGAAGCTGACATTGAGCATGCCGTGATTGACCACGCGATGCGGCCCATTGAGCGGCCAGTGCAGCATCTGCCCGGCCTCAAGGTCATAGACCTGCGCAAAATCGTCGAACCAGGGCTCGAAGGGCATGTCGGTTTCGCGCAATTGCCCCAGGATCAGCTTTTCCAGCGCGGGCTGGGAAATGAATGGTGCCTGTGCGGGATAGACATAGACCTTCTTGGTGCCGCGCACCTGCCACAGGCTCTGGCCCGGCACGTCCGAATGGTATTTCACCGAAACATTGGGCGAAGAGATCAGGATGGTCAGGTTCCGCTTGTAGCTGGCAAAGCCCGGCACCCGTTCCTCGAATTCGCTGTAGAGGCTGTCCAGCAATTCGCCATAGGCCGGATTGACCTTGGCCGGCGCGGTCAGGTTCACCCAGATATTGCCGTTCTTGACCGTCTCGATCACTTCGGCGCCCGAAAGCCCCTTGATCTCGCCTTCGCGGCGCTTGGGCGGATTGCCCGGGGTCTTCTGCGAATAATTGACGTGATAGGCCTCGCGCGGGCTCTGCTCGATCAAGGCGGCCAGTGCTTCGTCGGTGAAAAGCGGTGAATTGGCGAGGCTATGCTGCAGGCGCAGCGCCTGGTTGCCCCACAGCCGGGGATAATGAGGCTGCCAGTCGGTGATGATCTGGTCGGAAATGAGCGGCATGTTCATGAACGGACTCCGGGACGTCGCACGGACAAGAATTCTTCGCCTCCCACACTAGCCATTCGCAGGCTGGATGCACCCCAAAGCTGCTGCTCTGGTTAAGAGCAAGCCCCGCGCAAGTGGTTAAAATTAAACGAAAATTGGATGAGGCGGGGGCACCCTGCCGGCAATTGGGTTCCGCCCTTGCATGCACCCGGACTGGCATTTGTGCGCCAGTTCCGCCATATAGGTCGCAAAGACTGCCCTGGCAGCAAAGACAGCTTGGAAGACCGGCGTGAGCGACGTCCCCTTTTTGAAGATGAACGGGCTGGGAAACCAGATCATCGTGGCCGATCTGCGCGGCTCGGGCGGGCGCGTCACGCCCGAGGCAGCCATTGCCATCAATGCGCGGCCCGAAACCCGCTTCGACCAGATCATGGCCGTGCATGATCCGCGCACCCCCGGCACCGCCAATTACATCGAGATCATCAATTCCGATGGCTCCCGCGCCCAGGCCTGCGGCAATGGCATGCGCTGCGTGGTCCAGTTCCTTTCGGCCGAGCAGGGCCGCCAGCGCTTCACCTTCGAGACCGTGGCCGGCATTCTCTTCGGAGAGGAGGCCGAGGACGGTTCCATCACCGTCGACATGGGCACCCCCCGTTTCGCCTGGTATGAGGTGCCGCTCAACGAAGAATTCGCCGATACCCGCGCCGTGGAACTGCAGATCGGACCCATTGACGCGCCTGTGCTCCATTCTCCCTCGGTCATGTCCATGGGCAATCCCCAGGCCACCTTCTGGGTCAAGGACGATGTCTGGTCCTATGCGCTCGACCGTTTCGGGCCATTGCTCGAAAACCACCCGCTCTTCCCCGAGCGCGCCAATATCTCCATCGCCCAGGTGCTGACGCCCGACCGCATCATCCTCCGGACCTGGGAGCGCGGCGCCGGCCTGACCCAGGCCTGCGGCACCGCCGCCTGCGCGGCCCTGGTCAATGGCGCCCGCACCCGCCGCACCAATCGCAAGGCGACCATCACCGTCCCCGGCGGTGACCTGGTGGTGGAATGGCTGCCCGATGACCACGTGACCCTGACCGGCCCTGCCGAGTTCGAATGGCGCGGCATGCTCGATCCATTGACCGGCGCCTGGACGCGCAGCGAGGCCGCCTGATGGGCGTGCAAACGCTCACTTTCGGCTGCCGCCTCAACGCCTATGAGGGCGAGGTGATGAAGGCCGAGGCCGAAAAGGCGGGCCTGGACAATGCCGTGATCATCAATACCTGCGCGGTCACCGCCGAGGCCGTCAAGCAGGCGCGGCAGGCCGTGCGCAAGGCGCGCCGCGACAATCCGGGCGCCCGCATCATCGTCACCGGCTGCGCCGCCCAGACCGAGGCGCGATCCTTTGGCGACATGGCCGAAGTCGATCTCGTCATCGGCAATGCCGACAAGCTCAAATCCGAGAGCTACGCCCCCATGGCCTTCGGCCTGCCCCTCAACGACAAGGTGCAGGTCAACGACATCATGAGCGTGCGCGAGACCGCCGGGCACCTGATCGAGGGCATGGACGGGCGCACCCGCGCTTTCGTGCAGGTCCAGAACGGCTGCGATCACCGCTGCACCTTCTGCATCATTCCCTTCGGCCGCGGCCCATCGCGCTCCGTGCCCATGGGTCTGGTGGTCGAGCAGGTCAGGAAACTCGTTGCCAATGGCGTTCTGGAAGTGGTGCTCACCGGCGTGGACATCACCTCCTATGGCCCCGACCTGCCCGGCGCGCCCAGCCTGGGTACGCTCACCCAGTCGATCCTGCGCCATGTCCCCGACCTGCCGCGCCTGCGGATTTCCTCCATCGACAGCATCGAGGCCGATCCGGCGCTCTACGAGGCCGTCACCGATCCACGGCTGATGCCGCATCTGCACCTGTCCCTGCAATCGGGGGACGATCTGATCCTGAAGCGCATGAAGCGCCGGCACCTGCGCGACGACGCGCTGGCCGTGATCGCAAAGCTGCGCGGCCTTCGCCCCGACATGGTCTTTGGCGCCGATATCATCGCCGGCTTCCCCACCGAAACGGACGCCATGTTCGACAATTCCCTGCGCTTCATCGCCGAAGCCGGCCTCACCTATATCCACGCCTTCCCTTATTCGCCCCGTCTCGGCACGCCGGCCGCCCGCATGCCGCAGGTCAACAGGGCCATTGCCCGCCAGCGCGCCGCCTCGTTGCGGGCAGAGGGCGAACGGCAGCTGGCCGCGCTCTGTGCCACGCGCATTGGTCAAACCGAAACCGTGCTGGTCGAGCGCGGCGGAATGGGGCGGACTGAACACTTCATTCCGGTTCGCGTTGACCCGCGTGAAGCAGGCAGGTTGCTGAACATGCGCATTACGGGCATGGATGTCGGCAATCTTGTGGGTGAAGTTTTGCGCGCCGCGGCATGACCTTCCGCACCCCGCGCGGCACCGATGTGAAGGCAGACCATGACCGATAAAAAGCCCGGCTTCTTCCAGCGCCTCTTCGGCACCCAGCCCCAGCCTGCGCCAGCGCCGGCAGAGACGCTGCCGGAAACCCCGGTCACGCCCGATGCCATTCCTCCTGTACCGGAGGCCGAGCCGGCGCCCGAACCTGGGCCCGAGCCAACGCCCCCATCCGCTCCCGCCGAACCTGAAGACCTGCCGCCGCCCGGCCCGCCCGAGACCACGCCCGACTATATCGAGGATGTCGAGGACCAGCTGGCAAGCCCGCCGCAGGTGGTGGCCGCGCCCGAGCAAGTCCGGCAGGGCTGGTTCGCGCGGCTGGCTTCGGGCCTGAGGAAAAGCTCGGACAATCTCACCTCTTCGATTACCTCGGTCTTCACCAAGCGCAAGCTCGATGCGGCCATGCTCGACGAGCTTGAGGATGTGCTGATCCAGGCCGATCTCGGCGTGGACACGGCCATGGCCATTACCGAGACGCTGCGGCGCGACCGTTTCGACAAGGATGTCTCGGACCAGGACGTGCGCGCCGTGCTCGGCGCGGAGGTCGAGAAAGTCCTCGCCCCGGTGGCCCTGCCGCTGGTCGTCGATACCGGCAAAAAGCCCTTCGTCATCCTGATGATCGGGGTCAATGGTTCGGGCAAGACCACCACGATCGGCAAGCTGGCGCAGAAATTCGCCGCCGAGGGCAGATCGGTCATGCTGGCCGCTGGCGACACGTTCCGCGCCGCCGCCATCGAGCAATTGCAGGTCTGGGGCCAGCGCACCGGCGCCCCGGTGATCTCAAGGCCCGCCGGCTCCGACGCCTCGGGCCTTGCCTTCGATGCGGTCACCCAGGCCCGGGCCGAAGCCCGCGATGTGCTGATCATCGATACGGCCGGGCGCCTCCAGAACCGCGAAGAGCTGATGGGGGAACTGGAAAAGGTCATCCGCGTCATCCGGAAGGTCGACCCCACCGCCCCGCACGCCACCCTTCTTACCCTCGACGCCACAACCGGGCAGAATGCGCTCAAGCAGGTCGAGATTTTCGGCGCCCGCGCGGGGGTTACCGGCCTCGTCATGACCAAGCTCGACGGCACCGCCCGCGGCGGCATCCTCGTCGCCATCGCCAGAAAGTTCGGCCTGCCGGTCCATTTCATCGGCGTGGGCGAAGGCGTGGCCGATCTGGAGCCGTTCGAGGCCAAGGATTTTGCGAAGGCGATAGCCGGAGGCGAATGAGTCTCCGCGCGTTACCCTCGGGCTTCACCCGAGGGGGCATCATTTGCGTCCTCGGCTCCTGCCCACCCTCCCCCCTGAGGGGAGGGAAGCGAGATAGGACTTAGCAATGCTAAGTCCGTTGAATCGAGCAGGGTGGGGGTGTCGCGCCAACCGCCCACACTGTCAAT
>CBFGTF010000124.1:0-8504 GCA_965651655.1 uncultured Devosia sp.
ACCACCGCCTTTGCCCGCCGCCTCGACTCGAGCTGCGCGGTCCGGGTCAAGGAGGCCGCAGACGGCGACCTGGTGCAGGCCGGCCAGGTGCTGATCGCTCCGGGCAACCTGCACATGCTGCTGGTGCGCAATGGGTCGCGCTACACGGTCAAGATCCAGGAAGGTCCGCATGTGTCGCGCCACCGGCCTTCGGTCGATGTGCTGTTCCGCTCCACGGCGCAATCCGCCGGCAAAAATGCCCTGGGCATGATCCTGACTGGCATGGGCGACGATGGCGCCAGGGGCCTTCTGGAAATGCGCCAGATGGGCAGCCCGACCATTGCGCAGGACGAGGCCAGCTGCGTCGTCTTCGGCATGCCCAAGGAAGCCATCCTGCGCGGTGGCGCCGGCAAGACGCTACCGCTCAACAAGATGGCCGGCGAGATCATCGCCTTTGGCCGCAAGACCGCGACCAGCGCGGGAGGAAACCAGTGAGCAAGCTCGCCGATCCACAAGCCATCCGCCGGCTCGCCGATGAACTGGCCCGCCCTCGGCAGGACATCGAGAATGCCTTCGTTTCGGTCGGCGCGCGCCTGACCGAGGGCGCCAGCCTGCTCAATACGCTGAGCAAGCTGTTCGAGGCATTGCCCGAAACCCTTGGTGGCGCCGAAGTCGATGAGGCCAGCGGTCACCTGAGCGCCGTGGCCGCCCGAGCCGAACAACTCGCCACAACCTTCGCGCAGGAAAAGGCCGACCTGGCGCGGCTGATCGAAGTGGTTGCCGCCGCCAGCAGCCCCATTTCCGACCTCAAGCGGGCCGTCAAGATGATGGGTATCGTCTCGGTCAATGCCCGTGTCACCGCCGCCGGCATCGTCGGCGACAGCGATGATTTCGACGTCTTCACCACGGACATTGCCACACTCTCGGACTCGGCCAATCAGACTATCCAGGACTTTGCCCAGGTCTATCGGCAACTCACATCGGAAGTGGACCGGGCCGCTGGCCAGCGGGCCCGTTTCGAGACGGCGCACGCCCACACCTTGTCCCATCTCGGTTCAAGCCTTGCCACCACCCTGGAGGCCTTGGGTCAGCAACGCAGCGCGGCGCTGCATGGCAGCGCCGAGACTGGCCGCGTGTCCCGCCAGATCGTCGGCCGCATCGGCAGCGCAGTGATGTCCCTGCAGGTAGGCGACGCCACGCGCCAGCGCATTGAGCATGTGGAAGCGGGCCTGGCGACGCTGGCCGATGTGATGGATGGTCGATCGGTGATGGGCCACACGCTCGACGCTGACGACCAGACCGCCGCCCTGGCCGCAATCGCGACGCTGCAACACACCCAGCTCACCCAGACGGCCGCCAGCTTTGCCCAGGAGGTCGAGCAGGCCGAAGCCGACCTTTCGGCCCTGGCTGCCGACGCCGGTACCATCATGGACCGCAGCCGTGACTTTGATGGTGACGACAGGGGCAAGAGTTCCGCCATTGCCAGCCTGTCGGCACAATTGCGGACCGCTGTGACCATCCTGTCCGACTTCGAGGCCGAGCGTGCCAAGCTCGAAATCGTGGCCACCGCCGTCCAGGAAACGGTGCGCGTGCTGCTCGAACATGTTGAGGCCGTCCAGGAAATCGAGGCCAATATGCGCCTTGTGAGCCTCAACGCCGCCGTACGCTGCGCCCAGCTCGGGCCGCGGGGCGCCTCGCTCACCGTCATCGCCACGCAATTGCGTGAATTGACCAGCGAGACCGTGGTAGCTGCCGAGGCCGCCATGGCCAGACTCGGCGAATCGTCCACCCTTGCGGGATCGTTCGGCGCGGCCTCGGGCCAGGGCGCCGGTCAGATCGGCGAACTGGAAATCCAGGCCAATCTGGCCCTGGATATTCTCGCGCGTCTTGACCAGCACATGGCCGCCGCCCTCGCGCGGTTGCATAGCGATGGCCCTAAGGTCATCAAACTGCTCGAGCATGCGGCCGCCGGTCTCTCTGGTCAGTCGGCCATGGCCGAGACCATGGACGATATCGCCATTGCAATTGCGGCCCTCTCGAGCGACCCCGCACCCGCCCGCCTCTCGGCCTCCCTAACCGAGGTGCTGGCCGGGCTGCGCAAGACCTATACTATGGAAGCCGAACGGCAGGCGCATGACCGGTTGTTCCCCAAGGCAACATCCGCTGCGCCGCCGGCCAATGACGATACCGCAGCAGAACCGGAAATGGACCTCGCCGACTTCATGCTCTAGGCGGCGAGGACCAGACGGGGCGTGCCTATCGCATGGTCGGCATCTGGAATTCGGCGCCATCCTTGATGCCACTGGGCCAGCGGGCCGTGACGGTCTTGGTGCGCGTCCAGAACCGCATGGCGTCTGTCCCATGCTGGTTGAGATCACCAAAGGCGCTGGCCTTCCAGCCGCCAAAGCTGTGATAGGCCAGCGGCACCGGCACCGGCACATTGACCCCTACCATCCCTATATTGACCCGCGCCGCAAAGTCCCGCGCCGCGTCGCCATCCCGCGTGAAGATCGCCGTGCCATTGCCATAGGGATTGTCGATGACCAGGTTCAGCGCATCCTCATAGCTCTGGGCGCGCACCACGCTGAGCACGGGACCGAAGATCTCTTCCTTGTAGATATCCATGTCCGGTGTCACGCGGTCGAAGAGGCTCGCCCCGACGAAATAACCGTTCTCATAACCCTGAAGCGAAAAGCCGCGTCCGTCGACGACCAGCTCTGCTCCCTGTTCGACGCCCCTGTCGACCAGTGCGTTGATACGGTCCTGGCTGGCCTTTGTGATGACAGGACCCATCTCCGAAGCACTGTCGGTGGCCGGCCCGATCCTAAGCTTTTCGATGCGGGGCTTGAGGGCCGCAACGATGCGGTCAGCGGTTCCATCCCCTACAGGAACGGCCACCGAGATCGCCATGCAGCGCTCCCCCGCCGAGCCATAGCCTGCACCCATCAGGGCGTCGGCGGCCTTGTCCATGTCCGCGTCGGGCATGATGACCATGTGGTTCTTCGCGCCGCCAAACGCCTGCACGCGCTTGCCATTCGTCGCTGCCGTTCCATAGACGTAGCGGGCAATCGGGGTCGAGCCGACAAAGCTGATCGCCTCGATCTTTTCATGGGCCAGGATACCGTCAACGACCTCCTTGCCGCCATGCACCACATTGAGAATGCCCTTGGGCAGACCAGCCTCGATGGCCAGCTGGGCCAGGCGCACCGGCACGGATGGATCGCGCTCCGAGGGCTTGAGAATGAAGGCATTGCCGGCCGCGATCGCGGGCGAGAGCATCCAGAGCGGGATCATTGCCGGGAAATTGAACGGCGTGATGCCGGCCCCGATGCCGACGGGCTGGCGCATGGAATACATGTCGATCCCCGGCCCCGCCCCATCGGTGAACTCGCCCTTGAGCAGATGGGGCGCGCCTGCGACGAACTCGGCCACTTCGAGCCCGCGCACGATGTCACCCTTCGCATCCTCCACGGTCTTGCCATGCTCGGCACTCAGCAATTCAGCCAGCTCCTGCATGTGCTGGTTGATCAGCGCCACAAAATTGAAGAACACCCGGGCACGACGCTGGGGATTTGTCGCCGCCCAGCGCGGCTGCGCGGCGGCAGCAGCGGCGACGGCGGCGTCGAGATCGGACTGGGTGGCAAGTGCCACACGCGCCTGAACCTCTCCGGTGGCGGGGTTGAACACGTCCTGAAATTCGGTCGAACTGCCTGACGTTTCGACGCCGTCGATGAAGTGCCCGATACTGCGCATGATGACCTCCTTGGTTCGGAAGGACAGTCACACTATGATCTGCGCACATCAACGCCACTGATCCATGATCCGTTGTGCAGAAAGCGTAGAACAATGAATTGGGACGATGTACGCATTTTTCTCGCCGTAGCCCGCAATGGGCAGATCCTGGGTGCGTCCCGCGCGCTTGGGCTCAATCATGCGACCGTGGCGCGCCGCCTCAACGCACTCGAACAGGGGCTTGGCACCTCGCTGTTTCAGCGACGCACCAATGGCACCGAATTGACGGCACAAGGGGAGCGGTTTCTGGCCCATGCCGAGGCCATGGAAAGCGCCAGCCTGGCCGCCAGCGAAACAGCAGGAGCCGACAATGCCACTGAAGGCACGGTCCGCATTGGCGCCCCCGATGGCTTTGGGGTGGCATTCCTGGCGCCAAGGCTGGCCGAACTCACCCAGCGCCACCCGCGCCTGCGGATCGAACTGGTCCCGGTACCCAGGGCCTTCTCATTGTCCCGACGAGAGGCCGACATCGCCGTCACGTTGGAGCGGCCGCGCGAGGGACGTCTGGTCGCGCGCAAGCTCACCGACTATTCGCTCGGCCTATACGCGGCGCGAACCTATCTCGACCGATATGGCATTCCTGCCGCTCTTGCCGACCTGCGCTCACACAGGCTGGTGGGCTATGTCGAAGACCTGCTCTACACCGCATCCCTTGACTATACCGGCGAGTTCTTCGCCGGCTGGCGATCCACCCTGGCAATCTCCTCGGCCATGGGGCAGACCGAGGCCGTGCGCTCGGGCGCCGGCATCGGCATTCTTCACGCCTTCATGGCACGGGGCGACGCCAATCTGGTCGAAGTGCTGCCGCAACACCGGCTGACGCGGTCGTACTGGACCGTCCGTCATGAAGACTTGCGGACGTCCACGCGCGTGGCCCTGGTCTCCGAATTTCTGGCCGAGATCGTCGCCCGCGACCGTTCGGTTTTCTAGGGCTCCGGCACCTCTTTGCTGATGCGACGGAGTTTTGGGATCGAGCAATCCGTCCCATCACGCCGCTGGACAAAACCCATACGGTGCAATAAATTTCAGCATTAAATTTTTCTTGCACACTTCTTGACTCCATCGGGTCCAACTGTTTGTATCCAGCTATTGCGAGAAAATTCGCAATGTGAAATTTCTTGCGCAAGGACATGAACCATAAGGTCGGCCTGGGCGCGGAGGGAAAGTGGAGGAGACGAAATGAAGACCTTTGGATTGACCGGAATTGCCGTCACGGCATTGATGGGCATGGCCCTGATCCCCGGCAATGCTCTTGCGCAGGAGGGGTTCAAATGCGCCCCCGGCGAGACCTACATCATGAATGTCATGGTGTCGGCGCACCCCTATTGGGTACCCGTCTACCAGGGCTTCAAGCAGGCGGCGGAGGCCATGGGCTGCGAGACGATATTCTCGGGCACGCCGGACTATGACATCACCAAGCAGATCGCCTCCTTCGAGCAGGATCTGGTCAAGGCGCCGGCGGGCATCCTGCTCCATCCCATGCAGTCGGACCCGTTCATCGAACCCATCAACCGCGCTATCGACGGCGGCGTCTCCGTCACCACCTTTGCCGCTGACTCGCCCAATTCCAAGCGCACCGCCTATGTCACTTCGGACAATCTGGCGGAAGCCAAGTTTGCGGCCGAGGAAATCGTCGCCCAGGTCGGTGATGCCGCCCAGTATGCCGTGCTGGAAAATCCCGGCCAGAGCAACCACGACCTGCGTGTGACTGCGCTGATCGACTATATGGAAGCAAACTACCCCAATATGGAACTGGTTGGCCGCCAGGCCACCAATCAGGACAGCAACGCGGCCTATCGCGCCACCGCCTCGATCCTGCAGGCCAATCCAGAACTGGCAGCTCTCTGGATCCCCGAAGCCGGTTCCGCCGAAGGCGCCGTGACCGCTGTGCTTGAAGCCAATGCCGATGTGCTGATCATGCATGCCGATGTGACCCCGACCACGCTTGAGCACATCCGGGCCGGCAATATCCACATGGCGCTCAACCCCAATCAGGGTGTGCAGGGCTTCATGGGCTTCATGGTCACCTTCATGGGTGCCCATCCCGAGTTGTTCGATCCGTTCAACGACTACAAGGTGTCCGGCTACAATCCCATGCAGGTGCCCTTCATCGATAACGGCTTCGCCGTCATCACCAAGGACAATGCCGACTCCTTCGACCTCAATGTCTACATGGAAGGCCGCGATCCCAACTAGCGTCCGGAATGCAAGCCACCGCGTCGCCCCCGGGCGGCGCGGTCCCTCCGAAATAGTTCAGCACAAGGTCAGCGGACATGTCTGTGGACGCGGCACAAATTCCGATCCTCAAGATCACCGGCCTCAGCAAGTCCTTCGGGTCGATCCGCGCCCTGCGCGGCGTTGATTTCGAGCTCCGACGTGGCGAAATTCACGCCCTGGCCGGCGAAAACGGGGCCGGCAAGTCGACGCTGATGAATGTCATCGATGGCATTCTCCAGCCCGACAGCGGCACCCTTGAGATTGATGGACAGGTGGTCGCCATCAGGTCTCCGGCCATGGCCCAGAAGCTGGGCATCGGCTTCGTTCACCAGGAGATCGCGCTCTGTCCCGACATAACGGTCGCCGAGAACATCTTCATGGCCGCGACCAATGCCAGCCGCGCGCTACTGATGAATTATGCAGCGCTGCGGGCCAAAGCCGCTCAGGTTCTGCACCGGCTGGGGGACATCGACCCCGCCGCCATGGTGCGCACGCTCTCGATTTCCCAGCAGCAACTGGTCGAGATCGCCAAGGCGCTGACGCTCGATTGCCGGGTGCTGATCCTGGATGAACCCACCGCCGCGCTCACCGAGCGTGAGGCCAAGGTGCTGTTCGAGATCATGCGCAACCTGGCCGCACAGGGCATTTCCATCATCTACATAACCCATCGCATGGCCGAGATATTCGACAATTGCGACCGTGTGACGGTGTTTCGCGATGGGCAATACATCACCACCATGAATGTGGCCGAGACTTCGCCCGGCGCAGTCGTCAGCGCCATGGTCGGTCGGGTCATCAATGACCTCTACCCGCCCAAGCAGCGGCCGGAAGACCGGTCCGACGAGATCATTCTCGACGTGCGTGGCCTGACCGAGGCGAGACGCTTTCGCGACATTTCCCTGGCCGTGCGCAAGGGCGAAATCCTGGGCCTGGCCGGCCTGATCGGCGCCGGACGCAGCGAAATCGTCAAGGGCATCTGCCGGCTTGAAGGGGAGGTCAGCGGTGATGTCTGGCTGATGGGACAGAAACTGACGCTGAACCACTACGGCGACAGCATCGCCGCCGGCATGGTCTATCTTTCCGAAGACCGCAAGGGCGACGGCCTGTTTCTCGACATGTCCATCGCCGCCAATGTCTCGGCGCTGCGCCTTCGGCAGGTTTCGAGCGCTGCCGGTATCATCGATGAAGGCCGCGAGGCGGCCCAGGCGCAGCGTCTGGGCGCCCGGCTCAACCTCAAATATGGCGATATCGGCCAGCCGGCATCCGCCCTTTCAGGTGGCAATCAGCAGAAAGTGGCGATTGCCAAGATGCTCTCGGTCAATCCCAGGGTGATCTTCCTCGACGAACCGACCCGGGGCGTCGATGTGGGGGCCAAGGCCGAAATCCACCGCATTCTCCGCGACCTGGCGAACAAGGGCGTCGGCGTCGTCGTCATTTCCTCCGAACTCCCCGAACTGATCGGTGTCTGCGACCGGGTTCTGGTGGTGCGCGAGGGCCGGATTGCCGGCGAAGTATCGGAACAAGACATGACGGAGGACCGGATCATCTATCTGGCATCCGTCGGCAATGACCAGCAGGTGGCGTGATGACGGAAAGACCCGTGGCGGCAGCACAATTGCCCTCTCATACACACAACAGAGCTGCGAGCGGCCTTTTGGGGACCGCTGGCAAGGCGCTGCGCATGCGCGAAACCGGACTGATCCTGATCATCCTGGCGCTCTTCATCGCCATGTCCTTCGCCTCGCCCTATTTCCTCACCTGGACCAATATGCGGGCCATGGCCATGGCCTTCGCGGTCGAGGGCATCGTGGTGGTCGGCATGACCATCCTCCTGATCTCGGGCGGCATCGATCTGTCGGTCGGCTCGGTAACCGCACTCGCCATGGTGATCGCGGGCCTGCTGTTCCTCAACGGCGTCGATCCATGGGTGGCTTCCGGCATTGCCATTGCCGCCTGCACCGCCATCGGCGCCACAATGGGTTTCTTCGTGACCAGGGTGGGCCTGCATCACTTCATCGTCTCATTGGCTGTGATGGTGATTGCGCGCGGCCTTTGTCTCCTGGGTACGGGGGGTCGGCCGCTGGGCCTTTACGAACTGCCCGACAGTTTCAAGTTCATCGGTCAGGGCGCCATCGGCCTCATCCCCGTCGTGCTGATCATATTCGTAATTGTCGTGGTGGCCTTCGACTTCATGCTGCGGCGCACCACCATGTTCCGCAAGGTGTTCTATACCGGCTCCAATCCCAAGGCCGCCGCCTATTCCGGTATCCAGACCAAGCAGGTCGTCTTCCTCACCACGACCCTCTGTTCAGCCCTGTGCGGCATTGCCGGCATCATCTACATGGCCCGCTTTGGTTCGGCCCAGCCGACCTTTGGCATCGGCATGGAGCTCAACGTCATCGCCGCCGCCGTCATCGGCGGGGCGAGCCTCTCGGGTGGCACCGGGACAATCTTCGGCGCCATCCTGGGCACCATACTGCTCTCGGTCGTCTCCAGCTCGCTCGCCCTGCTCGACG
>CBFGTF010000125.1:0-8493 GCA_965651655.1 uncultured Devosia sp.
ATCTCGCGCTTCTGGGCGCGGCCCTCGACCATGCGTTCCATGACGCGCATCATCCAGCCCGTGCCTTCGCGGCAGGGCGTGCACTGGCCGCAGCTCTCATGCTTGAAGAAAGCCGAGATGCGCCAGATGGCCTTGATGATGTCGGTGGACTTGTCCATGACAATCATTCCGCCGGTGCCAAAGGACGACTTCTTCTCGCGCATGCCGTCAAAGTCCATGATGGCGTCCATCATGTCCTCGCCCTTGACGACCGGGCACGAGGCGCCGCCGGGGATGACGGCCAGCAGGTTATCCCAGCCGCCGCGAATGCCGCCGCAGTGCTTTTCGATGATGTCCTTGAAGCTCTCGCCCAGAGCTTCCTCGAAGGTGGCCGGCTTGTTCACATGGCCCGAGACCATGAAGAGCTTGGTGCCGACATTGTTCGGGCGGCCGATGGACGAGAACCAGGCGCCGGAGCGGCGCAGGATTTCTGGCACGACGGCGATGGACTCGACGTTGTTGACGGTGGTCGGGTTGCCATAAACACCCATGCCGGCCGGGAACGGCGGCTTGAGGCGCGGCTGGCCCTTCTTGCCCTCAAGCGATTCCATCAGCGCCGTTTCTTCGCCACAGATATAGGCGCCAGCACCGTGATGAACGATGATGTCCAGGTCCCAGCCGTGGACATTGTCCTTGCCGATCAGCTTGGCGTCATAGGCTTCCTGGACGGCCTGTTCGAGACGCTGACGCTCGCGGACAAATTCCCCGCGCACGTAGATGAATGCCAGGTGCGCGTCCATCGCGCGGCAGGCCAGAAGGCAGCCTTCGATCAGGTGATGCGGATCGTGGCGCAGGATCTCGCGATCCTTGCAAGTGCCGGGCTCGGATTCGTCGGCATTGACCAGCAGGTAATGCGGGCGACCATCGCTCTGCTTGGGCATGAAGGACCACTTGAGCCCGGTCGGGAAACCGGCGCCGCCGCGGCCACGCAGACCCGAGCCCTTGACCTCGTTGGTGATCCAGTCGCGCCCCTGGTCAATGAATTCCTTGGTCCCAACCCAGGAGCCGCGCTCGCGCGCGCCTTCAAGCCGCCAGTCGTGGTGGCCATAGAGATTGGTGAAAATGCGATCCTTGTCAGCGAGCATGATCAGCTTTTCCGCTTCAACAAAAAGGTAAACCAGGCAGCAATGCCGATTGCCGCCCCGACTGCCGCAGCCACGAAGCTGGGCAACGAAATATTGAGGACCATCTCAAAGCCGGTGACGATAAAGGTGCCCAGCACCGCATAGACCACGCCAACGGCGTAGTCCGCGAGGGTCAGGCTCCGAAAATCGATCCCACCAATGGTCATTTAGCGCGGGTCCTTCCCGAAGACCTTGCGATATTCCTCGACCCCGCCCTTGGCGAGCGCCTTGGCCTGCTTCTGCCAGTCATCACGTTCGATGCGGCCCTTGAAGTTGAGAACCTCGTCGACCCGGGCAATATCGGCCTTCTTGAACTTGGCGATCTGGTCGTAGCGGGTGATCCCCAGGGCATTGAGCTTGCGTTCAATCACCGGGCCGACACCCGAAATCAGCTTCAGGTCGTCTGGCGCGCCAGCAGGCCTCTCGAACAGGGCCTGCAGGTCACCACCCTTTTCAGCCGTGGGGACGACTTCGTTGGGATTGGCGGCCGGCGCCTTGATCGCGGGCTTGGACTTCTTCACCGAGGCAGATGCGCCGCCTTCGGCCGGCTCGGACACCTTGCGCTTGCCCACGGCCTTGCCGTCGTCAATGCCCTCAGCGCGCGATTCGGCGCCTGTGGCAGTCTCGCGCATGGCCTTATTGGGCTTGCCGGTGGCCTTGGCAGCGGCATCGGCAGACAGGCGCTCACCTTCGGCCTTGGCCTGGCTGACCTTGGCGGCCTTGGGCGTGCCCTTGAGCGCCGGAGCGTTCTCTTCGGCCACGTCCTTGGGCTTGGCTGCGGTGGTCGGCGCCGCTGCCGGGGCAGGCGCGGCCGCTGGCGCAGCCGGTGCCTCAGGCGCAGGCGGCGGAACGAACTTTTCGCGCTTGGCCGTCGGCTTTTCGGTGAGTGTCGTCTGGCCACCAATAGCAGCCGCATTGAGGCGATCGATCTGCGGACCGGGCTTGATGCTGTCGCCCTTGCCGGCAGCGAAAGCGTCGACGATTTCTTCCATGCGCTCAGGCGTCAGGTCTTCGTAGACGTCGTGATAGATCATGACCATGGGTGCGTTGACGCATGCACCCAAGCACTCGACCTCTTCCCAGCTCATTGTGCCATCTTCATTGAGATGGTGCGGCTCGGGGTGGATCTTGGATTTGCAGACCTCGATAAGGCCCTCCGCCCCGCGCAGCATGCAGGGCGTGGTGCCGCAGACCTGAATATGTGCGTTCCTGCCCACCGGCGCCAGCTGGAACTGGGTATAGAAGGTCGCCACTTCGAGTACGCGGATATAGGGCATATCCAGCATCTCGGCGACCTTTTCGATGGTCGCGCGCGTGACCCAGCCATCTTGGTCCTGCGCCCGCATGAGCAGCGGAATGACGGCAGACTGCTGCCGGCCGGCCGGGTAAAGCGCAATGCGCTTGTCCGCCCAGGCCTGGTTTTCAGCATTGAACGCAAAGCTTGCCGGCTGCACCGACTCGTCTGCAAGGCGTCGCGTGGACATCAGCGATCAACCTCTCCGAACACAATATCAATCGAACCCAGGATCGCCGTCACGTCTGCCAGCATGTGGCCGCGGCAGAGGTGATCCATGGCGCTCAGATGGGCAAAGCCCGGCGCCCGGATATGACAGCGATAGGGCTTGTTGGTGCCATCGGACACCAGATAGACGCCGAACTCACCCTTGGGCGCTTCCACGGCCGCGTAGATCTCGCCGGCGGGAACCTTGTAGCCCTCGGTATAGAGTTTGAAGTGGTGGATGAGCGCTTCCATGGACTGCTTCATCTCGCCACGCTTTGGCGGCACCACCTTGCCGTCGGTGGAGGCAACAGGGCCCTTGCCGTCAGGCGCGTTAAGTTTCTTGACGCATTGGCGCATGATCTCGTTCGCCTGGCGCATTTCTTCCATGCGGATCAGGTAGCGGTCATAGCAGTCGCCATTGGAGCCGACCGGGATGTCGAATTCCATTTCGGCATAGGCGTCGTAAGGCTGGCTCTTGCGCAGATCCCAAGCGGCACCGGAGGCGCGCACCATGACGCCGGAAAAGCCCCGGCCCCAGGCTTCTTCGAGCGGAACAATGCCGATGTCGACATTGCGCTGCTTGAAGATGCGGTTGCCCGTGAGCAGCGTATCGATGTCCTTGAGAGCCTTGGGGAACTCATCGCAGAACACCGCGATATCGTCGATCAGCGCCTGCGGCAGGTCCTGGTGGACGCCGCCGGGACGGAAATAGGCGGCGTGCATGCGGGCACCCGAAGCACGTTCATAGAACACCATGAGCTTTTCGCGCTGCTCGAAGCCCCAGAGCGGCGGGGTCAGCGCACCAATATCCATGGCCTGTGTGGTCACGTTCATCAGGTGTGCCAGGAGGCGACCGATCTCGGCGTAGAGCACACGGATCAACTGGCCACGACGCGGCACTTCGAGTTCGAGCATGCGCTCCACAGCCAGGGCAAAAGCATGCTCCTGGTTCATCGGCGCCACATAGTCGAGACGATCGAAGTAAGGCACCGCCTGGAGATAGGTCTTGTACTCGATCAGCTTTTCCGTGCCGCGATGCAGCAGACCGATATGCGGATCGACGCGCTCGACCAGTTCGCCATCCAATTCGAGAATCATGCGCAGAACGCCATGCGCCGAGGGGTGCACAGGGCCGAAATTCAGGGTGAAATTGCGGACGTCGACTTCAGACATCAGTTCTTCGCCTTCTCGTCGCCCGGCAGCACGTAATCCGTTCCTTCCCAAGGCGACAGATAATCGAACGAGCGGAATTCCTGGGCCAGGGTCACCGGCTCATAGACCACACGCTTGCGCTCTTCGTCGTAACGAACCTCGACAAAGCCGGTCAGCGGAAAGTCCTTGCGCAGCGGATGACCATCGAAACCATAGTCGGTGAGGATGCGGCGCAGGTCGGGATGGCCGGAGAAGAGCACGCCGTAAAGGTCGTAGACCTCGCGCTCAAACCAGTTGGCACCAACAAACACGTCGCAGATCGATGGGACCGGGGTCACATCGTCAGCTTCAAGCTTGACGCGGATGCGTTGGTTCAGATGCGGGCTGAGAAGGTGGTAGACAACATCGAACCGGAATTCGCGGGCCGGATAGTCTGCGCCGCAGACATCGACAAAGGCGATGAACCGGCAATTTGGATCATCGCGCAGGAAAGTCGCCACATTGACGATAGAATCGCGCGCAACAGTGATGGACAGGTCGCCAAAGGCGACTTCAAAGCCCAGGACCGCATCGCCCAGGGACGCAGCGACATGTTCGCCGAGCGTCACGAGCGGGTCGACAACAACAGTTTCGTCCATACCCCTGCCCTATCTTTCGATCGTGCCGTCGCGGCGAATCTTCTTCTGCAGCAATAGAATGCCATAGAGAAGCGCCTCGGCGGTGGGCGGGCAGCCGGGAACATAGACGTCCACCGGCAGCACCCGGTCACAACCGCGCACCACGGAATAGGAATAGTGATAATAGCCGCCGCCATTGGCGCACGAGCCCATCGATATCACGTAGCGCGGCTCCGGCATCTGGTCGTAGACCTTGCGCAGGGCCGGAGCCATCTTGTTGGTCAACGTGCCGGCAACGATCAGCACGTCGGACTGACGCGGCGATGCTCGCGGCGCAGTGCCGAAGCGCTCGATGTCATAGCGCGGCATCGACATCTGCATCATTTCGACGGCGCAACAGGCCAGGCCGGTCTGCATCCACATCAGCGAGCCGGTACGGGCCCAGGTGATGAGCTGCGACACCGTCGTGACAAGAAAACCCTTGTCGGCCAATTCATTGTTCACACCGGCGAAGAACGGATCATCGGCGCCGAAGGCCTTGCCGGTTGCCGGATCGATCGCGCCCGTGGGACGCGGGGTAACCAGTGTCGAACTGGACGGGCTCAATCCCATTCCAGGGCTCCCTTACGCCATTCATAGATAAAGCCGATGGTCAGCACCGCGAGGAAAATCATCATCGACCAGAAGCCGAACCAGCCCACATCCCGGAACGCCACGGCCCATGGGAAGAGGAAGGCGACTTCAAGGTCGAAAATAATGAACAGGATCGCCACCAGATAGAAGCGGACATCCACCTTCATGCGGGCATCGCTGAAGGCGTCGAAGCCGGCCTCGAATGCCGAGACCTTTTCCGGATCGGGGCGCTTCACTGCCACGAGGAAAGGCGCCACCAAAAGCGCGCCACCAATCAGGGCAGACAATGCAATGAAGATGACGATGGGCAGATAATTGCTGAGCAATTCAGTCATGCGGCAGCCTAGTCTCTTGCCGGCCAGGGCGGCCGAGAAGCGCATGGGCCGCGATGCAATTGGGGCAGCCGGGCCGATGCGCCAGTGATGCGGAACGGCTTAGACCTTCCCCCCAAACGTTTCAAGGGAAAGAAAATATGACCAAGATAATCAGGTAAATGAAATTCAGTTCCAACGGAGGCCCGGAGCGCGGAATGCTATGATACAGGGCCAAACGATGCATTTCGGGGTCAAGTCCGCTCGCTTGCCTGCCTATCCGTGGGGCATGGGCGTGTTGATGCCGGAATAGTCAGCACCCAGCCAGAGCGGAAATCGTCGCCCAGAACCAAAACGGCGGACCGATAGAATCGGTCCGCCGAGTTGGGTTGCAAGATTGTCGCCAGTGGGGCGGAGACCGCCCCACCGCTTAACAAACTTAGAAGTGGTAGAATACGCCGACGGTGGCCTTGGCCGATTCGAAGAACGTGTCAGCACCGGCCGACGAGAAGTCGCCCTGGCCAACGAGTTCACCGCGGACGGTGACAACATCGTTGACAGCGAATTCAACGCCGCCGCCGAGCTGATAGACAGACTCGGTTGCAGTGCCGTTGTTCTGGAAGCCAACGCCGCCCAGAGCATAGATCATGGCGTTGTCCGTCACGATCGCGCCAGCGCGGAGGTTCGCGAAGAACTCGCTGGTCGAGGTCGCAGCGGTGTTCCAGTTGTAGTCACCGGTGACTTCAACGCCGAGCAGGATCGGATCCATCGGGATGAAGTTCACGCCGACAGCGGCACCGATCACACCGTAAGTGGTGCTGGCGGTCGCGCCACCATAGGCATTGGCGCCTACGAACTGGCCACCGAGACGGGCACCGATATAGAGGCCTTCCCAGTCAAAACCGGCAGGAGCGTAGATCGGCTCCGGCGTGGTGGGGATGATGAGGTCGGCAGCCTGAGCACCACCAACCATGACAGCCGCGGCGGAAACGCCAATGGCCAGAGAACGTACAAACATGTCTTGCACTCCCAATAGAGTTAACCGTAGTCGGTCGATAGATGCCTTACGGGCGCGGAAGTGGCAAGGGCGCGCAACGCCAAATCTGGCGGTGCGGATAAGATTTGATGACCATTTCCGGGCAGGTGTTGCAGGAACACCGCGGAACTGGTTCAATTTGATACAATTGCCATCAAATGGCCCGCAACGCCTCGGTTTCATGTCGCAATTGTGGCGAACCAGGGACGCTTGCGCCATTTGGGTGCCACAATTCAGCCAAAAGTGCGATCGCCCCCGCGTCACGGAACGCGGGGGCGACTAGAATCGCTAGTGTTGCGGGCAGGCTGCCCCTGTCGTCGACTAGAAGTGGTAGCTGGCGCCGACCGTAAACTGGTCCTTGGCGTTGCCCCCCTGCACGGGGAAGCCGTGCAGGTATTGCGCCCTCACGGAAATATCGTCGGTGACAGCAAGCTCGACGCCACCGCCAGCGAGCACATCTTCTTCCACAGGTACGCCCAGATCAATTCCGTAGCCACCGGCTGCATAGATCATGACATTATCGGAGACCACGAGACCGGCGCGGCCCAGGATCTGTCCATAGGAGGTTTCGCCCACCGTGCCATTGCCGGTTAGTCCGGTTACGGCGACTTCGGCGCCCAGCAGGTAGAAGTCGAACTGTGCATTCACGCCGGCCTGGGCACCCAGCCCATATTGCAGGCCGCTGGCAGAGCCGTTCTGAGCGCCGCCATGAACGCCGGCATAGAAGCCGCTCCAGTCAAATCCGACATCTTCCACGATCGGCAACTCGGCCTGGGTCGAGGTCGGAATGGTGATGAGGTCGGCGGCCATTGCCGCGCCAATCGGCGCCGTGCTGACCAGGGTCGCAAGAGCGATAGTTTTTGCAATGCGCATCGCTGTCTTCCTTGTTCTGAACCATCGATGACATGGAAACGTCGCCCTAACGGCGCGGTTCCGGGACGGCCTTGGGCGGCAGACGACACCGATATTGCCGGGAATCGGACTCGGCCCCGTTCCGCCGCTGGCCCGGTTTTGCTGGGCTTAGCGGGCGAAATGCCGGCACTCAGAGGGCCGGAATGAGGCGGGTGGCAAGTGTGGCACGTGGGCCACACTTGGTCGCTAGCTGGTTGGCAACATACCAACCAGTGCCGGCTCGGCGCGGAAATGGTCCGGGAAAATCGTCTCGAGAGCAGCGATCTTGGGAAGGTCATGCACCACGATATAGGGCCAGTCGGGATTGAGCGTCAGGAAGTCCTGATGGTATTGCTCTGCCGGGTAGAAGGCCTCGAAGGGCTCAAGGGTGGTGACGATGGGGCCCTCGAACAGGCCGGCGGCATCGAGTTGGGCGATATAGGCCCGGGCGACCGATTCTTCCTCGCGCGACTGTACAAAGATGGTGGACCGGTACTGTGTGCCCCGATCGGGCCCCTGGTAGTTGAGCTGGGTCGGGTTGTGCGCGACCGAGAAATAGATGTGCAACAACTCACCATAACTGACCTGCGAGGGATCATAGGTGATCTCGACCGTTTCGGCGTGACCGGTATCGCCCCTGTTGGTCAGGTCATAGGATGCGGTTTCGGCAGCCCCGCCCGAATAGCCCGAAATTGCATTGCTGACACCCTTCACGCGCTGGAACACGCCCTGCACGCCCCAGAAGCACCCCCCTGCAAAAATGGCGGTAGCGGTGGTGCCGGTCTCTTCAAGATCAATGGCCGGAGGCGGGATGACCACCGGGGCTTCCTGGGCCAAGGCCGGGCGCGGCATGAAAGGCAGCGACAGCACGGGGAGAGCGGCAAGGCCCAGGAGCAGGCTGCGGCGACGAAGCGGCAAAGAGAGCGATGCGGTAGCTGGACGCTTGGCGGACATTGGAGAACCTCATGCTGATCAACTGATAGCATATACGGTCATCACGCGCCCGAAGTTACGCCTGATCGCCTTGCTCACGGTGATATGAATGAACCAGCCGCCCGGCGCGCTTGGCGCCTACCTTTTCACAAGACCATGATTTTGAATGGAAAAGGTGGCGCGAGAGACGGGGCTCGAACCCGCGACCTCCGGCGTGACAGGCCGGCGCTCTAACCAACTGAGCTACTCCCGCAGC
>CBFGTF010000126.1:0-8465 GCA_965651655.1 uncultured Devosia sp.
CGGGCATTGGCCACGGCCAGGCGCAGGCGCGCATTGAAGGCGGGGTCGGGCTGGCCCATCTTCGCCGCCACGGTGATTTCGCGCGCCAGCTTGGAAAAGACCTTGGAGCGCACCGCGTCGGACTTGCCCTTGCGGTGCATGATGTTCTTGGCGTGGGAATGGCCAGCCATTCGATACCTCGGATAAGCAGTTCTTCGATTTCGCCGGTGCTTATAGGGTGAGCAGGCGCAAAAATAAAGCGCCCGCCCCGCGCCTCGGCAGGACGGGCGCCTGGCAGGCGGCCCCGGTCAGCCCGGATCGTGCTTGTTCCAGATATTCTGGTCAATTCTGCCTTCGAGTTCCGGATAGTCGGCTGCGTGGAACAGCGGTTCCTTACCGGCCTTGCGCTGCGCCCTGTAGTCCTTGGTGAGCTTGGCCACCGTCCCCGATAGCAGCACGATGGCAATCAGGTTCACCGTAGCCATCAGCCCCATCGACGCATCGGCGGCATTGAACACCGTCGCCACGCTTTCATAGGCCCCCCACACCACCATCGCCAGCACGCCGAGCCGCAGCACGGTGAGACCTGGCATATTGCCGATCTTGAGGAAGGTCATGGCATTTTCGGCATAGGAGTAATTGCCGATGATCGAGGTGAAGGCGAAGAAGAGTATTGCGATGGCGATGAAATACTGCCCCGCACCGCCGATGTGAACGGTCATTGCCGCCTGGGTCAGCGGCGTCCCGGTAAGGTCGCTCCCCTCGCCCATCACACCCGACAGCAGGATCATCAGCGCCGTCGCGGTGCAGATGAGAATGGTGTCGATGAAAACCCCCAGCGCCTGCACGAAACCCTGCGACGAGGGATGGTGCGGATCGGGCGTCGCCACCGCCGCGATATTGGGGGCCGACCCCATGCCCGCTTCATTGGAAAACAGTCCGCGCTTGACGCCATTGAGCAAGGCTCCGGCAATGCCCCCGCCAGCGGCATCCAGTCCGAAGGCACTCTGGAAGATCTGCCCGAATACACCGGGCACCTCACCCAGATTGACGGCAATCACAAAGAGCGCCACCAGCAGATAGATGACCGCCATGAACGGCACGATCACTTCGGCCACGCGGGCAATCTGCCTGATGCCGCCAAAGATCACGATCCCGGTCAGCACCGCCAGCGCCACGCCCACCCAGATCTTGTCGAAGCCGAAGGCGCCCTGCATGGCGTCCGCGATGGAATTGGCCTGCACCGCATTGAACACCAGCCCGAAAGCCAGGATCAGGCAGACCGAAAAGATCGCGCCGGCCCAGGGCGCCCCGAGGCCGCGGGCAATATAGAAGGCAGGACCGCCGCGATATTCGCCATTCTCGTTCTTGGTCTTGTAGAGCTGAGCCAGGGTGCTTTCCGAATAGGCCGTCGCCATGCCGACCAGCGCCACCATCCACATCCAGAAAATGGCGCCCGGCCCGCCCAGGTAGAGCGCCACCGCCACCCCGGCG
The DNA here is from genome assembly GCA_965651655.1 of uncultured Devosia sp. Classification (GTDB taxonomy): domain Bacteria; phylum Pseudomonadota; class Alphaproteobacteria; order Rhizobiales; family Devosiaceae; genus Devosia. The sequence continues at coordinate 1,474 of CBFGTF010000126.1, forward strand.
AGATTGCCGGTGCCCACGCGCGAAGCCAGGCTGGTGCACAGCGCCTGGAACGGCGTGATGCCGGCGCTGTCATTCTTCTTCGAGCCGAGTACAGCCCGGAACATTTCGGGGAAATTGACGAACTGGATGAAGCCCAGCCGCACGGTGAAGAACAGCCCTACGGCCAGCAGGCCATAGATGAGGACATAGCCCCAGAAGATGTCGTTGAGAAAATTGATGACCGGATCGAGCATGGCCCCACTCCTGCATGCGTGGACGATTGATCGGCACGTCTTGCCGCGTCCGGGGCCGGTTTTCCTCAGTCAGCCAACGTCTTGAATGCGCCCCAGGCACAACGAAATCGATCCGACCCCAAATTGGGCGCCCCGGCAAGGGGGAAATCTGCCAATGGCTCAGGCGTCCGGGAAATCGGGCAATGCCTGGGCCAGCACGCCCCCCAGCCGCAGCGGCGCGATGAACCGCGCAAGTCCCGTGGCCGGGTCGGTCTCCACCGCCACGCCGCACAGCGTCGCCTCCCCTTCGGCCGGCGTGAACCGTCCATTGGGAATGCCGGTGAGAAACCGGTTGAGCGGCTCCTCGGTTTCGGTCCCGATGATGGAATCGAAATCCCCGCACATGCCGGCATCGGCCATGAAGCCGGTGCCGCCCTTGAGCACACGATGGTCCGATGTGGGAATATGGGTATGGGTGCCCACCACCAGCGTCGCCCTTCCATCGAGGAAATGCCCCATGGCCTGGATCTCCGAGGTGGCCTCGGTGTGAAAGTCAACGATCACCGCATCGGCGACCTCGCCCAGCGGCGCATCGGCAATCGCCGCTTCCACCGCCCGAAATGGATCGTCGATGGGCGGCATGAAGACCCGCCCCAGTGCATTGACCACCAGTACCCGGTGGCCATTGCGCCCCTCGGTCAGCATGGCGCCGCGCCCCGGCGTGCCCGGCGCATAGTTGATCGGCCGGATCAGGGTGGGTTCGCGCTCGATATAGCTCAGCGCCTCGCGCTGGTCGAAGGCGTGGTCGCCCAGCGTGACGATATCGGCACCCGCATCGCGCAGGGCCTGGAAATGGTTCTCGATCAGGCCTTTGCCGTGGCTGGCATTCTCGCCATTGACCACCACGAAGTCGAACTTGTAGCGCGCGACCAGTCCCGGCAGGCGCTCGGTCACGGCATCGCGGCCCGACCGGCCCATCACGTCGCCCAGAAACAATAGTCTCATGCGGGCGAACCGAAGAAACGCACACCGTCCTCGGTCACGATCGCATCGAGCGGCACATCATGGCTGTCGCGCGGAATATGCGGCAATTCCTGCGCCGCAAAGGCCAGGCCGATCAGCATCGGCTTCTTGGGCAATACGGCCAGCGTCCGGTCATAATAGCCGCCGCCATAACCCAGCCGCGTCCCCTGGTTGTCGAACCCCAGTAGCGGCATCAGCACCACGTCCGGCACCGCGCGCGGCGCCAGGTCGGACGGGGCCAGGGTGCCGAAACCGGCTTCATAAAGCGGCGCATCGGCCTCCCAGACCCTGAGGTCCAATGGCTCTTCATCGCCCGCAACAACCGGCAGCACCACCTTTTGTCCGCTATCCATCAGCCGGATCAGGATGGGCTGGCAATCCAGTTCATCCCGGATGCGCCAATAGCCGGCGATCACGTCTTCGGGGGCATAGGCGATACTTTCGAAGAAATGTCCGGCAACCGCCTTTGCAGCGGCGTCGCGATCCTCCTGGGAAAGGGCGGCGCGTGTGGCATGGGCCTCCCTGCGCAACGCGGCCTTTGCTTCTTCGAATGCCTGGTCCGCCATGCGCCCTCTTCGCCTCAGAATTCTGTGCCGCCCTGGCCGTGGGACATCTGATCCCGGGAACCTACTTACGTAGGTGGGCGCCGTATGTCCAAGCCCACGGGCCTGGTCAGGGACAGCTCCCTCAGGATCGATTAAGGCCCCGGGGATATGTGTGTCCACACGCGCCGGGCAGCGAGTAGAGATATAGGCGTTCCGCGCCGCGACTGCAAAGCGGCAATGCCGGTTTTTCCTATCTCGTGATGACATGCGCCTAAGGGAGGATGGCCGCCTCGTCCAGACTATCGGCCACACCCTCGAGCGCCTTGGCGGCCTCTGTCAGCTTGCCGGCAAATCGCGCCTCGGTATTTTCAAGTTCGGCGGCAATGTCCTGCCCGGCCTGGGTCAGTTCGGCCACTTCTGCCTCCAGCGCCTTGATCCGGCGCTCCGCCTCGGCAAGCTCATCGAGCACGGCAATGCCCGCCATCACCGTCAGCCGGTTGTCGCCGATCTCGCCAACCGCGCCCTTGAGCCCTTCCACCTGTGCATTGAAGCGCTCGGCCAGCCCGATCAGGTGGCCCTGCTGTCCCTCTTCGCAGGCCATGCGATATTTGCGGCCATTGATCTCGACATTGACCTCGGGCACTTAGCTCTCCGCCTTTTCCAGCACGGAGCGCACGGTCTCCATGGCTTCCACCAGCCGGCGGGACACCTCATGCGCGCTGTCATCGAGCCGCTTGGCGCGCGCCGCCGTCTTGTCGAGTTCGGTGGCCAGCCGCGCCCGCTCATGCACCAGGCGCTGCGTGTCCACTTCCATGCGCTGATGGCGTTGCAGGCGGGTGCCGAGATCGCGGGCACTGGTGCCCAGGCGCGCCAGCGCCCGGTCGAACCGGGCGGCAGCCGAGACCAGGCCCTCTTCAAGTTCCGTCTCACTCATGGCCGCTACTGCCCTCAAGACGCGACGATTCCAACCGGACCAGCCTGCCCCAGCCATTGTGGCATTGCAACCGCATTGAGACCCTGACTCCCCCGAAATTCCGGCTTCGAGCCGAACGCCAAAGCCTTTTGGTGACATTGACAGGCAAGACGAACCTGTTATGCCTCAAACCCGCCTTTTGGGAGGAGGCTGGCGCTGCCGCCACTCCCGAGAAATCCTGGATTTTTTCAAGCGAGCGGTCCTCCTCATGACGAACACAGCCCAGCAGAACGAACTGGCCAATGCGATCCGGTCCCTGTCCATGGACGCGGTCGAGAAAGCCAATTCCGGCCATCCGGGCCTGCCCATGGGCTGCGCCGACATCGCCACCGTGCTCTTCACCAAGGTGATGAAGTTCGATCCCGCCGATCACAAATGGCCCGATCGCGACCGTTTCATCCTCTCGGCCGGCCACGGCTCGATGCTGCTCTATTCCTCGCTCTACCTGCTCGGCTACCAGGATATGACCATCGACCAGGTGCGGAATTTCCGTCAGCTTGGTTCAAAGACCGCTGGCCACCCCGAATTCGGCCACGCCACGGGCATCGAGACCACCACCGGGCCCTTGGGCCAGGGCCTGGCCAATTCGGTCGGCTTTGCCGTTGCCGAGGCCAAGCTTGCTGCCGAGTTCGGTTCCGACCTCGTCGATCACCACACCTGGGTGCTGGCCGGTGACGGGTGCCTGATGGAAGGCATTTCCCAGGAAGCCATCTCGCTGGCCGGGCACCTCAAGCTCAACAAGCTCGTGGTCATCTGGGACAACAACAACATCACCATCGACGGCAAGGTCTCCAACGCCGACTCCACCGACCAGATCGCCCGCTTCAAGGCCGTGGGCTGGAACACGATCGAGATCGACGGCCACGACCAGGACGCCATCGAAAAGGCGCTGCTCGCCGCCAAGGCCTCAACCGACAAGCCGACCCTGATCGCCGCCAAGACCACGATTGGCTTCGGCGCGCCCAAGAAGGCCGGCACCGAAAAGGTGCATGGCGCCCCGCTCGGCGCCGAGGAACTGGCCGGCGCCAAGCAGGCGCTCGGCATCGACTACCCGCCCTTCGAAATTCCGTCCCACATTCTGGAAAGCTGGCGCGCCGCCGGCACCCGCAGCCAGAATGTGCGCGGCGAATGGGAAGCGCGCCTCGCCAAGTCGGACAAGAAGGACGAGTTCACCCGCCGCATGGCCGGCAAGCTCCCGGCGGACTTCGCCAAGGCCATGGCGGACTACAAGAAGAAGCTCGCCGAGGACAAGCCCAAGGTCGCCAGCCGCAAGGCCTCGCAGATGGCCCTCGAGATCATCAACAAGGCCGTGCCCGAGACCCTCGCCGGTTCCGCCGACCTCACCCATTCCAACCTCACCAACACCCCAGAGACCCTGCCCTTCCAGGCCGACAATCGCCTGGGCCGTTACATGATGTACGGCATCCGCGAGCACGAAATGGGCGCGGCCATGAATGGCGTAGCCCTGCATGGCGGGCTGATCCCCTATGGCGGCACCTTCATGGTCTTTACCGACTATGCCCGCCCCGCCATCCGCCTCTCGGCCCTGATGGAACAGCGCGTCATCTATGTCATGACCCATGATTCCATCGGCCTGGGTGAAGACGGCCCGACCCATCAGCCGGTCGAACACCTATCCGCCCTGCGCGCCATTCCCAATCTCCTGGTCTTCCGCCCCGCCGACGCCATGGAAACCGCCGAGTGCTGGGAACTGGCGATGGAAACGGCCGACCGCCCCTCGATCCTGGCCCTCAGCCGCCAGAACCTGCCGGCCGTCCGCACCGAATACTCGGCTGAAAATAAGTCGGCCAAGGGCGCCTATACCCTTGTCGGCCCGGCCGATGCCGATGCGGTCATCTTCGCCACCGGCTCGGAAGTCGCCATCGCCGTCGAGGCCCAGAAGGAACTGACCGAAAAGGGCATCTCCGCCCGCGTCGTCTCCGTCCCCTCCATGGAGCTCTTCGCCAGGCAGTCCGACGCCTACAAGGCCGAGGTGATCGGCAAGCCCAAGGCACGCGTCGCCGTCGAGGCGGGCATCGAGATGAGCTGGAACAAGCTGCTGGGTGACAAGGGCCGCTTTGTCGGCATGCATTCGTTTGGCGCTTCGGGACCAATTGACGCGCTCTATGCCCACTTTGGCATTACGTCCAAGGCCGTTGTTGAAGCCGTCACCGCACAGTTGTAAGAGAGCCACGCCTCCCTTTCTCCTCCCCTCCCGCTAGGAGCGTAAAAACATGGCAGTTCGCGTCGCCATCAACGGTTTTGGTCGTATCGGCCGCAATGTCCTGCGGGCCATCATTGAATCGGGCCGCACCGACATCGAAGTCGTGGCCATCAATGATCTCGGCCCCGTTGAAACCAATGCCCATCTCTTCCGCTTCGACAGCGTGCACGGCCGTTTCAACGGCACGGTGACCGTCGATGGCGACACCATCGATGTCGGTCGCGGCCCCATCAAGGTGACGGCCGTCCGGGACCCCGCCGAGCTGCCGCATGGCGCTATGGGTGTCGACATCGCGCTCGAATGCACCGGCATCTTCACCTCTAAGGAAAAAGCCTCGGCTCACCTCAAGGCCGGCGCGAAGAAGGTGATCATCTCGGCTCCGGGCGACGGCGCCGACAAGACCATCGTTTACGGCATCAATCACCAGTCCCTCACCAAGGATGACATGGTGATCTCGAACGCCTCGTGCACCACCAATTGCCTGGCGCCGCTGGCCTATGTGCTGCACAAGGAATTCGGCATCGAAAAGGGAATGATGACCACCATCCATTCCTATACCGGTGACCAGCCGACGCTCGACACCATGCACAAGGATCTCTATCGCGGCCGCGCGGCTGCGCTTTCGCAGATCCCGACCTCGACCGGCGCCGCCAAGGCCATTGGCCTCGTCCTGCCCGACCTCAAGGGCAAGCTCGACGGCGTCTCGATCCGCGTGCCAACCCCCAATGTCTCCTGCGTGGACTTCAAGTTCATTGCCAAGCGCAATGTCACCGCCGAGGAAATCAACGCGGCCGTCAAGAAATATGCCGATGGCGAGCTCAAGGGCATTCTGGGCTACACCACCCAGCCCAACGTCTCCATCGACTTCAATCACGACCCCCATTCGTCCACCATGGCCCTCGACCAGACCAAGGTCATGGACGGCAATTTCGTCTCGGTCCTGAGCTGGTACGACAATGAATGGGGCTTCTCCAACCGCATGGCGGATACGGCCGTGGCGCTGGGCAAAACCCTTTGAATGGATTGAATTCTGAACATGAAGGGCGTCCTCCGGGACGCCCTTTTTTTGTCGCAGCAGGCCCTGCTCCTCTCCCCCTCGGGAGAAGAACTGCGCCGGTGACAGCGTTCGGATATTTCGGCATCGTGACCGTAGTGGGAGCAACCAATGAGTCTCAACCGATCCATCCGCTGGCAGGGTCTCGACCTCAAGACCATTGAGCATTGCCACATCATCGCCAATGGCCGCGACACGCGCATTCGCGGCACCATAATCGGCCCCGATTTCGGCCTGTTCTATCGCCTCAAGCTCGACGAAAACGGGCATACGCGCACCGTCAAGATCGAGCGGACCGACGGCAGGACGCTCGAACTTTTCGCCGACGGCGCCGGCGGCTGGTCCGATGACCGGGCGGAACCGATTGCGGCCCTGCGCGGCTGCGTGGACGTGGACATCTGGCCCACCCCGCTGACCAATGCCCTGCCCATCTGGCGGACAGAATTCGAGGATAACAAGCCGGTCTCATTTGCCATGGCCTGGATCGACGCCACCGAATTCACGTTCAAGCGCTCCGAGCAGATCTATACCCGCTTGGACGCCACTCGCTTCCGCTACCAGTCCGCCAATTTCGAGGCCGTGCTCGAAGTCGATGCGGACGGCATCGTCACCTTCTATCCCGGGCTCTTCACGCAAATCTGATTCACGTCCCTGTCACCAAATCGGCCTAATTGCTGTGTTCGTGTCGGCAATGGAGCAGCGGAACATGTTCCTCCTCACCAAGCGCATCGCGGCAACACTGCCCCTGAGCTGGCTGGTCATCGGGTTCCTGCAATTGCCCTGGCTCATCCCCCTGCCCTCGGCCGCCATGCTCGGCTTTCTGGTCTGGCGCCATCGCCGCATCCTCACCCAGGTCGGCAATGCCCCTCTCGCCAGCGATGGCTTTGCCAAGCATGTCATGGTCGATGACCTGCTGCGCCTGGGCGGACAGGTGCTGGTTTCGCCCCTGCTCTACCTTGGC
>CBFGTF010000127.1:0-8371 GCA_965651655.1 uncultured Devosia sp.
TCTCGTTGGGGCTGCTTCCTTCCGGACCTGACCCGGTTGGCGAGGAACACGTCCGCGCCAACCTCCCGATGCGCTATATGCGAATTTATGAGCGAGGATGCAAGGGGGGCGTCCGATCCGCCGGCGCGTTTGCTCCGGCTACACCGGTTCGCTGGCCTTGTCCCGCGTTCGCCAGGCGCCATCGGTCCACTCGCGTACGGTCACGGTGATCTGCTCGGCAATTTCGATGAGGTTATAGGCATTGGATTCGCCGCGCAGGCGTGTGGAGATGGCCGAAGAAGCCTGCGCGATGAGGATGGGGGCCACGGTGGACTCGCTGATACCCATCGGCTCGCCCACCCGTGCTTCAGCCTTGGATTCGTGCTTGCGCACATAGGAAAGGTGGAAGTGCCCTGACAGGACGAGCCTGACGCCGAGGCCCGCAAATGTTTCCAGGGCGTCATCGGCGCGCTTCACGCGCTTGGTCTTCTGCATCATCGGCTCGGTGGGGAACAGCAACGGATGATGCGCCACGATCACCCGCATCGCCCCCGGCGAGGCATGGCTGAATCGTTCCTCCAGGTCCTCGAGTTGCCCTCGCGAAATGGTGCCATGGCCCCAGTTCCACTCCAGCCGGGCACGACGTGACGTACGCATGCCCGCCAGCGCCACGCCGTCCATTTCCAGGAACGGCTCAAGATCGGACGAAATATAGCGCTTGTAGAGCCCATAGGGGTTGAAGAAACGACGGAAGATATTGACCGCTGGCACATCGTGATTGCCGGGCACGGCAAAGACCGGGGCGCGCAGCGTGTCGAGGAATTCCCGCGCCTGCTCGAACTCTTCCTTGGTGCCGATCTGGGTGAAGTCCCCGCTCGCAACGATCAGGTCCGGATGCTGGGCGTTGATGTCGTCGGCAAAGCCTGCGGCCAAGGCCGCGTCATGTCGGCCGAAATGCAGGTCCGAGATGTGGAGGATTTTCATGCCGCCTCCAGGGGCGCTTCTGCTTCGGCCGGCACGATCACCGACAGCGCCCTTGGCCTGATCACGAACCGGAGCGGGGTCTGGAAGGTTTCCACTTCACCGTCGAACATCACCTTGATCAGCGGCTTGCGCGTATTGATCGTCACCGAAGCAATGCTCTCCACCGATAGCGCCTCGTCGTCCTTCCAATGACCCAGAAGCATGCCGCTCACCAGGCGGATGAAATCGCCTGCGGTGAAGTGCTTGAGAATGTAGAGCGTCAGCGTGCCCCGATCCAGGCTCTGGCGCGAGAAGAACCTGCCCAGGCCCTCGTCATAGGCATTGCAGGCCACGGCCATGGCCTGCACCCGCTCGACGCGCTGCCTTCCGTCGCCCGGGTCAATGGCCACCGCCAGGCGCCTGGCGCGGGCCAGCCGGCGGAAGAAGTAGCGCAGGAAGCCGATCTTGGCACCGGCCGTCTCCTGGCCGCGCAGGTGCTCGCGCCCGGCGGCAAGGCCGGGAATGAGCCCGATGACAACCTTCTGCAGAAACACCCTTCCATTGACTTCGGCCACGTCGATCCTCTGGCTTGCTCCTGTCGCCAGGGCCGCCACCGCGCCGGCCAGGTCGAGCGGCAGGTGCAGGTCCTTGGCCACGGCGTTGAAGGTGCCAAGCGGCAGGATGGCGAGATCCTTTTCGGTATCGAGCATTGCCCCCGCCAGCGCCGTTATGGTCCCGTCACCCCCGGCAGCCACGATTGTCTGTGCTGGACTGGCCAGGGCGTCAGCTATCCGGTCCATCAGGTCGCGTTCGCTATCGGCATCGATGACGGCATCGAGGCCATTGGCCTCGAACAGCGCACCAAGCGTCTCCGCCGTCACGCCAAGGGCGTGCGCAGTCCCCGAATTTGTGTTGAGGATCACGTAATAGAGCGGTTCGGTCATGGCGGCATGGGTCCATTCCAGGGAGCGGGCCCTTGCGCAACGCATCTGCGAGACGGTCGTTGCGTCGCGCCGGATCAATCCGTCGCGCTGGTGACGCCTGCGCGCATCACCGGGCCCGCGGGGTCAGTCTCCGGCCCTTCCGCCCCGGCGGCGAATGCCCGGCCAACGACAGCACCGATACTGATCACGTTCCATGTCGAAGGAGATCGTCACGGCCCGGTTGGGTCTGCATGCGCTCGCGGCGGATGCACCAGCGTCACCAGCACCACCGAAATCAGCATGAGCAGGTACCAGGACCCCAGCTTGTCGAGGCTGACCATCGACCATCCATTGGCCTGGTCAGGATAGATCCAGGCCCGGCCCCAGGTGCCGATATTTTCTGCCACCCAGATGAACAGCGCCACCAGGAGAAAGGCGAGCAGCATGGGCATGCGGTGCGAAAAGCGAAACACTCTGTAGTGCAGCCAGCTGCGGCCATAGAGCAGGGCTATTCCGCCAAGCAGCACCCAGCGGAAGTCGAAGACATAATGGTGGGCGAAGAAATTGACATAGATCGCCAGGGCCAGGAGTGCAGTCATCCATACCGGCGGATAGCGCGTGAAACTGATGTCGAATATGCGCTGGGTGCGGGCCATGTAGCTACCCACGCAGGCATACATGAAGCCCGAGAACAGCGGCACGCCGCCCAGCCGGAACAGGGCCTCTTCGGGATAGATCCACGATCCGACAGCGGTCTTGAACAATTCCATCCCGGTGCCCACCAGGTGGAAGATCAGAATCACGCGCGCTTCTTCGAGCGTTTCAAGGCGCGTGAGGATCATGCCGGCCTGGATCAGCAGCGCGGCGAGAAACCAGAAGTCGTAGCGGTGCAGGCCGATGTCGGGCCACCACAGGCGCGTGACCAGGATCATGCCCAGCATCAGGCCGCCAAACAGGCAGGCCCAGGCCTGCTTGAGGCCGAACACGACAAATTCGATCAGCCCGTCCGCAACCGGTCCGCGCGGCATCCGGGCCAGCACGCCATGCGCCGCCCGGTCGATTGCCGCTTCCACACTCGTGAACCGATTGGCCATGCCTGCCCTTGCCCCAGCCAGCCCGGCTGGTTATGCCCTTGATAGGCGTTTGCCGGAAGAGTGGTCGCCACTTTTCCATCTCGGATTCGATCCGGGGGCGGTGACGTCAACATGAGGCCAGGCGCAAAATTGTGGCGTCGGCCAAACCGGGAGTTCGCCTTGGCCAAACGTCGCCATCCGACATCGCTGCGCACATCGGGAGAGGACATCGCGGTCTCCCGCAAGGCGCCAGACACGCCCCAGACGCGCAGCGCCGCCTATCGGCTGGCATTTGCCGACGATGAATTCATGACCTCGGAAGATACCCGCGGCGTTCGCTTTCAGCTCGAATATCTCAAGCCCGAGTTCCGCCTGCGCGAGCACGGCATCAACTCAACCGTAGTGCTGTTCGGCGGGGCCCGCATTCCCGAGCCCGGCAAGCCGGCCTGGGCCGCCAAGAACGAGACGCAGCGCCGCAACCTTGAGGCCGCCTCGCGCTACTACGACGAGGCGCGCACCTTTGCCCAACTGGCCTCGCAGACCTCGGCTTCGCTCGACTACAAGGAATTCGTGGTCTCGACCGGCGGTGGGCCGGGTGTCATGGAAGCGGGCAATCGCGGCGCTGCCGATATGGGTGCGCCCTCTATCGGGCTCAATATCGTCCTGCCGCACGAGCAGGCGCCCAACCTGTATGTCACGCCCGATCTGAGCTTCAACTTTCACTACTTTGCCACGCGAAAAATTCACTTCCTCATGCGCGCCAAGGCGGTCGCCGTGTTCCCCGGGGGCTTTGGTACGCTCGACGAATTTTTCGAGAGCCTGACCCTGATCCAGACTGGTCGCATGGACCGCATCCCCATGCTGCTGTTCGGCCGCGAATTCTGGACCAAGGTGATCAATCTCGATGCTCTGGCCGAGGCAGGCACCATATCGCCCGATGATCCTGACCTGTTCACTCTTGTCGATACGGCAGAGGAAGGCTGGGACGTCGTCCGCCAGTTCTACAATCTTCCCGATATGGGCAAGCCACGCCTGCGCGCGGAATAGGCCAGCGCACACCTGCCTTGCGGACCGGAGCGCGGGAAGGTCGCTGCCTCTAGGCTGTATCGACACTCAATAGCTCTTCTCGGGCAAGGGAATGAACTCGGTCTCATCGGGCACCGGGCCGAACCTTGCCTGCTTCCAGTCCTCCTTGGCCTGTTCGATCCGCTCCTTGCTCGAGGACACGAAGTTCCACCAGATATGGCGCGGCCCCTCCAATGCGGTGCCGCCCAGGAACATCATGCGCGCCGGCGCGGTGGCTGTGACGGTGATGGCATCGCCAGGCCTGAACACCAGGAGGCGAGGTCCTTCGAATTCATCACCGGCAATCGTGATCCTGCCGCTGACCAGATAGATGGCGCGTTCTTCATAAGTCGTGTCGAGTGGCGCGCTCATGCCGGCGCCCAATTGCACCTCAACGTAGAACCAGTCCGAAACCATCTCGACCGGAGACCGCTGGCCAAAGGCCGACCCGGCGATTACCCGGGCAAAAAGGCCGGTATCGGTCACGATCGGAAGCCGGTCCGCGGCAAAATTCTGGAAGCTGGGGTCTATTTCTTCCTTGCCCTCGGGCAGGGCGATCCAGCTCTGCAGGCCCAGCATGGACTGCCCGCTCGCCCGCTCCACCTCCGGTGTGCGTTCCGAATGGGCAATGCCACGTCCTGCAGTCATCAGGTTCATGGCCCCCGGCTGGATGTCCTGCACATGTCCTTCGCTGTCGCGATGCGTGATCTTGCCATCGAACAGATAGGTAACGGTCGACAGTCCGATATGCGGATGCGGTCGAACATCCATGCCTTGCCCCGCCAGGAACTGCACCGGCCCGAAATGATCGAAGAAGATGAAGGGACCCACCATCTGCCGCTTGCCATGGGGCAGGGCCCGCCGCACCGGGAAGCCGCCGCCCAGGTCACGCGTGCGGGGCACGACCACCAGTTCCAGCGCATCGCAACTCTGGGCGTCACCGGCGATGGGGTCGTAGTCGGGCAGCCAGGTCATGGTCACCTCCGCTTCGTTGCGATCGACCTATCAAACGTCCGTTGGCCGCCGCTGTCGAGGCGGCACAATTGTGTGACTTGGGAACGCGAACCTGCTTGGCTGGCGCTTCAGCCTGCTCGCTTGCCGCCCGCACTCTGGTTGGCAAGTCCGCTGATCGTGGCGCGCAGGGCCGCAGGCTTGACCGGCTTGGTGACCACGGCAATGCCGCGATCCTCGGCCAGTGCCCGCACGGCGGGGCTGCGATCGGCGGTGACCAGCGCTGCGGGCAGGTGCCCGCCCAGATTGTGCCGCAGCCATTCTATGGCATCGAGCCCCGATGTCTGGTCGAGGTGATAGTCCATCAGCACCAGGTCCGGATACCACCCCTCGAGCAGGCGTTCGCGGTCGATCTGCTTGAGCGAGAGGGCCGTGCGCACATCGCATCCCCAATGGCTCAGCAACCCTTCCATGGCTTCGAGTATGGCCCGTTCATTGTCCACGCACAGCACCTTGAGGCTGAGCGTGCCAAAGCCGGCCTCGGCCGGGCTGTCCGCCGATTCGCTGGCCGGTCGAACATTGCGCACCGCCGGCAGGTAGAGCGAGAAGCGCGAGCCCGATCCTTCGCGGCTGTCCAGTTCCAGCGTCAGCCCCAGGGCGGTGACCAGCCGCTGCACGATGGACAGCCCCAGTCCCAGCCCCTGCGCCATGCGCGCGCCGCGTTCGAGCCGCGAAAACTCGGCAAACACCAGCCTGTGCTGGTCCTTGTTGAAGCCGATGCCGGTATCGATCACATCAAGCCGCCAGCGATTGCCGCGCCGGCGCAGTCCCACCAGCACCTTGCCCCCCACGGGCGTATATTTGATCGCATTCGATACCAGGTTCTGCACGATGCGGCCCACCAGCGACCGATCCGCCAGCACATTGGCCTTGGTCCGCACGATGCGCAGGGCGATGGAGCGCTCGCGGGCCATGGGGCCGAATTCCACCTCGGTCTTCTTGAGCAGGTCCTGCGCCTGGATCGGCGTCGGCGCGGGCTTGAGGGCGCCGCTGTCGATGCGCGAAATGTCGAGCAGCGCCGACATGATGTCCTCCACCGCGGTCAGCGACGCCTCGATGGAATTGGCCAGTTCGGCAAATGTCGTCGATTTCGCCCGCTCGATCAGCGTCGAGGTATAGAGCCGCGCTGCATTGAGCGGTTGCAGCAGGTCATGGCTGGCAGCAGCAAGGAACCGTGTCTTGTCATGGTTGGAGGCGTCGGCTTTGGCGCGGGCCACCTCCAGCTCCGAATTGACCTGCTTGAGCGCCGAGGTTCGCTCCTCCACGCGATGCTCCAGCGTCTGGTTGATCTGTTCGAGCTGGTGCTCTGCCCGCACCCGCGCCGTCACGTCCGAGAAGCTGATCACCAGTCCCCCATCGGGCAGGCGGCTCGAATGAAATTCCAGCGTCTGTCCGGCATCGCCCAGGCGCTGAGTCACGCTGGTGGGCGCCCCCGTCAGCACCTTGATCCGCTCTATGGCCAATTGCGCGGCATCGCCCGGGCCCAGATCGCCGCGCTCGGCCATATAGAGGGCAATGTCGAAAAGTGCCGAACCGGGGCGCACCAGGTCCGGTGGCAGGGCCAGGAGGCTGTCATAGCGCTGGTTGGACGCGACCAGCCGCAGCCCGGCATCGAACACGGCGATGCCCTGCGGGATGTGGTCCATGGCCAGGGTAATGGCCCGGACGGGATCATGGTCGAGCAAGGTCATGGCGATATGCGCCTGGGTTCTGCTGGGGCGTCTGGTCCTTATCGGCCCGCCGCCCGCGGCGTGCAAGACCGCCATTGGACCCATTGCAATTGCACCCAAAGCCCGGCAATCGTTAAGTCAGGTTAACTGTGCTTGTGGCCACGGTCTGGCCACACGGGCAATGCGAGAGGGAAAACATGAGCGTGTTCAAGGAATTCCGGGATTTTGCCATCAAGGGCAATATGATCGATCTGGCCATCGGCGTCATTATCGGCGCCGCTTTCGGGGCCATAGTCTCATCGATCGTCGATGACATCTTCATGCCGCTGATCGGTCTGATAATTGGCGGGATCGACTTTTCCAACCTCTTCGTCGTGCTCTCCAATCCCAACAATATTCCGGTCGCGTCCGTGGCTGCCGCGAACGAGGCGGGTGTTGCCACGCTCAATATCGGCCTCTTCATCAATGCCGTGGTCAAGTTCACCATCATCGCCTTTGTGCTGTTCATGGTGGTCAAGGGCATCAATGCCATGAAGCGCGAGGCCGCCAAGGAGCCGGTGGAAACCGCCCCCGCACCGTCCAGGGAAGAGGTCTTGCTCACCGAAATCCGCGACGCGCTCCGGTCCGGCAGCAAGGGCTGACCCCTGAAAGCCGGTGGTGACGCCGGCTTTCTTTTCGGCTGCATTATAGGAACATTTGCATTGATTTTAGATGAAGAAGAATATATACCTATTTTGTAGGTAGTCGATCCTACGCAATCCGCGTAGTCCTGCGTATCGGACAGAGCGACCACTTAGAGCAAACTACACTTGCGGGACACCTGGGCAGAGGTGCAGCGGCGGCGAGGCTTCGTGTTCCGCCGAGCGGACCGTTGCGTGTTCGGGGCTTGTCCGGTTCTGTTTTGAACCTGCCGGAAGGGGCAAAGGCATGAATACGCACACCTACTACCACGCATTCCTCAACCGGGACCGTCTGGTCCACATCATTGATCCGGATCCGGGAACCTGCGAGGCGCTTAGCGTGCTGTTTCGTCTTGAGGGTTTCCAGACCATTTTCTCTCTGGAGCCGGCGCATTTCGCCGTCGCCATGGAGCGGCGCCGGCCCGATGTCGTGGTCGCCAATCTCGAACAGGGCGAGGAAAGTGGGCTGGGCATCCTGCGGCGGGTCAAGGCCCTGCGCACCGGCACACCAGTGGTCATGCTGGCCAACTCGCCACAACTCGAAGAGGCGGTCATGGCGATGAAGCTTGGCGCCACCGATGTCCTGGCCCGCCCCATCGACAGCGAGCTGCTGCTCACCGTTATCCGCGACGCCCTGCGCAAGGATGTGCATCTGGGCGCCATGCAGGCCGGTGGCCGCCCCGTCGAGGTGCGCGGCTTTTCCCAGCTCACCCCGCGCGAACGCGAAGTTCTGCAATTGATTACCAATGGACAGTCCAACAAGGAGGCGGGCCGGGAACTCGGCATTTCCCCACGCACCATCGAGGTGCACCGGGCCCGGGTCATGGAAAAGCTCGGCGCCCGCAATACCGCCGATCTGATGCGGATCGTGCTGACTTCGTAGCCGGTCCGAAGGATCAATCGCTCCAGTGGAGCGATTGAAGGCAAGAAGGCCATGAGAGCTACGCTCGAATGGCGAGGTAGCCGGTCCGAAGGATCAATCGCTCCAGTGGAGCGATTGAAGGCAA